>NZ_JAYMGI010000002.1:951000-1268000 GCF_035825295.1 Actinacidiphila sp. DG2A-62
GGGCTCCCGCACCCCGCCGCCGCGGGTCACCGCCGCGCCGCTGCGGACGCGGCGGTGACCCCTCATGAGCTGCCCGGACGCACCCGGACCGGCTCAGCGCCCCCAACTGGTCAGGGCCAGCGCGGGCACGAAGCGCGCGGCGTCCGGCGTGCCCACACCGGTCGCCATGTCGTAGCCCTTGACGGCGGTGTAGCCGGTGACGCCGTCGTAGGAGTTGTTCGTGCCGTCGGCGACGTCGACCACGCCGCCGAACTTCGCGCCGCCCTTGGCCAGGGCGTAGAGGGCCTGGTGGATGTCGCCGACCCGGTGGCCGCCGAACTGGTCGGCCAGCGCGACGATCCCGGAGAACAGCGGGCTGGCCTCGCTGGTGCCGCCGTAGACGTCCCAGCCGACCGCGGTCGGGTCGTAGCTGGAGTACACCCACGCGCCGCCGTCCACGGCCGCGGACATCGAGATGTCCGGGGTGCCGCGCCGGTCGCCGACCACGTTCCTGACGCCGTTCTGGTACGAGGGCCGGGTGAAGACGTGCGACTGGCCGCCGCCGCCCGCGCCGTAGTCGTTGTAGACGCTGTCCGGGGCGGTGCGGTCGCCCGCGTCGTCCAGGTGCAGTTGGGTGCCGCCGATCGAGGTGACCAGCGGGTCGGCGGACGGCCAGGAGTTCACCGGGTACGGGTAGTTGCCGCTGCCGTCCTCGGTGGCGTCGGTGGCCCCGCCGTCCCCGGAGGACGCCAGCACCGTCACGCCGTGCTTCTGCGCGTCCTTGAACGCGTACCTGAGCTTCTGGATGCTGGAGAAGTCGCCCTGGTCGAAGCCGGGGAAGGTGTTCTCGGTGGCGCCGAAGCTCTGGGTGATGACGTCGCCGACGCCGCGGTCGATCAGTGCCTTCTCCGCGTCCATCATCTCCGGCAGGCCGGTGACGCCCTCGGTCTCGGCGACGCCGGTCTCCACCAGCACGATGTGCGCGTCCGGCGCGACGGCGTGCGCCATCTCGACGTCGAGCGTGGACTCCCCGGCCCACCCGGTGTGGTCGGGGTCAGTCGGGTCGAACGGCGGCACGTCGCCCCACTTGACGACCTGCACCTTGCTGCTGGGGATGCCGAACTGGGCGCTGTAGACGTCGAGGTCGTGCTGGATCGTCGGCGAGCCGAACGAGTCCACGATCACGATGGTGCGGCCCTTGCCGGTCACCCCGGCGCGGTACAGCGGCTTCAGGTCGTACGCCTGCCGGTACTGCAGCGGCGTGTAGCAGTTGATGCCCCACTTGGCCTGGCACTGGGCGCTGCTCAGCGGGCTGCTGACGCCGTGCACGAGCCGGTGGCCGGTGACCGCGGGCACCGCTTTGACGGCCGGCGCGGCCTGGGCCGCGGGCGCCGACCGGGCGGGCGCGGCGAGCGCCGGCCCCGCCGACGGAGCTGCGATCAGAGCGGCGGCGGTGAGGGCGGTGACGCCGGCCGCGGCGGCCACGGCGCGCGGCCGCGGACGAAGTCTGTGCATGGACGCTCCTTGTGTCGACGATCTCCACATGTGCCGTACGACCGCGCAGGGCGGTTGACGCGATCACATATCCGGATCATCGGCTGAACAAGCGAATACGCCGTTTGCAGGGCTGCGCTTTACCCGGACGGCCGAATCCTTGGGCAAATCATGGGCATGACAGGTCTGGACACGCCGCCCTCCGCGTGCGGGACGCCGCCCGCGAGGCGACGCCGCGTCAGGGACACCGCCGCGGCGCCGGGGAGGCGACACGCCGTCAGGACACGATGTCCTTGGTGCGAAAGCCCCGGAAGGCGAGCGCGCCGAGCACCAGCGCGTACGAGACGGAGACCGACAGGCCCTGGAGCATGCCGGTCCACTCCATGGTCGGCTGGATCGCGTCCGCCCAGGCGAACTGCCAGTGCGCGGGCAGCACGTCCCGCCACGAGCCGAGCGCGGTCACCGCGTCCAGCACATTGCCGACGATGGTCAGCCCCACCGCGCCGCCGACCGCGCCCAGCGGCGCGTCGGTGACCGTGGAGAGCCAGAACGCCAGCGCCGCGGTGACCAGTTGGCCGACGAAGATGTACGCCACCACGACCGCGACCCGCGGCAGCGCGCTCCCGGCCGGCAGCGCCCCGCCGGCCGGCAGCTCCAGATCGCCCCAGCCGTACGCGACCGTGCCGGCCGCCAGCGCGACCGCCGGCAGCAGCACGATGGCGGCGGCGCTGAAGCCCAGCGCCACGGTCAGCTTGACCGCCAGCAGCCGCACCCGCGGCACCGGCGCGGCCAGCAGGTAGCGCAGGCTGGACCAGCCCGCCTCCGAGGCCACCGTGTCGCCGCAGAACAGCGCCACCGGCACCACCAGCACGAAGCCGGCCGAGACGAACAGGCAGGTCGCGGCGAAGTTCGCGCCGGAGGCGGTGGCGGTGTCGATCAGCGTCGGGCCTCTGCGGCCGCCGCCGTCCGGGGTGCCGCCGATCGCGAACGCGGCGATCAGGATGAACGGCAGCGCGACCAGCAGCGCGAAGACGATCAGCGTGCGCCGTCTGCGCACCTGGCGGCGCGCCTCGACCCGCAGCCGCAGCGTGCGGCCGGGCCGGTAGCCGGGCGCGGTGCCGCCGCTGCCGCGCGGATCGCGCGGCGCGAGGGCCGGGCCGCCGCCGGGAGCCGGACCGTCCGGGGGCGGTCCGGCGGCGGGGGTGCGGCCGGGCGCGCCGCCGGGCGTGCTCCCCTCACCGGGCGTCGGCGCGGGGACGGGCGCGGGTGCGGGCGCGGCGCTCATGCCGGGCCTCCGATCAGGGTCAGGAAGGCGTCCTCCAGCCGGCGGTGCGGGCCCACCTGGGTCACCGCCACCCCCCGCCGGACGAGTTCGGCCACCAGTTGCGGGGCGGTCATGCCGTCGAGCACGGCGAGCAGGCCGTCCTCCTCGCGGACCGCGGTCGCCACGCCGGGCAGCGCGGCCACCTCGTCCACCAGGGTCTGCGGCAGCTCGCCCTCGACGCCGATCAGGACGGTGTCCGCGGACCCGACGATCTCGGCGACCGGTCCCGCGGTCACCAGCCGGCCGCGGTCCATCACCACCAGGTGCGAGCAGGTCTGCTCGACCTCGGACAGCAGATGGCTGGAGACGATGACCGTGCGGCCGGTCCCGGCGTAACGGATCATCACCTCGCGCATCTCGCGGATCTGCGGCGGGTCCAGGCCGTTGGTCGGCTCGTCGAGGATCAGCAGGTCGGGCAGGCCCAGCATGGCCTGGGCGATGGCCAGGCGCTGCCGCATGCCCTGCGAGTACGTGCGCACCGCGCGCTCCAGCGCGTCGCCGAGCCCGGCGATCTCCAGCGCCTCGGCCAGGTGGGCGTCCGTCCCCGGTCGCCCGGTGGCCTGCCAGTACAGGTCGAGGTTGGCGCGGCCGGTCAGGTGCGGCAGGAAGCCGGCGCCCTCCACGAACGCGCCGACCCGCGAGAGCACCGGCGCGCCCGGCCGCACCGTCTCGCCGAAGACCCTGATCTCCCCCTCGTCCGGGCGGATCAGGCCCATCAGCATGCGCAGCGTGGTGGTCTTGCCCGCGCCGTTCGGCCCGAGCAGGCCGAGCACCTGCCCCGCCTCGACGCGGAAGGACAGCTCGCGCACCGCGTAGCGGCCCGACGCGCCCGCGTACCGCTTGCTCAGCCCGGTGATGGTCAGCGGCACCTCGGCCAGCGCGGGGTCCGCGGGCCGGGGCCGGACCCGGCGGCGGCCGGTGAGCAGCAGGGCCGCGGCGACCGCGAGCGCCACCGGCGGCAGCACCCACACCCATCCCGGCAGCGGCGCGGCGTCGGCCGCCAACTGCGGGTCGGTGGGCAGCATGAGATCCGGCGAGGCCAGCGAGACGGTGTAGGCGGCGGGCGCGGCCGGCGACGCGTAGCCCATGTCGGTGCTCGCCAGCACCAGCGCGAGCCGGTGCCCGGCGGCGAACCGGTGGTCGACCGCGGGCAGGCGCACCCGTACGGCCGTCCCCTGCGGCGAGCCGGCGATCCGCAGCGGGGTGGCGAGCGAGGCGGGCAGCGTCTGCTTGCCGTCCGGCCCGACGTCGTAGAGCTTGGCGAAGAGCACCGCGTCCGGTGCGCCGGTGGCGACCTTCACGGTGACCGAGGGCGCGCCGGTCACGGTGACCGCCTGGGAGAGCTTCGCGGAGGTGAACCGCGCGAACTGCCCGGGGAAGTCCACCGACAGGCCGGCGCCCGCCGACGACAACGCGGACAGCGAGGACAGTCCGCTCAGCGTGCCGAGGCCCGGCACCGAGGAGATCGCGGGCGGCGCGCCGCCGGGCGGGTTGGCGACCGGCTGCGCCGGGCCGGCCAGCGCGATCTGCCGGCGCCGGGAGCCGTCGAGCCCGGGGTAGCCGCCGCCGCTCGCGCCGCGCAGCACCGCGGTGCCGTCGGTGGAGTCCAGGCCGCCGGTGCGGGTGACGCGGAAGGCGGGGCCGGTGTGCGCGGCGGAGTCGCCCTTGAGGTAGTGGTCGAACCAGGCGCTCACCCTGCGGTCGATCCTGGCGTCCTCGGTGTCGCCGCCGTCGTGGCCGCCGGAGATCCAGTCGACGGACACCGGCGCGCCGGCCGCCCGGATCGACCGGGCCATCGCGTCGGACTGGGCGAGGGTGAACAGCGAGTCGCTCTGGCCCTGCACGATCAGCGCGGGGACCTTGATCCGGCCGGCGAGCGCGGACGGGCTCAGCGCGGTGAGCTTCGCGACGGCCGCGGCGTCCGGCCGCCCGGACTGCGCGACGCGCTGGTACAGCGCGCAGATGTCCGGGGTGAAGCGGCCGCACAGCGGTGCGGCGACGGGCCCCTGGGCGCCGGCGGCGCCGGTCGGCGCGGACGGCGCGGACGGCGCGGACGGTGGGGGTGTCGGCTGCGGGGACGCGGGGCGCGCGGTGTCCGCCGGGGCGCCGGCCGGGGGTTCCGCGGACGACGGCAGGGAGCCGGAGGAGAAGAAGACGCCGGCCCACAGCTTCTTGTAGACGCCGTCCGGGAAGAGCGCGTCGCTGAGGTTCCAGTACGTCTCGCGCGGCGCGATCGCGTCGATCCTGCGGTCGTGCCCGGCGGCCAGCAGCGAGACCGCGCCGCCGTACGAGACGCCGGTGATGCCGACCCGCGGGTCGCCCGGCGCGTCCAGCCGCACCTCGGGCCGGGCGGCCAGCCAGTCGACGAGCCGGCTGACGTCGGCGACCTCGGCGTCCGGCGCGTTCAGCGCGATCGAGCCGCCGGAGCGGCCGAAGCCGCGGGCGGACCAGGTCAGCACCGCGTAGCCGTGCCGGGCCAGCGACTCCGCCTGGCCGCGCACGTCGTCCTTGCTGCCGCCGAAGCCGTGCGCGAGCAGCACCGCTGGTCTGCGCCCGGCGCCGCCCGCGGTGAAGTACGAGGTGTCCAGGCGGACTCCGCCCGCGCCGGTCAGCATCGCGTCGCTGCGGTGCACCGCGGGCCCGCCGCCGGACGCCGCGGCGGCGGCCGCGGCTCCCCGCCGGCGAGCAGCACGGCGAGCGCGCCGACCGCGGCGAACCACCGGGCGCGCCGGGACCGCGGCAGCCGCGGCCGTCGAAGATCCATCCCCCGATCCTAAAGCCGACGCTCAGCCGGAGCTTCATGTGGCGTACGCGACGCTCCCGGAGCCGGCGGACCTGCTGAAGCGGCTGCACTGGCTGGAGAAGCCCGGGTTTCCCGGCTGCGGGATGACACCCCGGTGAACTTCGGGCCTGCCCGCAGCGGTTCCCACGTCACCCGGCTCTGCCGAAGTCCTGCCCCGATGGCCTACTTGGCGTCGGCGACGACGACGATCTGACGGATGTGGGTGCCTTCGACGGCGGAGCGGAGGAGGAAGTCGGCGACGTTCTCGCGAGCGGTCGAGGGGAAGAGCGACAGCTTCTCGAGATCCTCCAGCACGATCGCCGAGTAGCGGGTGTTGCTTCGGTTGCTCAACGGACCGGGGTATTCGACGGTCCATTTCAGGTCACTGGCCTTCAGGAGCGCTTCCGCCGCGACCTTGTCCTCGTATTTCTTTTGGAGCATGCTGCTCACAATGGCGTGTACGAGGAATGAGGTTTTGGGAAGGGAGTCGCCGACTCCGAAGGCGGACACGATGAGGAATCGGTCGACGCCGGAGATTTTCGCCGAGGCGATGACCGCGCGGACGGTGTCGGTGATCAGCGTCGGGGCTTCGCTGGAGTTTCCGAGCGTGCTGATGACAGCGTCGTGGCCCTCGGCCGCCGCCGCGATCACGGCGGCGTCAGTGGTGGCTCCGCTGACGACCTGGGCGCGCGGGTCAACCTTGGCGTCGGCCCTCCGAACGAGAGCGGTGACGTGGTGTCCCTGGTCGAGTGCCTTTTTGACGAAGTGGACGCCGGTACGACCGGTTGCTCCGAGGACGAGAAACTTCATGACGTTCGCTCTCTGTCGAGGCTGAGTCGAACCTCCTCAGAGCGCCGCCGATGCCGGCGCGCCGTATGCGGTGAAGGTCCGATCGCCAATTTTAGTCATAGAACCTGACTAAAGACAAGGCGACGCCCGAGTATGCCGAGGCCCGCCGAGCCAGGTGGACCGGGCACGCGCGAGCCGGTTGCGGACGCGATTCTGGGTGGGGGGCAGCCCACGTACGGGTCGGTGATCTCGCACCGCTGCCCCGGATCGCCGCCGGCCCGGCCCCGGCGGCGCGAGCACAGTTCCCACCCTCCGCCCGCGCCGTCCGCCCCCTCTCTGGAACCTCGTCCCAAGATCATTGCCACGGCGTACGATACTAAGGATTGCTGACTAATGTGGCGGCCGGTGAATGGAGGGGCGCTGCCGCCGCCACCGGACAGCAATCGGCGGCGTCGGCGTAAGTCTGCGGGGCGCGGGCGGTCCGGGATGAAGGGGAGCGGGGCGCCGACGATGCGGTGCCGCCGGGACTAGCGGGCGTACGGGTCGGTGATCTCGCGGAGCTGGTCCAGGATCTGGTGCAGCAGGGCGAAATTGCGGGTGCCCAGATACGCCTTCCACTCGGCGAGGATGTCGTCGAGTGTTGCTGAGGCCACCTCGACGGCCCGCCGACCGCGTTCCTCGATCACGATCAGCCGGGCGCGGCCGTCACTGGGGTCCGGCACCCGGCGGACGTAACCCAGGCGTTCCAACTGGTCGACCAGTACGCCGGCGCTCTGCTTGGTCACCTGTGCCTGGTCCGCAAGGTCCGTGAGGCGTGAACCGTCCGGGGCGATCCGCTGGAAGACCCGGCACTGGGCGAGCGTCCAGTCGTCGAACCCGGCGTCCTGGAGAGCCCGGAACATCCGGTCCTCGGAGTACCGATAGGGGATGAACAACAGCACCCCAAGGTTCATCCGCTGCTCGTCGTCCATGCCTCTCTCGGCCTCATCGCTCACCTGATCCCACGAGGTCCACACCCTACGCCAACGCCGCTGAGCCAGGCCGCCGCCGACCCCGTCGCGGCAACGCGCGGACACCGCCGCGGGCCGGCGCGCCGGCGGCTGAAGGTGACCGTCACCGTGGCCCGCGCGGAGGTTCGGGGTGCGGTGTGGGATCGCTGGACGGTCAGCGGCGGATCGTGGCGGTTTCGCGGGTGAACTGGCGGTGGCCGATCAGTTTGTAGGCCAAGCGTGCCGGCGCCGGCACGACTTTCAGAAACGTCTGCCTTTCCACGTCATCGGCCTCCTCGGTGATGTGGCCGAGCATGACCAGCCGCCGCGTGAGCGGAATCGCGCTCATCCCGTGCTTGCCGAGCGCGTCCCATTCGCGCTGCGTCACCGTGACGGAGACGATCGGAAGCAGTTTCTGCTCCTCCTCGGCCAGGTGATCGATCAGCGTCGGCATCATGGCCTCGATGAGGGCCGCCATCCGCTCGCCGGCGGCGGCGTCCGCGCTCGCCGTCCATCCGGGCAGCTCCGCGCCGATGCCCGTGACGGCATTGTCGACCTGCTCGTGCTGGGCGTCCATCCGGTCCATCAACTCGGGGTCGAGCGCGGCCCGTTCGCGGAGCAGGGGGAAGAGCAGCTCGTCCTCGCCGCAGTGGTGCGTGTGCAGGAAGCTCACCATCTCCCGGGCGTGCGCGCCGATGACCTTGGACCGCGCGCGGTCACCGGCCGCGGAGCGCAGCAGTCGGGGCAGCTGACCGAACTCGCGCCGGATGACGCGGTGGATCAGGACCATCTCGTGGGTGTCGACGACGGCCCGCCTGCCCGTCGGGCTTGATGACGACGTCATAGCGCTACCTCTTTCTTTCTGTCTTCTCCGCATGTGAACAGTCCTTGGGTCGCGCCGAGACGTGGCGCGCCTGCCGACGGCCGCGTCAGGTGACCCTGGATCGATGCTATTGGTCAGTAACTCTTACGACCATACACCGTGGCAATGGCGGACGGCGTGAGGTCACAAGAGGGCATCCATCGCTGGACAGCCCGTCATCACAGCCCGTCGACACCCAGCGGAGACACTCGGCGGCGCCTTGACGAAGTCAGTTCTACTGACTAATCTCATCAATGATCCTGACGATCTAGTGATGGGTGATCGCGCAGGGGCGCGGCCCGGCAACTTCTCTCTCGGCGCCCGGCGAGTCCGGCCGGCCGAGTTCCCTCCCCGTTCGCCTCGGAACCCCGTATCAAGCAAAGGACCACAGGCCATGATTTTGATCACCGGAGCCACCGGCACCATCGGTTCGGAAGTCGTCAAAGCGCTTCTCCCCGCCCAGGCGGATCACCTTCGGGTCCTCACCCGCAATCCCGACGCGGTTTTCCCCGAAGGCACCGAGAAGGTCGTGGCCGATCTCGGCGACGACGATCTGGCACCCGTGCTGGACGGCGTACGCACCGTGTTCTCGCTGACCGAGGGGCTCAACATAGCCGCGCACGGCCGGCGGCTCATCGACGCGGCGCAGCAAGCGGGCGTCGAGCGGATCGTCAAGCTGTCCGTACGCAACGTCGCACACGGCGCCACCGACCCGATCACCAGTCTGCACCGGGCCGACGAGGACGCCATTGGCGGCAGCGGCATCGACTGGACGTTCCTGCGGCCCACTGGCTTCATGTCCAACGCGCTCAACTGGGTAAGAATGATCACGGGCGACCAGGTCGTGCACGCCCCGTTCGCCGCGGGCCGGGGCGCCTTCGTCGACCCCGCGGACATCGCCGCGGTCGCCGCGGCCTGCCTCACCCAGGGCGGCCACCACCACCGGATCTACGAGCTCACGGGGCCCGATCCGCTCAGCCCCGCCGACCAGGTCGCCATCCTCGGCAAGGTGCTGGGCCGCGACCTGCAGTACGCCGAGGCCGATCCGACCGGCTGGGTCGCGCAGATGGTGTCCTACGGCATGCCCGAAGAGCACGCGAACGCCGTCAAGGAGCAATTCCGCTCCACCCTGGAACCGTGGAGCGCCGAGCCGACGGACGACGTCACCGCCGTCACGAACCGCCCGGCGCGCAGCTTCACCGACTGGGCCGAGGCCCACCGCAACGAGCTGCTCGCCCCCGCCAGTTGGTGACATGGTCCCGGCGACGGCCCACGCCTGCTTCGCCCGGGTGACCCCAGGGCGGTGAGTTGCCGGAGGTACGGCCGACTTACGATGTCCGACCGGCCGTTGACACCCCACCGGGTCCACCTGCGCGGCGCAGCACCCGAATCCGCCCCGTTGGCCCGGTCGGCCGGACCGTGCCCTGTGCGGCGAGGTGTCGAACGTATCGAACGAGGAGCAGTGAGGCATGAACGACCACGTCGAGCAGAGTGATCCGGCGGCCATGCTGGAAGGTCATCTGTGGGCGCTGGCCGCGATGGTCGCGACCTTGCGGGAGACCGGGACGGGCTCGTTGGAGGAGGCTCTGGCGGCGGACCCGGCGCGTACCGCGGTGCTGGTGGCGGCCGGAGTGGTGCGACGGGACGGGGAAAAGCTGGTCCCCGCTCCCGTGCTGCAACTCGGTCCCGCGGCTTCCAACATGGCGTCGGCTCGGCTCAGTTCGATGCGGCAGGCGGTCGCCGCAGCCGGCGGCGAGGCCGTGACGGGGTGGGACGCGCAGAGCGACGACGTACTGATCGATCAGGGACGCGCCTCCGCGGGCACCGGGCACGCGCTCGCCACCCGTCTCGTGCCCTCGCTGCCGGGACTCGCCGACCGGCTCGCCACCGCGGGCAGCCGCGTCCTGGACATCGGCACCGGGACCGGGGCACTCGCCCTCGCGCTGGCCCAGGACCTGCCGCAGGTCCACGTGACCGGGATCGACAGCCTGGAGCGGGCGATCCGGCTGGCCCACCGGGAGCTGGACAAGGCAAGGCCCGGTGCCGCCGACCGAGTCGAGGTGCGGCATCAGGACGCCGTCGATCTGCGCGAACGGGATCTCTACGATCTGATCTGGCTGCCCGCGCCGTTCCTCTCCGACGACGTGCTGCAGGCCTGTCTCCCCCATGTGGCGGCTGCCCTCACCGACGGCGGATGGCTGGTGACGGGCACCAACCCCGCACCCCACGACCCCCTGCTCGCCGCCGTCGCCGACTGGACCGCCGCCCGCAACGGCGGCAGCGCCCTGACCGCCCCCGCATGAGCCGCGCACTCAGTGACCTCGGGTTCCAGGACCTCCGCCACATCCCCACGGCCCCTGGCGGCCCCGTACTCGTAGCCGCCCGCCGCCCTGACCGCACCACATCCCCGTCGTGACGGCTCGGCGGCTTCACGGAAGCTGCTTGAGGACGTCGCCTGCGGGGCAGCTCGGGATCGTCTGCCGGTCGCGCCTCCAGCACGTCGGCTGGCACATCCGCGATCCACTCGCCGACCGTCGGCAGCGAGGTCGCGCCGGCCAGGATCGCGCACGCGTAAGCGCCGGCGTCCACGACTGCGCGCACGCGAATTCCCGCCGGCCGCGGGGCCGACGGGGAATTCACTTACCGGGCGGCGGAATTCGCCTGCGGCACGGTGATCATCCGCCTTTCGGCGATCAGCCGGTGGAAGGGGATCAGCGGTGCGACGAGGAACGCCTCTTGCGCGTGATCACCAATGCGCCGGCGCCCACGACCACCGCGGCCGCGGCGATTCCCGCGATCACCGGCGTGGCGTTGGAGCTGCCGGTCTCCGCGAGGTCGCCGGACGCGGGCGAGGTCGTGGCCGGGACCGCGGGGGCGCTGCTGGTGGGCGGCGCGGTCGTGGTCGGCGTCGTCGGCGGCGCGGTCGTGGTGGGCGGCACGGTGATGGGAGGCGCGGTCGTCGGCGGGGCCGTGGTGGGCGGCGCCGTGGTCGGCGGCGTGGTCGTGGGAGGCGGCGTGGTCGGCGGCTTCTCGCACGGCTGCGAGGTCTTGACCTGGTCGACGTTGTAGCGAGAGCCGTCCCCCGCGGTCACCACCAGGCGCACCTGGAGCGGCGCGTCGTGCGGCGGCAACGCGCCGGTGTAGGTGAACGTGCTGCCGAAGTCGGGGTTGTCGGCCAGCGCGCCCTCGCCGCCGACGATCTTCAGCGTCACGGAGTTCGTGACCCGCTTGTTGTAGTCCTTCAGATGCACGGACACCGAATCGCACGTCACCGACCAGTCGCTGGTGTGCGCGGACGCGGGCGACGCGAACACCACTCCCCCGATTGCCACCGCGGCGATCATGGCGGCGCCCGTCACGGCGGATCTTCTGCGTATCCGATACGGCTCTCTCATCACTGCTCCCACTGCTCCCTGGAATTTGCGGAACCGCCCCCGGGCCACTCCCCGTTCGGCTTTCGTTGCGTTGGACCGGGAAGCTACACCCGGGGTTGTACGCGGTCGCGCGCGGGGGCCGTGATGTACGCGTTCCGAAGAATTCCGCGGCCGTGATGTCGGCGCCCGGCAGTAGGCTCCGCGGCATGACCAGGAAACTCTCGCCGGCGCAGCGCAGGGCGGTGAGCGGCTCCGACCCGTCGACCGGGCGGCTGTCCGCGGACCCGCGGGTGTGCACCGCCCTGGTCGCCGCGGGCCTCGCGGTGCCGCACGGCCGCGGCGGCCACCACAGCCACTACCTCACCGCCGAAGGGCGGCGGCTGCGCGAGGAGTTGGCGCAGGCCGCCGGGCGAGGCGCGGGGCGCGCAGGCGTCCGGGAGGGCGCGGACGGGCCCGGCGAGGAGGGGCGTGGAGGCATCCCGGGGGGCGCGGACGGGCGCGGAGAGGGCCACGGGGACATGAAGCGCGGCGGCGGCGGCGAGCCGCCGGAGGGCCCGGCGGCCGGGGGCTCGTTCCGCGCGGACGACGGCACGGGCGACCGGCCGGCCCCGCCGCCCGCCGTGCGGGCCCGGCGCGCCGCGGAGGTGGCCGCGGCCTGGGAGGGCCTGCTGCAGATCCGCGCGGTGCTCGCGAACGGCGCGACCGGCGTCCCGGCGCCCTGGGAGCGGGACCGGCCGGTGCACGCGGTGGCGCTGGCGCTGGAGGCCGCGGGCTGCCCGCCGGCCCGCCCGGACTCCCCCGGCTACCGGGTGACCGCCTCGGCGCACCCCGGACTCGCCGAGGTCACCTGGACGCAGCCGACCTCCGCGCCGGCCGCGCTCGCCAAGTGCGCGCGGCTGCTGGCCGCGTACGGCTGGCAGCCGACCACCCACCGGACCCGCGCCGGCGACCCCTACCTGCTCACCTCCCCGGCCACCCGCTGACCCGCCGCGAGCCGGCCCCTGACACGCCGCGCGCCGGCCGCACGCCCCCCGGCCCGCATGACCCCGGCCGCGCGCCGCCCGCGGCGCCGCACCCGCCCGCGTCGCGCCACCCGCGGCCCCGCGCCCACCCGCCGCGCCACGCCCCCGGAGACGGCGGAACGGCGTCCGGCCGGGGCCGCCTGTTCCACCGCCTCCGGGGCACGCTTAGAGTCGTTGACCATGGAATATCGTCATCTCGGCCGGAGCGGCCTGGTCATCAGCGCGATCGCGTACGGCAACTGGCTCACCCACGGCTCACAGGTGGAGGAGGACGCGGCGACGGCGTGTGTGCGCGCCGCGCTGGACGTCGGGATCACCACCTTCGACACCGCGGACGCCTACGCGCAGACCCGCGCGGAGTCGGTCCTCGGGCGGGCGCTGAAGGGCGAGCGCCGCGAGGGCCTGGAGATCCTCACCAAGGTGTACTGGCCGACCGGTCCCGGCCGCAACGACCGCGGTCTGTCCCGCAAGCACATCATGGAGTCCATCGACAACTCGCTGCGCCGACTGCAGACCGACCGCGTCGACGTCTACCAGGCGCACCGCTTCGACCGGTTCACGCCGCTGGAGGAGACGATGGAGGCGTTCGCCGACGTCGTGCACGCCGGCAAGGCGCACTACATCGGCGTCTCGGAGTGGACCGCGGACCAGATCCGCCGCGCCCACGCGCTCGCCCGTGAACTGCACGTCCCGCTCGTCTCCAACCAGCCGCAGTACTCCGCGCTGTGGCGGGTCATCGAGGGCGAGGTGGTGCCGACGAGCGAGGAGCTGGGCCTGGGCCAGGTGGTGTTCTCGCCGGTCGCGCAGGGCGTGCTGACCGGCAAGTACGTGCCCGGCGGGCAGCCGCCCGAGGGGTCGCGCGCCACCGACGACAAGGGCGGCTCCGGCATGATCAGCCGCTGGATGCGCGACGAGGTGCTGGAGCGGGTCCAGCTGCTCAAGCCGCTCGCCGCCGAGGCCGGCCTGACCATGGCCCAGCTCGCGGTCGCCTGGGTGCTGCAGAACCCGAACGTCTCGGCGGCGATCATCGGCGCCTCCCGTCCCGAGCAGGTCGCGGAGAACGCGAAGGCGGCCGGCGTCCGGCTGGACGCGGACCTGATGGCGCGGATCGAGGAGGCGCTGGCTCCGGTCGCCACCACCGACCCCAAGCGCGTGCACGACAACGTCCCGGCGCAGCGCCCGTGACGCCGTACGGCGACCGGCCGGGCGTAGACTGACTACACCCCTGTAGACACGTGGGCCCGCGCCCCTCGCGGGCGCGGGCCCACGGTCGCGCGGGGTGCACGTCCCACCGCCGACGGCCGGGCGGGCCCCGCCGGCCCGAGACCCGGGGAAAGGCCCGCCCGACTCCATGCTGCGGCCCGTACTCTCGCGCCCCCGGCTGCTCGTGCTCCCCGCCCTCCTCGCCGCCGCCTTCGCGGTGCTGGCCTGGGTGGTGCTCTCCCGGCACGGCGCCCCGTACCCGGTGGACACCCGGCCGCACCGCTGGTCGGTCGCGCACCGGCCGCACTCCGCGGCGGTCGCCGCCCGCGCCGTCACCGCCGCGGGCACCGGCCCGTACCCGTATCTCGCGGCGGCCGTCGGCGGCTGGCTGGCCGGCGGCCGGACCGCCCAGCGCGGCGCGGCGACCGCGCTGCTCGCGGTGGTGGCGCTGCTGGCCGGGCAGTCGCTGCGCACGCTGCTCGCCGTGCTGCTGGGCCGGGCCAGACCGCCGGCCGCGGACTGGGCCGCCCACGCGGCCGGCCACTCCTTCCCCTCGGGGCACACCGCGTCCAGCGCGATGGCCGCGGGCCTGCTGTCCTGGGGCCTGCTGCGGGTGCTGCCCGCGGTCGCAGGACGCGCGGCGGCGGCGGTGTGCCTGCTGGCCGCCGCGGCGATCGGCTGCAGCCGGGTCTATCTGGGCGTGCACTGGCCGACCGACGTGCTCGGCGGCTGGCTGTTCGCCGGGTGCTGGCTGGCCGCCGTCCTGCCGCCGCTCGCCGCCTACGCGGACGGCGGCGGGACGAGCGGCGGGGCGGACGGCGGACCGGACCAGCGGCCGGACGGCGGACCGGACCAGCGGCCGGACGGCGGACCGGACCAGCGGGCGGACGGCGGGACGGGTCAGACGGACACGCCGTGAGCGCGCAGGTAGCGCAGCGGGTCGATGTCGTCGCCGTAGACCGGGCCGGTCCTGATCTCGAAGTGCAGGTGCGGCCCCGTCGCGTTGCCGGTCGAGCCGGAACGCGCGATCCGCTGGCCCTCGTTGACGTGCTGGCCGGCCTTCACCGAGATCTGCGACAGGTGCGCGTACTGGCTGTAGTGCCCGTCGGCGTGCCTGATGACGATCTGATAGCCGTAGCTGCCGCCCCAGCCCGCGGTGACGACCGTGCCCGAGGCGACCGCGTGGACGGCGGTGCCGGTGGAGACCAGGAAGTCCACGCCGGTGTGGTAGCCGCTGGCCCAGCTGCTGCCCGACTCGTGGTACGGCGTGCCGATGGGCGCGTGCTCGACGGGGAGCGTGTATCCGGTACGCACGGGGGCGGACGCGGGCTTGGTGTGCCGCTCCAGGGTGCGGGGCCGGCGGACTTGGCGGCGGGCTTCGGCTTGGCCTTGGGCGCGGCCTTCGGGGCCGGCTTCGGCGCCTTCGGCGCGGTCCTGGTGGTCGTCCCCGGCCCGGACCTCGGCTTCGCCGCGGGGTGCGCGGCGGGCGCGGTGTGGCCGACCGCGAGCCGCTGACCGGGGAAGATCAGGTCGGGGTCGGCGCCGACGACGCTTCGGTTGTCGCGGTACAGCTGCGGCCAGCCGCCCTTGACGTGCTGGTCCTCGGCGATGCCGGAGAGGGTGTCACCGGCCGCGACGGTGTACCGGTCACGGCCGGCGGCGGGATGGGCGGGCGCGGGGTGGGTCGCCGCCGCGGGCTTGGCCGCCGGCGTGCCGGCCGCCTTGGCGTGATCGGTGTGGGCCGCAGGATGCGCGGTGACGTGCGTCGCGGTCTGCTTCGTGTGCACGCTGCTCGCCGGCCGCTTCTTGGACGCGGGCACGTGCACGGTGTGCGAGGCGGTCGCCGCCTCGCGGGTCAGTCCGGCCCGCACCGAGCAGACCGGCCAGGCCCCGGGCCCCTGGCTGCGCAGCACGGCCTCGGCGACCGCGATCTGCTGGTTCTTCGTGGCCAGGTCGGCGCGTGGCGCGTAGGCGCCGCCGCCGAAGGACTTCCAGGTGCTGGAGGCGAACTGCAGCCCGCCGTAGAAGCCGTTGCCGGTGTTGACCTGCCAGTTGCCGGAGGACTCGCAGTTGGCGACCTTGTCCCACACCCCGGCGGTCTCGGCGTGCGCCGTGCTCAGGCCGATGAGCGGCAGGGCCAGCCCGGCGCCGCTCGCCGTGACGGTCAGCGATGCCTGGGAGACCCGGCTCGGGCGGTATCTGCGGTGGCGTCCGCGTAAGGCCATGGCGCGCGTCCTCTCCTGGACCGTGGCCGGCTTCCGGCCCGGGCGGGGCCAAGATAGGCCGGTGCGCGGCGGCCGACAAGGGCGCGTCGGGCGCACGCGGCGACCCGCCCCGCGCCCCGGCCCCCCGTGGAGCCGGACCCGGCGGGCCCGCCGGCGCGGCGCGCCCGGGGGAATGCCGTGCGGCGGCGCGCGTTGACCATGGAGTGAGTTCCGTGCTGCGTGACACCCCGTTCTCCGTGCTCGACCGCTCCCGCACCCGCGAGGGATACGACATGGCGCGGGCGCTGCGGGACACGGTCGCCTTCGCCGGGCGCGCGGAACAGCTCGGCTACCGCAGGTTCTGGGTCTCCGAGCACCACGGCGTGCCCGGGGTCGCGGGCTCCGCGCCGACCGTGCTGGCCGCCGCCGTCGCCGCAGCGACCTTCCGCATCCGGGTCGGCACCGGCGGGGTGATGCTGCCCAACCACCGGCCGCTGGTGGTCGCCGAGCAGTTCGGGGTGCTGGAGTCGCTGCACCCCGGCCGGATCGACATGGGCCTGGGCCGCTCGGTCGGCTTCACCGGCGCCGTCCGCGACGCGCTGGGCCACGGCAAGGAGGACGCGGCGGCCTTCGGCGGGCAGGTCGAGGAGCTGCTCGGCTGGTTCACCGGCACGCAGAGCGCGTACCCGCGGGTGCACGCCTGGCCCGCCGAGGGGCTGCGGCCCGCGCCGTTCCTGCTGGCCACCGGCAGCGGCGCGGACCTGGCCGCGGCGCTCGGCCTGCCGCTGGTGATCGGCGGCATCCGCGGCGAGGAGGCGATGCTGCGCGCGGTGGACCGCTACCGCGCGGCGTTCCGGCCCTCGGCGTGGGCCGCCGAGCCGTACGTGGTGCTCTCCGGGACGGTGGCCGTCGCCGACAGCGACGAGCGGGCGCGCCTGCTGCTGGTCCCCGAGGCGTGGGCGACCGCCTGGTCCCGTACCCACGGCGTCTTCCCCCGCTCGCGCCCGCCGCGACGGTCGCCGCCCGCGCGATGACCGCGCCGGAGCGGGACCGCTTCGAGGAGGCGCTGCGCGGCCACGTCCACGGCACGCCGGAGGACGTCGCGAAGACGCTGGAGTCGCTGCTCACCCGCAGCGCGGCGGACGAGTTCCTGGTCACCACCAGCACGTACGACCGCGCGGAGCTGTTGGAGTCCTACCGGCTGCTGGCGGAGCTGCGGCGCGAGGCGTGAGGCGTGAGGCCGCGGCGGGCCGCGCTCGGGCGCGGGGCGGGGGTCGCAGGGTGCTAGGCGGGCGTGCGGCGTGCGCGCTGTCGGCCGGCGCGGAATGCCCTGCCCACGCGGGTGCCCGGCGCGCGAGGCGTACGGCGTCTGACGGCACGCCATGCGCGGGTGTGCGGTACGGCGGCATCCTGTGACGACTCGCTGACAGATCGACAGGTCGACAAGCCGATGCGCCGACTTATCGACTCACTCGGCCGCGCACGCGCTTCCCGCACCGGCCGGACTCCCTGACGCCGCGTCCGCCCGCCTGCGGGGGCTCTCGCCCTAACCGCACCGACCGGCAAGGGTCCGCCTCGGGCTGTCCCCGCGCCCTGTCGCACCGATCCGCAGGCGTCTGCGCGCCGATTGACGCGCCGTTCGCAGGCGCCCCGAGCCGGGCTCGCCGCCCCGCGCCGCCCGCCCATGACGCCGGCTCACACGGCGTCCGTCCGGTTCACACGGCGCCCGTGCAACGCCCCCTCCGCTCCCGCCGGCCAGGCGGAAGCGGGCCCGCGCGTCACCCGGAGGCACGTCGGGCTCATCCGGATGGACCGCGCCGCCGCGCACGACCGCCGCGGCCGTCCTTACCTGACGGCATGACAGCTTTCCGTCCCCCCTTCGACCGCACCGCGCCGGCCCCGCCCGCCGGCGCCTCCCCCGGTGGCGCGGACGCCCCGGCCGCCGGCTCCCGCGGCCCCGCCGCCCGCCGTACGACGACCGGGCCCGTACGCCTGCGGGACGGCGAGCCGCGCAGCCGCCGGCCGCGGGACCGCCGGCTGCCGCGGGCCGCCGCCTCGCTCGCCGCCGCCTGCTGCCTGTGCGCGCTGTCCGCGGCGCCCGGTGCGGCGGCCTCGGGCGGCGGACACGGCCGGAGCGGGTCCGGCGACGCGTCGTCGGTCCGCGCCTCGGGCTCCGACCAGGGCTCCTCGCTCGCCTCCGTGACGTCCGGGTCCGCCGAGTCGGCGGTCGCCGGCGGCGCGCTGCTCGCCGAGCCCGGTGTGCACGTGCTGCCGCACACCGGCGTGCCCGACCTGCCCACGGGCCTGTCCGCGCTGGCGTGGACCGTCTCCGACGCGCGCACCGGACAGGTGCTGGCGGCGAAGAACGCGCACCGGCAGCTGCCGCCGGCCTCCACGCTCAAGACGCTGTTCGCCGACACCGTGCTGCCGCGCTTCCCGCGCGAACAGACCCACAAGGTCACCCCCGAGGACCTGGCGGGGATCGGCGCGGGCAGCAGCCTGGTCGGCGTGCAGGCGGGTCAGACGTACACCGTCGCCGATCTGTGGCGCGGCGTCTTCCTGGCCTCCGGCAACGACGCGGTGCACGTCCTGGCGCACATGAACGGCTCGGTCGCCACGACCGTCGAGCAGATGCAGGCCAAGGCGCGGATGCTCGGCGCGCACGACACGCATGTGGTCTCCCCGGACGGCTACGACATGCCGGGCCAGGTGTCCTCCGCCTACGACCTCGCCGTCTTCGCCCGCGCGGGCCTGGCGGACCGGGACTTCGCCGAGTACTGCTCCACCAAGTGGGCGCAGTTCCCCGGCGGCTACGACAAGAACGGGCACTACGTGTCCTCGTTCGGCATCCAGAACACCGACCGGCTGCTCACCGGCGCGGGCGGCGTGACCCCGTACCCCGGGATCATCGGGGTGAAGAACGGCTACACCACCAACGCCGGCAACACCCTCGTCTCGGCGGCCCGGCGCGACGGCCACACGCTGATCGCCACGGTGATGAACCCGCAGTCCGGCCTCCCGCAGGCGGTCTACACCGAAGCGGCCAAGCTGCTGGACTGGGGCTTCGCCGCGGTCGGCCGCACCACCTCGGTCGGCACCCTCAACGCGGCGCGTCCGGCGAGCTTCCAGGGCAGCCCGGGCCGCGGCCCGCTCGCGCCGGTGCACGGACCGACCCCCACCCGCGCGGTCCCCGAGGCCCCGGCCGCCGCGCGCTCCGGGTCCGGCTCCCCGACCGCGTGGTACGTCGGCGGCGGCCTGGCGGTCGTCGCGGCCGCGTCGGTGCTGGTGCTGCGCCGAAGGTCGGCCGCGCAGCGCTGACCTGCGGCGACCTCATGTCGCAACGGCGGCCCGCCCGGTGACGCGACCGGGGCGGGCCGCCCGCGCGTCGGAACGTGCTACACTTACCGTAGGGACGTATAGGTCTGTGCCCTTCCGTAGGCACCGGTCCCTCGTGTCTCACCCGGACTGCGATCCGCCGGGACCGGCTTCATCCTCATCCGGTTCCCGTTCCGGCCCCCTCCGGTTGTCCTTCCGTCACACGTCGCACCGGCGACCGCAACCGGTCCCGTACGCCGTGACATACGCGGCCCATGGAGCGTGACAGTCCCGCTCGTGCCGCACCTCCCCTCCCGGAACGCTTTCCCGCCTTCCACGCAACGTGCGTCCTCGAAAGGACGAACCACATGACAGAAACTCTCGAACGCCCCGCTGTCCGGCCGCAGTCGCCGCCGCAGCGGGTGGTCGGCGTACTCGACGTCGACCGGAACGGCAACGGGCACCTGCGGGGGCCCGGACTGCTGCCCGAGCCCGACGACGTGCAGGTGCCGCAGGCGCTGATCCGCGGCTCCGGGCTCCGCAGGGGCGACCTGGTGGAGGGCGTCGTCGGACGCCGCCCCGGGGTGCTCGGCGAGGCGGCCCTCGCCGCGGGGCCGGCCGGGGACCATGAACTCCCCCGTCAGCGGCAGGCGTTCGCCGACCTGACACCTGTGCACCCGCACCGCAGGCTGCGGCTTGAGAGCCCGGCGCTGAAGGGCTCGGGCGCGGTGGCCGGGCGGGTGATGGACCTGATGAGCCCGGTCGGCAAGGGCCAGCGCGGGCTGATCGTGGCCCCGCCGAAGGCCGGCAAGACCGTGGTGCTGCAGAGCATCGCCGCCGCCGTCGCCGACAACCACCCCGAGTGCGCGCTGATGGTGCTGCTGCTGGACGAACGCCCCGAGGAGGTCACCGAGATCCGCAGGAGCGTCCGCGGCGAGGTGATCGCCTCGACCTTCGACCGCCCGGCCAAGCAGCACATCGCCGTCGCAGAACTCGCCGTCGAGCGGGCCAAGCGGATGGTGGAGCGGGGGCAGGACGTGGTGATCCTGATGGACTCCCTGACCCGGCTGTGCCGGGCGCACAACACCGCCGCGGCGAGCGGCGGCCGCACCCTGTCCGGCGGCGTGGACGCCTCCGCGCTGCTCGGCCCGAAGCGGGTGTTCGGCGCGGCCCGGCAGACCGAGGAGGCCGGCTCCCTGACCATCCTGGCCACCGCGCTGGTCGACACCGGTTCGCGCGCCGACGACTTCTACTACGAGGAGTTGAAGGGCACCGGCAACATGGAGCTGCACCTGGACCGGTCGCTCGCCGAGCGGCGGCTGTTCCCCGCGATCGACGTGACCGCCTCCGGGACCCGCCGCGAGGAGCTGCTGCTCTCACCGGCCGAGGCCCAGACCGTCCGCGGCCTGCGGCGCGCGCTGCACGGCCGCGACGCGCAGAGCGGCTTGGAGGTGCTGCTGGACCGGATGCGGCAGACGCCGGACAACGCGGCGTTCCTCCGGAAGATCCAGGGCACGCTGCCCGAGCACGGCTGAGTCGGCCGCGTCCCCCGCTCGTCGGCGCGGGGAACGGCGCGCGGGTGGGGCGGCTACCGGGAGAGGGCGGCCACCTGGGCGCGAGGGAGGCGGGCCAGGTCGGCGGAGTCGATCTCCAGGGTGCGGTCGGCCGATCCGGCACCGCAGTAGACGGGGCCGCCCGGGTCGGCGACCGCGGCGTCGATCAGGCACGGCCCCCCGGGCCGGTGGCTGACCGGCGGCACGCCCCCGCCTGCCCGCCGCCCTGCGCCGGCGCATGCGCGCCCACGACTTCGTCGTGGCCGACCACGTCCCCGCCCTCTTCGAACGCCGCAACGGCGGGGCGTTCATCGCGGCCGGCGGGTCATGCAGCCGCGTGCGTGGGGGCGGTCCAGCCGGTAGCCCGGATCCACGCGGCCAGGTCCAGGGTGGCCGACTCGATCGAGCGCACCGCCGCGGGGTCCGACGGGTGGTCCGCCGCCTTCGCGAACTCGCGGAACATGACCTTGTCGAGGTCGTTGGGGAGCACGCTCAACGGCAGGGCCTCGTACCGTGCCGGGAGCCCGGCGCGGGCGCCGAACGCCGCGGCGATCTGGGGGCCCGTCAGCTCGTCGCCGACGAGTTCGACGGCTCCGCCGGGCGCCTGCGCGCTGCCGAGCAGCAGCGCGGCGGCGACCCGGCCGATGTCCCTGATCGAGATCATCTTCAGGGCGACGTCCTCCGGCAGCGGCAGCCTCAGCACGATCTCCCCGTGCTCCAGGCTGGGCGCCATCACGCTCGCGAAGTTCTCCATGAAGGCGGTCGCGCGAACCATCGTGGCCCTGAGCCCGGACTTCCCCAGGTACTCCTCGATCGCGTGCTTGGAGTCGTGGTGCGGCACGCCCGACTCCCGGTCCGCTCCGAAGACCGAGTGGAACACGACGTGCGGGACGCCCGCCTCGACCGCCGCGTCGACGAGCGCGGTCCCTACGCGGATCTCCGCCTCGACCTCTTCGAGGCTGTTCGCCTCCGGGGTCATGAACGAGAACCCCTCGACCGTCGCCAGCGCGGCGGCCAGCGACGCCGGGTCGTCGGTCCGGACGGCCGCCAGCTCGACGCCGCGGGCGGCCAGCGCCCGAGCCCGGTCGGACCGCGGGTCGCGGACCAGCGCCCGCACCCGCGCCTGGTGGTCCAGCAGCGCGTCGACCACCGCCCCGCCCTGTTGCCCCGTCGCGCCGAAGACCGCGACCGTTCCGGCCGTCTGTGTGCTCATCGCTGCCACCCTTCATTGGTTCATGACATGAACGAAAGTAGTTCATGCCATGAACCTCGTCAAGGTCGGGTGGAGGGGTACGTCACGGGGGACCTCGCAGGTGACCTCACGGTGCGGCGGGTCGGTTCGAGGTGGGCGCGGAGAGGTCCGAGGTGTCCACGATGGCGGTGGCCACGCGCTCGAAGTCGCGCTGGTCGTCGGCGTCGAGGTTCCTCGCGATCTCGGGCAGGCGCGTGGCGATCTCGGCGTAGATGGCGTCGCCGAGCTCCTTGCCCGTGGGCGTCGCACTGAGCATGACGACCCGGCGGTCCTGCTCCGAGCTCGCCCGGCCGACCAGCTCGCGCCGCGCGGTGCGATCGACCAGCTGGCTCAAGGCGTTCTTGGTCATGCCCAGTGACGCGGCGAGGTCGGCCATCTGCCGCGGCTCGTTCCTGACCGCGCAGAGCAGGGTGGCCTGCGAGGGGGTCAGGTCGAACTCCGCGCAGATCTGCGCGTACTTGCGTTGAATGAGAACCGAGAGCCAGAAGAGCTTGTCGCCATAGTCCACGCCGACCTCCCCGGTCCGATGCCGAACGATCAGCCTACTCGTCACGGGCCGGCGGCCACGCCACTCAACAGGAGATACGCACACCTCAGCGAGACCGGCCGACCTCGTCCGCGTAAGCAACCGCCGCCCCGGCCCCGTCCACGCAAGCAACCGCCGACCCGGCCCGACCCCGTCCACGCGGGCAGCCGACGCCACGGGGCCGCGCCCTCGCCGCCCGACACCGCCGACTCCTCGACGCGGCCGTACGGTCCTCCGCCACAGGCCGGCGACACGCCCTTCGGCCTGACGGCGCGCGGTCGGTCGGGCCGGACCGAGGAGCAGCCCGGGACGGGCTGAAGGGGAGGCGCCGCCGTGCTAGCGTCCACGACCACCATGACTGTCGCCATCGCGCCGCTGACCGACGATCACATACCCCTGGCCGCGCAGCGGTACGACCGCTGGTTCGCGCGCGCCCGCCGGCCCCCCTCCCAGCGCTCCTGGCTCGCGGACGGCCCGGTCCGCGGCGACGAGCTCCTGGGCAAGCTCCGGAACGCGCCCGGCCTGGAGGCGTGCCGCGCGCTGGACGCCGAGGGCGGCCAGATCGGGCATCTGGCCGCCGTGCCCGTCGACCTCGCGCCCGACGACCCCGCCGCCCTGCGCAGCCACCCGCGGTCCGCCCTGGTGCCGCACGGCGGCCACGCGCTGCCGTCCGGCCGGGAGAGCGAGGTGCTGCGCGCGCTGTACGCCCGGGTCGCCGAACGTCTGGTGGCCGACCGCCGGCTGGTCCACTACGTCGACGTACCGGCCGGCGAGACCGCGACCGCGCCGTGGTCCGACATGGGCTTCGGCCGCGAGGTCGTGCACGGTCTGATGGCGGTCAAGGCCCGCGGCCGGCAGCCGCGCGGCGTCGAGGGCCTCGGCATCCGCAGAGCAGGGCCGGGGGACCTGCCGCAGATCGGGCGGATGGCGGCGGAGTCCTCGCGGCGGCAGCGCGGCGCCGCGGTGTTCAAGCCGCAGCCCGAGGGCCCGCTGGCCGCGCTGCGGCTGCACTACGCCGACGCGCTCGCCGATCCCCGCTGCGGCGCGTGGATCGCGGCACGGCGCGGCGAGGAGATCGGCATGGTCGTCGTGGTCCCCGCGGCCCCCGACCCGGTCACCCCCGAGTCGTGCGTCGAACTCGTCGAGGCGTACGTCGAGCCGGTCGCGCGCGGCGAGGGGATCAGCCGGGTGCTGCTTGCCACGGCGCTGGCCTGGGCGTACGACAACGGTCACCGCTACATGTCGGCGCGCTGGTACTCCGCGTCGCCGCCGGCGGCCGACCACTGGCCCCGGATCGGCTTCCGCCCGGTCGCGTACCGGCTCAGCCGTACGCTCGACGCCCGCATCGGAGGCCCCGCCGGCACCTACTGACCCCCGGCGGCCGTGCCCGTCCGGGCTGCCCAGGTTGCTCTCTGCGCGGACCGTCCCCCGGAGGGCGATTGCTCGCGCCGTTCCCCGCGCCCCTGTAACGCAACGCCCGGCGTTGGGCTGCTCAGCGCTCGGCGTAAAACGAATAGGGAGGCGCGGAGAACGGCGCGACCGACCATCCCCGACCGGGTGGGGGGCAGCGCCGCCCTCCTACGACGATGTCCGGCGGAACTCCTGGGCGGTCCCAGGCAGGTCAGGCTGTGGCCGGAGAGTCGCCGGCGGTCGGGTCGTCGGTGCGGTGGCGTTCCGCCCAGTCCTCGCGGGCGGCGGCGAGTTCCGGTGCGACGGAGTG
The DNA here is from genome assembly GCF_035825295.1 of Actinacidiphila sp. DG2A-62. Taxonomy (NCBI): domain Bacteria; kingdom Bacillati; phylum Actinomycetota; class Actinomycetes; order Kitasatosporales; family Streptomycetaceae; genus Actinacidiphila; species Actinacidiphila sp. DG2A-62. Next base: position 975,389 of record NZ_JAYMGI010000002.1, read on the forward strand.
GGTGAGGTGGTCGGCGAGGGCCCGTAACCGCCGGCCGAGGTCGGCCACGCCCGCCGGGTCCAGGTCGGTGATCCACCAGTCGTCCACGACCTGGACGTTGACCACCGGCAGCTCAGGATCGCCATCCTCGCCGAACGGCCGGCAGTCGATGGTGGCGACGAGCACCCCCGCGTCCGTCGCCGGATCCACGCCCTGGGTCACCGGAACGATCAGACCACCCCGGTTGGCCTGATGCCCGATGGCGGCCAACTCCAGGTGCAGCCGCTCCGGACGCACACCCGTCCTGCTCGGATCGTCCTCGGCCCACCACGGCAGATAACCGCGCACCACCTCACCACTGGTGGTCGACACCGCCCAGGTGCGGACGGACGGCGCGGTCGATGCGGGTCCATGCCCGTCGAAGCGCGTCACGGGCACACCCCGTCACCTGGTGCGGTGCACACCGCCCAGACCACCTTGCCCGGCCCGTCCCGGTCGCCCACGCCCCACATCCCGCGGGTGAGCGCGTCCACCAGGCCCAGACCGCGCCCGGACTCCTCCTCCGCCCCCGCGTCACGAAGCTCGGGCTTGCCCTCACCGGCGTCATGCACCTCGATCCGCACCCCGTCCGCCAACCGCTCGAACCGCGTCGCGATCAACCGACCATACGGCGGACGCGCATGCGTGATCGCGTTCGTCACCAACTCCGAGAGGATCAACTCCGCCTCGTCCAGGACATGCGACAAACCCCAGGCGACAAGATGCTCAGCGAGCAACCGCCGCGCCCTGCTCACCGAACGAGGAGTGGGCGGCCACAGCTTCTGGACGACGGACGGACGTTTCTCGCTGATTGCCGCGGTCGCGGCAGGGGCCGTCACGCGGGCCCCTGGTACACGCACGGATGGTGGTTAAGCTCTTGCACGTCGACGCTCCTCAGCAGCGTTGGCCACGCCCCCGGGCCGGTCGCACGGTCGCGGGGGTCCTCTTGGCCAATGACGCTAGGGGCGGTCGCCGCCGAGTAGGGGTACAGATCGTGCCCCCTTGGTCACGCCGCGAGCACGCCCATCTTCACGGCGAGTTCAGACGCCCGGCGGCGACGTGCTGGATTCTTCGACTCGGTCTCCTCCAAGACGATCCGCTTCGCGTACCCGTTGTACTTGATCGTCTCCGGGGCAGCTTCGTATGCCTTGTCCAACGTCGCCAACGCCACGTCCGGCTGCCCGTCCAGCTGGTAGCCCCGCGCCTCCTCGATCCGGTGGCGGGCTCGGCGCGGCCGGGATCGAATGGTGTCGGCGTCAGCCGCCGCGGCCTGCCGGACGGACTCGCTGCCCGCGTGCAGTTCGACGGCCACCGTCACCGCATGGGCTCCCATGATGGCCCGCGAGAACGACGTGATCGGGTCGTAGTAGTCCGCGGGCAGGCGTTCGGCCATGGCTCGGGCCTGGTCCCAGTACCGCCAGGCCGTACCCGTCTCGGTGCGACGCGCGGCCGTGTACCCGGCCTCGAACGTCAACGCGCCGGCGACGGCCAGCACCTCGTCCGGCGCATCGGGCAGCAGCGGCATCAGGTACTCGAGGCTTTCGAGGTTCACGGCGTCCGCCGCACCGAAGTGGGCCGGGCCGGAATCCCGGTGGGCCTGGCCGGCCAGCCAGGCCGCCACTCCGATGGCGCGTGCGTCCTCGCTCTCCTGGGCCGCGATCAGGCACCGCTCAGCCACCCGCCACAGCAACGCCGCATCGGGCTGGTACGCCACGAAGAACTGGCACAGCGCATACGTCTCGCTGAGAACCGCCTGCGCAGCTCGCCGCTGGCCCGCGCCATCCGATTGCCGAACCGCCGCCTGGCAGTCCCGGATCAGATCCGGCAGGAGAGACCCGACCACTTCGCGGTGGTGGGGCGACCTGTGCCGGGCGGCCCAAGCCCGGTCGAGCCGGGCTCGCAGGTGCGCCACGGGCGGCGCCTCGTGCTCCGACCTGACGGGATAGGCATCCACCGCCGCTTTGACGGCAGCCAGCCTCGGATGCCCGGGCCCCACGAACAGGTCGACGTGAACGGTCTGGCTCCCCGTGAGGTCGGCCAGGTCCGCTACGCGCAGGATCTCGGCGATCCGCAAGATGATCTCGAGCTTCGGTGTCTTGAGCCGACCGCTCTCCACACCCTTCACCCAGGAACCGGTGAACCCGAGGAGGCCGCCCAACTGTTCTCGGGTGATCCCCCTTCGTGTGCGGAGAATCTGCAGCCTCTGGCCGAACACCAGCGGGTCTGCGTACGGGTCCGGCGTGCCGTCTGAAGCCATCAGGCCCTGCCCCTCCTCGCAGCTTCGTCACTGCCAGACTAGGGGTAGGGCCGTCCCCGTGTGCCCACTGGCGTCCGGGACTTCGACGCGAAGGTGCACGACGTCTGCATGCGGCAGGGAGCACAGGAACGTGACGCGCGTCGGAATCACCGGGCACCGCGGCCTGCCGGACGAGGTCGAGGCGTGGGTTCCGACTCCCACGCGCACATGACCGGCAGCGAGATCCTCGTGGACCTCGCGGACGAGGTGGTCGCCGTCTGGGACGGACAGCCCCGGCCGCACGCGGTCCACGGCGCCTCACGTGGGCTTGCGCCACACCGAGATGTGCTTCGGGGAGTCCTGGGTGAACGCTGACCCGTCCCAGTCCGCGACGCGGCGCTCCCGTTCGAGCCCGGCGATCCGCGCCATCAGGTCGAGCTCCGCCGGCCACGCGTAACGGTGCCGGGAGTTGTCACGGCGGTAGCGGCCGTCCTCGCCGTCGCGGGTGAGATGGTGCGAGACGAGGATCTGCTCGACCAGGTCGAAGGTGTCGAAGCCGAGGTGCCGTTCGGAGACGTCGAACGGCACCGCGACCTGCCCCGGCGGCAGGAAGCGCAGCGGCGGCACGCCCAGCTCGATGACGAATCGGCCGCCGGGCGCCAGGTGGCGCGCGGCGTTGCGGAAGCACGCGACCTGCTCGTCCTGCGTCAGGAGGTTCGTGATCGTGTTGTAGACGAGGTAGACCAGGGTGAACTCCCCCGGGACGACGGTCGTGGCCATGTCCCCGATGGCCACGGGGAGCGCGTCCTCGTCGATCTTGCGCCGCAGGACCGCCGCCATGTGCTCGGACAGCTCGATGCCCACGACGGGCACACCGCGTTCCCGGAGCGGGACGCCCACCCGTCCGGTCCCGATGGCGAACTCCAGCGCCCGGCCGTCTCCGGCGAGTTCCGCCAGGAAGTCCAGGGTCGGTCCGAGAGCGGCGGCCGAGGACGACGCGGCTTCCTCGGCGTCGTAGCGGTCGGCGGTCGCGCGGGTCCACAGTTCACTGCTCGTCACAGGTGGCCACTGTGCCGGGCGCCGGGGACGCTGTCGACGCATTTACGCGCGCCGCGGCCGAGCGTGTACCGGCTGCGACCGGGGTCAGCCGGTCCACGCGGGGCGCGTGGGGTCGTCCGCGCGGACGACGACGTCCGCGGCCTCCTCCGGCAGCGCCTCCCGCGCGTAGCGCGCGTACGCCGGAAGCGTCCACCGCTCCCCCGGCTCGGTCCTGCGCTCCAGCGCCCCCGCCGAGAGCCTCAGATGGACTGTCAGGTCGAACGGCAGGCCCTGCCCGAGCAGCAGCGGCCCGTCCAGCACCAGCACACCCCCGGGCGGCAGCGCCACGTACCCCGCCCGGGTCGAGCGGTCGGTCGCGGGATCGCGCAGCGACGGCAGCGCGCGCCCGCTGCCCCCGGGCCCGAGCGGGTCGAGCACCTCGCGGCGCAGCGCCCCGGTGTCCAGCCACAGCGTGTAGTACGCCTCGACGTCCTCGTGCCCGTACTCCAGCCGCAGCGACGCGGGCCGCCAGAAGTCGGTCGCGCGCACCCGCAGCACCGGCCGGCCCAGCGCGGGCAGCGCCGCCGCCAGGGCGTCGGCGAGGACGCCGGTGCGGGCGGCGGGCGCGCCGTCGACGGCGACCCGCCACCAGGAGCCGCCGTCGGCCGGCGCGGTCGTCGCCAGGCGTTCCGCGAGCTCCGCGGCCATCCGGTCCCAGGTGATCGGTTCCAGTCGCACGGCCTCATTCTCACCCGGCGGCCGGTCCCGGCCGTCACCCGGCCGCCACCCGGCCGTCACCCGGTCGGCGCAGGCCGGTGCGGCGGGCGGGGCGCGACCGGGCGGCCCGCGGCCCGGCGCCGGGCCGCCCACCTCACCCAGGTGGGGGAAATGATCGACAAATCACCCGTCTGCCGCCATGCGCGATCCATCACTTCCTGTGAGCCTGGAAGAACTCATGGTGACCGTCCCCATCATCCAGGAGAAGAGCAATGATCCTGTCCATCTCCGGCGTCGTCCTGCTCGGCGTCATCGTGTTCCTGTTCTTCCGCAAGGACGGCCTGAAGCCCTCGCACGGCGTGGTGTGCGCCCTCTTCGGCTTCTACATGGCCAGCACGGCGATCGCGCCCAGCATCAGGGCCGGCGGCGCGAGCCTGGCGGGGCTGATCGGCGGTCTGAAGATCTGAGCGCACGCCTTCGCGCCGCGGCCGCTCCCGCCGCGCGTGCCACGGGTCCGGCGGCGGCCGACACCGCCCCGGGCCCGTGCACGGGTTCCCCCGGCTCGTCCGCTTCCCCCGGTTCCCCCGGTCCGTCCGGCTCCCCCGGCTCGTCCGGCCCGTCCGGCCCGTCCGAGCGGCGGTCCACCGGGCCGTCCCCGTGTCCCCCACCTCCCCGCGGCGTACGCGTCCCCCGCGCGCCCCTCGTACCGCGACCGGTACCCCCACTCGAACGACCCATGGAGCACCCGTGGCCAGGCGTCCCCTTCCCAGCATCCTGACGAGCGGCCGGCCGGCGCTGGTCCGCGGCCGCGACATGGCCCGCAGCGCGGCCGACGGCGCGACCGACGTGCTGCACCCCGTGATCATCATCGCCCGCGGCATGCGCCGGCAGGCCGCCTGGGCGGGAGGCTGGTGGGCGCGCACCCCCAAGGACCGGCGCGGCAGGCCCTGCTGCTGGCGGCCGCGGCCGCGGTGATCGTGGTGATGATGCCCTACGGCCCGATCCTGGCGCTGGTCGCGCTGGCCGCCTCGGCGGCGTGGATGGGCCGGGACCGCACCGCGCCGGCGCCCGCGAGCCCGACCGAGGCGGAGTCGGTGCGGCTGCAGTCGCTGTACGAGGCGCTGGTGCCCTATCTGTCGGTGCCCGGCGATCCGGCGCCGCTGTACGCGCCGGACGGCAGCTGGGAGCGGGTCTTCGACGAGTACGCCTTCGAGGACGGCCGGCTGACCCGGCTCCACCTGCGCTACCCGGCGTACTTCACCGACGGCGAGGCGGACTCGCGGGCCAGGGTCGAGCAGTTGCTGCACGCGAAGGCGGGGCGCGGCCGGGAGTACCGCTTCGACTGGAACGAGGAGGAGAACCACGTCGGCCTCACCGTGCTGCCGCCGCTGCCGACGGACGTCGTCGCGCAGCGGTTCGTCGCCTCGCCCGGGGAGACGGTGCTCGGGTTCACCGACGCGGAGGCGGTGCAGCGGACGGTGCCGGTGGTGGTCGGCGAGGAGCGCCGCGACGCGCCGCCGGTGGTGTGGCGGACCGGCGCCCGCTCGACCGAGCCGCACCTGCTCGCGCTCGGGCAGCCCGGCACCGGGACGACCACGCTGCTGCGGTCGATCGCGCTGCAGGCGCTGCAGCACGGCGACGTGGTGGTGCTGGACGGCAGCGGGAGCGGCGAGTACGCGTTCCTGGCCGGGCGACCGGGCGTGCTGGCCGTCGAGGACGGGCTGCTCGGGGCCGCGGCCACGCTGGAGTGGGCGGCGCACGAGACGGAGCGGCGGCTGATCGCGGTCAACCGGGCGCGGCAGTCCGGCAGCCCGGTGCCCGAGGACGTACGGCGGCCGCTGTGGATCGTGGTGGACCGGCCGACCGCGCTCAGCCAGCTCGCGCACGCCGAGGGGCGGCCGGACCCGCAGAACCTGCTCGACGTGCCGCTGCGGCACGGCAGGACCGCGAACGTCGCGGTGGCGGTGGCGGACCAGCTCGACGCGACGGAGGCGCTGGCGCCGGTGGTGGTCGCGCAGACCAGGGCGCGGGTGGTGCTGGGCGGGCTGGCGCCCGAGCATGTGGCGGCGGTGCTCGGGGAGCGGCCGCGGACGACGCCGGCCGGGGAGGTGCCGCCCGGACGCGGATACGCGCGGCTCGGGGCGGGGCCCGTGCTGCGGGTCCAGGTGCCGGTGACGCCCGATCCTTTCGACGAGGAGGCGTCCGCGTCCGCGCGGGACGCCGTCCTCTCCCTCCTCCCGGGCGCCGAGCCCCCCGCGCCCGTTCCCCCCTCCCCCGCCGCGCCGCCACAGCCGCAGCCGCAGCCGTCCGAGGCTCCGCCGGTCACCCTCCACAAGGACACGGTCATCCGCACGGTCGCGGATCTGGAGCTCAACTAGGGAGGGCACCGGCGGTCCGGCCTCACCTCGGACCACGCGGCGCCGGTGCCGTGGATCGGCCAGCGTCCGCGGCCGTGCCGCCAGTGGCCCGGTCACGACGCTGCTCCGTCCATGCCGGGCGCGTGGGGGAAGCCCTTCGTCGTCACTCGCCCTTCGTGCGCAGTTCCCACGGCCGCATGCCGAGGACATGCGCGATGTTCCCCTGCATCTCGACAGCGGACGGCAGCGGGCGCCACAGCACGGACAGTTCAATGATCTTGCCGTCCGAGTCGAACCGGGCGTAGTCCATCCCGTGGACCACGGTGCCCTCGATCTGCAGCCGGAAGAACGCGGACTGGTGGGCCTCGCCGCTGAGGACTTCCTCCGTGGTGAGGTCGCCCAGCTCGTAGACAGCCTGCAGAACGTCCGCGACGGCGTCGCGGCCGGTGACCGGCTCACCGAGGATCGGGCTGTTCAGCACCACCTCATCGGCGAGGCACGAAGCGACGGCGTCTTTGCCCGCGCGGCCGTCCACGCAGGCGAGGAGGGACTCGAAGGCGGTGCGGCTCTGGGGGGACGTGATCATGGCTGCTTCCTTGCTGTGCGAGACCTGGCTGATGCGTTCACCAGCCAGGGGAGCGGGCCGGGCTGCCCGACCCATGTGAGACAGAGTATCAAATTGAGAGTCAGTCTTAGACGGTGAGGCCGGCAGCTATACTCGCCCGTGATGGATACCTCGTCCGATCTCAGCGGCGGCACGGCCGCGACACGGCCGCTGCGAAGTCGGGCCCGCGCGGTCATGAAGGCCGAAGTGGTCGCCGTGGCGTCACGACTGTTCGACGAACAGGGGTTCGACCACACCACCGTCGACCAGATCGCCGCCGAAGCGGGGCTCTCCCGTGCGACGTTCTTCCGGTACTTCAAGACCAAGGAGGACGTCGCGCTCGACGACCTCCATGAACTAGGCCGGCGAGTCGCCGCCGCGTTCATCGCGCAACCTGACGGAGAGCAGCCGTGGACCGCCCTTCGCCATGCGTTCGACGTCATCACCGAAGCACACGCGAGCGACCCCGAGCGCTCCCTGCGCTTCTTCACGATGATGTGTGAGACACCCTCGCTCAAGGCGCGGCACTGGCAGAAGCAGCAGCGCTGGCACGAACTGCTGGACCCGGAGATGCGCCGCCGACTCGGCCGGCCGCCCACCCCGCACGATCCGGTGGCGGCGGCGCTCGTGGGTGCCGGTCTCGCGTGTCTCGACGCAGCCACCGAAGCATGCCTGGCGTGCAACGGAACCGAAAGCCTGGCCTCGCTTCTCGACCAGTCCATGGGAGCGCTGGGCAACTGAGTGGCGCTGTTGGAGGTCCGCCAGACCCGGCCCCGGACCCAGGCTGCGCAGACCGTCCACGTGAACGCCGAGACGCCCGCCCCGGAGCCATCCCAGGTATGTCACGTGGTGGCACATCGCCCGAGCCGCCCTCATCCTGCTTCAGCTCTCCCACCGTCCACTCACAGGCGCGATCTATGCTGAGGCAAACGGGGTCCCGTCGTGACGCACCTGCAGGGAGACAACGTTGGCAAGGATCGCTCTCTTCGGCGCTACCGGAATGATCGGCAGTCGCATCTTGAGCGAGGCGCTCGATCGCGGCCATGACGTCGTGGCTGTCGTGCGCGATCGTACGAAGCTGACTCGGACTCATCCGGCCTTGCGCGTGGTGACCGGTGACGTCCTCCAGCCGACGTCGGTCAGCTCCGCCGCCAGGGGCGAAGATGTCGTGGTCAGCGCGGTCGGTGGTGGTCACGGCAACGGTCCCGGGCATCTCGCCACGGCCGAACCGGCCGTGAGATCGCTGGTGGCCGGGCTACGCGCACTCGATGGCGGCCCGGGTGGCACACGTCTGATCTCGGTCGGCGGAGCCGGATCATTGCGCGTCTCAGGGGGTAAGCGACTCTGGGACACAGCGGGACTACCGGAGCACGCGCTCCAGATCATGCACGCAAGTGGCGACGCACTGGAATATGTCCGCACCGTCAACGACGTTCGCTGGACGATAATTAGCCCACCCGCACGGATCGGGCCCGGTCCCCGGACCGGAACGTACCGCAGCGCGCTGGAAGACCTCGTCGTGGACGCGGACGGCGAGAGTCGGATCTCCACCGATGACTTCGCCGTTGCCGTCGTCGACGAGATCGAGCACGCACGGCACATCGGCGAGCGGTTTGCCGTGGGCTACTGAACTCTTCCGCGGCGTTGCGCCATGACGGCTCGTGATCTTCAGGCTGTTCGGTCGCGTTCCAGACGCAGTAGCGGCGGCAAGAGCCGGGGCGTGGCCGGCGAGGTCAGGCCCTCGCGCAGGTAGCGGTGGACGGTGGTGACCCGGCCGGCCGCCCCACCTCGCCGAGCGCGTGAAAGAGCCGGGTCGTGGCGTACGCCGAGTGTCCGCCTTCGTGCAGCAGAAGCGCCACGGCGCGGAACTGCGCGCCCCCGTACGGCAGATGCCGCGCGCCGCCGTGCTCGTCGTCGAGGAATTGCCACAGGGGGAGGCGGCCGCCTTGGGGTGGGACGACTTCCTCGGGGTCCGGAACCCGGGTCTCAAGAGGTAGTCGGCGAGCGATCGCCCTGGCGACCGGAGAGTGACGTCGGCGCCAAGCCCCGGTCCGCTGGCATGCCAGGGTCGGAGGCACCCCGAACCCCTGCTGGCGGGGTGGCGCCCGGCGGCGGGTTCACGCCGGAGTGCGGGGCGCACGGGAGGTCGGGGCGAGCGCCCCGCGGGGCCTTCCGCACGCTCTACCGGGTGGCGGCGAGCGGCCGAAATGATGAGCGCACCGCACGGTGACCCGCACCCCCGCCCTCCCCGGCGGGGGTTCGACGGAAGGAGCCCATGGTGTTGCTTCTCATCTCCCCGGACAGCGTCGAGGAAGCCCTCGACTGCGCCAAGGCCGCGGAGCACCTCGACATCGTCGACGTCAAGAAGCCCGACGAGGGCTCGCTCGGCGCCAACTTCCCCTGGGTCATCAAGGCGATCCGCGACGCCGTCCCCGCCGACAAGCCGGTGTCCGCCACCGTGGGGGACGTGCCGTACAAGCCCGGCACGGTCGCCCAGGCCGCGCTCGGCGCGGCCGTGTCCGGCGCCACGTACATCAAGGTCGGCCTGTACGGCTGCACCACGGCCGAGCAGGGCGTCGAGGTGATGCGCGGGGTCGTCCGGGCGGTGAAGGACCACCGTCCGGACGCGCTGGTCGTCGCCTCCGGCTACGCCGACGCCCACCGGATCGGCTGCGTCAACCCGTTGGCCCTGCCCGGCATCGCCGCACGCTCCGGCGCGGACGCGGCCATGCTCGACACCGCGATCAAGGACGGCTCGCGGCTGTTCGACCACGTGCCGCCGGACGTGTGCGGCGAGTTCGTCCGGCTCACCCACGCCGCCGGCCTGTTCGCCGCCCTCGCCGGCAGCGTCAAGCAGGCGGACCTCGGCGAGCTGACCCGGATCGGCACGGACATCGTCGGCGTGCGCGGCGCGGTCTGCGAGGGCGGCGACCGCACCGCAGGAAGGATTCAGCCGCACCTGGTGGCCGCCTTCCGCGCGGAGATGGACCGGTGCGCCCGGGAGCACGCGACCGCGGGTTCCGCGGTCCCGGCCGTTCCCCCGCAGCTGACCGGTCCCACCGGTGCGGCCGCTTCCGCCGTCCCCGCCGCCGGCTGACCGCCGGCATGCCGACATCCGCACCCGGCCGCGGCGTCCCCGGCCGCCGGGCCGCGACGTTCGCCGTCCTCGACCCGGCCACCGGTGAAGCCGTCGACGAGTGCCCCGACCAGCGGCCGGAGGAGCTGGACGCGGTGGTCGACCGGGCCCACCGGGCCTGGCCGGCGTGGCGCGCCGACCCGGCCGCCCGCAGCGGTGCGCTGCGGGCTGCGGCCGACGCGGTGGAGGCGGCCGGCGACACTCTGGCCCAGCTGCTCACCCGCGAGCAGGGCAAGCCGCTGGCCGAGTCCTGCGCGGAGGTCGCCCGGACCGCGGCCCGCCTGCGCTACTTCGCCGGCCTGGCCCCCAGGACCCGGCGGATCGACGACGGCCGGCCGGTGGACAGCGAGGTCCGCTGGCGGCCGGTCGGGCCCGTCGCCGCGATCGTGCCGTGGAACTTCCCGCTGCAGCTCGCGGCGGCGAAGTTCGCGCCCGCGCTCGCGGCGGGCAACCCCGTCGTCCTCAAGCCGTCCCCGTTCACCCCGCTGGCCACCCGGCTGCTCGGCTCGGTGCTCGCCGCGGTCCTGCCCGAGGACGTGCTGACCGTGGTGACCGGCCGCGAACCGCTCGGCGCGCGGCTCGTCGCGCACCCGGGCATCCGGCACGTCACCTTCACCGGCTCGGTGCCCACCGGGCGGGCCGTGGCGGCCGGCGCGGCGGCCTCGCTCGCCCGCGTCACCCTGGAGCTGGGCGGCAACGACGCGGCCGTGCTGCTGGACGACGTCGAGGTGGACCGGATCGCCGACCGGCTGTTCTGGGCGGCGTTCCGCAACTGCGGCCAGGTCTGCATGGCGGTCAAGCGGGTCTACGTCCCGGCACGCCGCCACGCGGAGGTGGTCGAGGCCCTCGCCGAGCGGGCGAAGTCCGTCGCCGTGGGGCCGGGGCTCGACCCGCGCACCCGGCTGGGCCCGGTCAACAACGCCGACCAGCTGGCCCGGGTCCTGCGGGTCACCGAGCAGGCGCTGGCCGACGGCGCCCGGGCGGCGGCCGGCGGCCACCGGCTGGACCGGCCGGGCCACTTCTTCGCCCCCACGGTCCTCACCGACGTGTCCCCGGACAGCGCGGTGGTGACCGAGGAGCAGTTCGGACCGGTGCTGCCGGTGCTGCCGTACCGGAGCGTGGACGAGGCGGTCGAGGCGGCCAACGGCACCGGCTTCGGGCTGGGCGGCTCGGTGTGGGGCGCCGACCTCGACCGGGCCGAGGCGGTGGCCGAGCGCCTCGAGTGCGGCACGGCCTGGATCAACCACCACGCCGAACTCTCCCTCGCGCAGCCCTTCGCGGGCGTGAAGGACAGCGGCGTCGGCGTCGCGGGCGGCCCGTGGGGGCTCTACGGCAATCTGCGGCCGTTCGTCGTCCACCGGCCCAGGGAGGAGGTGTGACGGTGCGGTTCCAGGCGGCGGTCCTGCGGGCGTACGAAGAGCCGTTTACGGTCGAGGAGGTGGTGCTGCGGGCGGAGCCCGGAGCCGGCGAGATCCTGGTCGAGATAGCGGGCTGCGGGATGTGCGGGACCGATCTCGCGGTCCGCCGCTCGGGCGGGCGCAGCCCGCTGCCGGCGGTGCTCGGCCACGAGGGGCCGGCGTGGTGGTCCGCACCGGCGGGCCGGGCGACGGTACGGAGGCCGGCGGCGCCTCGGGCGGCGCCTCGGGCGGCGGCTCGGGCGGCGGCTCGGGCGGCGACACCGCCATTGCGGTCGGCGACCACGTCGTGCTGAGCTTCGACTCCTGCGGGCACTGCCGCAACTGCCGCGCCGCGGCCCCCGCCTACTGCGACTCCTTCGCCTCCCTCAACCTCTTCGGCGGCCGGGCGGAGGACCCGCCCCGGCTCACCGACGCGTCCGGCGCGGCGCTGGCCCCGCGGTGGTTCGGCCAGTCCTCCTTCGCCCGGTACGCGCTCGTGCCGGCCCGCAACGCCGTGCGCGTCGACCCCGCGCTGCCCCTCGCCCTGCTCGGACCGCTCGGCTGCGGCTTCCTCACCGGAGCGGGCGCCGTGCTGAACTCCTTCGCAGCGGGGCCGGGCGACACCCTCGTGGTCCTCGGCGCGGGCGCGGTGGGCCTGGCCGCGGTGATGGCGGCCACCGCCGCGGGCGCGGTCACGGTGGCCGTCGACCGGCACCCCGGGCGGCTCGAACTGGCGGAACGCTTCGGCGCGGTCGCGCTGTCCGCGGGGACGGCCAGGCTGCCCGAGCGCATCCGGCGGCTGACCGGCGGCGGCGCGCAGTACGCGCTGGACACCACGGCCTCGCCCGCGCTCGTCAACGACGCGCTGCGGGCGCTGCGCCCCACCGGCACGCTCGGCCTGGTGGCACGGCTGCACGCCGCGCTGCCGCTGGAGCCGGGCACGCTGGACCGGGGCCGGGCCGTCCGCCACATCTGCGAGGGGGACGCCGTCCCCGCCCTGTTGATCCCCCGGCTGATCGGGCTGTGGCGGGCCGGGCGGTTCCCCTTCGACCAGCTGATCCGCACCTATCCGCTGACCGAGGTCAACGAGGCCGAACGCGACTGCGACGCGGGCCGCGTGGTCAAACCCGTGCTGCTACCGGAGGGAACGAGCCGATGAGTTACGTGGAACGCGTCGAGCCGGAACACGTCGGGGCGCAGGCGCAGGCGTCCGGGGCCCCGGGCGCCGGCGCCCCGGCCCTGGGCCAGGACCTGGACCCGGGCCCGGGCCCGGGCCCGGACCCAAGCCCGGACATGGCCCTGGACCTCGACGCGGTCGCGGGCCGGTACGCCGACGCCCGCGGGGACGGCGTGGACGCGGGCGTCGGCCTGACCGCCCTGCTGGTGGCCGCCGCCCGCGCGATCGAGACCCACCGCCACGACAGCCTGGCCCAGGACCCCTACGCGGAGCACTTCGTGCGCGCCGCGCCCGCCTGCGCGCGGTGGCCGGTGCGCATCGAGCAGGTCCCGGCCGGCGACCGCGACCCGCTGTGGGGCCGGTTCGCCCGCTATTTCGGCCTGCGCACCCGGGCTCTGGACGACTTCGTCATCCGGTCCCTCGGGGCGGACGGGCCGCACGGGCCGGGCGCGCGGCAGGTGGTGCTGCTGGGCGCGGGGTTGGACACCCGCGCGTTCCGGCTGGACTGGCCGCCGCACTGCACGGTCTTCGAAGTGGACAGGGCGGGCGTGCTGGCGTTCAAGCACCGGGTACTCGCGGACCTGTCGGCGGTGCCGCTGGCGCGGCGCGTGACCGTCCCGGTCGACCTGCGCGACGACTGGGTGAGCGCTCTGACCGCCGCCGGCTTCGACCCGGCCGCTCCCAGCGTCTGGCTGGCCGAGGGGCTGCTGTTCTACCTGCCGAGCGCCGCCGAGAGGTATCTGATCGACACGGTGGACGAACTGGCCGCCGGGGGAAGCGCGCTGGCCTTCGAGGCCAAGCTGGAGCGGGACCTGCTGGCGTACCGCGACAGCGCGATCTACACCGCGACGCGCGAGCAGATCGGCATCGACCTGCTCCGCCTCTTCGACAAGGGCCCGCGCCCGGACTCCGCGGGCGACCTGCGGGCCAAGGGCTGGTCGGCCGTGATGCGCACGCCCTTCGACTTCACCGACCGGTACGGCCGCGGCCCGCTGCCCGAGCCGAACGACGCGCTGGAGGGCAACCGCTGGGTGTTCGCGCACAAGCCCCGGAGCTGATTCAGACGGAGTGGGCGGCGCCGCGTACCGAGCTGCGGCGCGGGGCGGCGCCGTGGGCGTTGGGGCCGTGGGCGCCGTCGAGGGCCTGGAGCACGGCCACCGCGATCCACCCGACCGGCGGGAGCAGCAGGAGAAGCTGCCACCAGCCGGAACGGCCGGTGTCGTGCAGCCGGCGGCAGCCGGCTGCCAGGCCGGGGACGATCACCGCCAGGCCGTAGAGCAGGTCCGGCAGCCGGGTCCCGATCACCGTGTCGACACAGACCAGAAGTGTCGCCACCACGATGTTGACCAGGACGAAGAACCAGTATTCGGTGCGGGAGGCCCGGCCGCCGAACACGGCGTACTTCTCCCAGGCGCGTAAGTACCAGTGCATGATCCGCCTCCTGTGGTTCGGGGTGGGGCCCCGCCGCCGCGTCCTCGGGCGGTGGGGTCCGCCTACTGGTGCGGCTGCCCCTGTTCGGCGGCGGCATTCGCCTGATGGCCCGTCAGGACGCCTGCCCGGTGCGGCGCTCGCGGTCGGCGATCGCGACGGAAGCGCGGAGGGGACGCATGGCGCCGTGTGTGCGGGTAGGCGGTCGGACGGGGGAGACCATCGACCCACCCGACCTTTCGGAGGAATCACCATGGACTGGCGGAACCAGGCCAGGTGCAAGGACGCGGACCCCGAGCTCTTCTTCGCCGTGGGGACCGCGGGTCCGGCTCTGCTGCAGATCCAGAAGGCCAAGGCCGTCTGCGGCCGGTGCCCCGTGCGGGAGCAGTGCCTGCAGTGGGCGCTGGAAGAGCGCCAGGAGTACGGCGTGTGGGGCGGCATGTCCGAGGACGAACGCCGCGCGCTGCGCCGCCGCATGTCCCGTCAGGGCGCGAAGGCCGGGTCGGGCCGGCGGAGTTGAGCCGCCGTCGCCCTCGGGCGGGCGACGGACGCCCTGGGCCGGGCCCTACGCGACGAAGAGTCCGGTGGGCTCGCCGTCCGCGCCCGCGCCCGAGCGGACCAGGCGGGCCGCTTCGGCGAGTCGGACGCCGGCCTCGTCGGCGGCCGGGTCGCTGACCGTGAAGGGGACGCGGACGTAGGACTCGAACGCGCCGTCGACGCCGAACCGCGGCCCTGACGGCACGCGCACCCCCAGGCGCTCCCCCGTGACCGCCAGCCGCGAGCCGGAGAGCTCGCCGGTGCGCACCCACATCGTCATGCCGCCGCGCGGCACCGCGAACTCCCACTCGGGGACGTGCCGGCGCAGCGCCGCCGCCAGGTCGTCGCGGCACTCGCGGGCCCGGGCCCTGCGGGCGGCGAGCGCCTCGTCCCAGCCGCCCTCCCGCAGCAGCCAGGCGACGGCGAGCTGGTCGACCACCGGCGAGGCCAGGTCGAGGTAGGCGCGCGCGGACACCAGCCGGCGCACCGCGTCCGGCGTGGTGCGCACCCAGCCGATCCGCAGCCCGGCCCACACCGCCTTGCTGGCCGAGCCGACCGTCATGACGGTGCCGCCGCGGTCGAAGGCGGCCATCGGCCGGGCCCCGGGCTCCTCGCCGTCCAGGACGAGCTCGGCCATGGTCTCGTCGGCCACGACCACCGTGCCGGCCGCCCGCGCGGCCTCCACCAGGTCGCGCCGCTCGTCGTCGCCGATCAGCGTGCCGGTCGGGTTGTGGAAGTCCGGCATGACGTACGCCATCCGGGGGGCCGCGTCGCGCAGCACCCGCCGCCACGCGTCCATGTCCCAGCCCAGCAGCCGCTCGCGCAGGGCGACCGGCACCAGCCGGGCGCCGGTCTCGCGGAACAGCTCCAGCACGTTGGCGTAGCTGGGCGACTCCACCGCGACGCGCTCGCCGTAGCCGACCGCGCGCCGGGCGGCGGCGCCGATGGCGCCCATCGCGCCGGTGGTGACCATGATCTGCTCGGGCATGGTGGGCACGCCGCGCAGGGTGTAGCGGTCGGCGATGGCCTCGCGCAGCACCGGCAGGCCGGCCGGGAAGTCGCCGTGCGTGGCGGCGTAGGCCGGCAGCTCGGCCAGGGCGCCCTCCATCGCGCGGCTCAGCCACGGCTCGGTGGCCGGCAGCGAAGCGGTGCCGAGGTCGATGACCCGGCCGGCCGCGTCCGGCGGCAGCGGTTCGAGGCTGCGCGAGGGCAGCACATGGCCCTCGGGGATGGCCGTCCAGCTGCCGGCGCCGCGCCGGGACTTGGCGAAGCCCTCGGCGCGCAGCGCCTCGTAGGCGGCGGCGACGGTGGTCCTGCTGACGCCGAGGGCGAGCGCCAGCTCGCGTTCCGCGGGCAGCCGCGCGGCGACCTGGATGCGGCCTTCCAGCACCAGCAGGCGCACCCCGTCGGCCAGCTCGCGGTAGGCGGGCAGCCGGCGGGCGTGCGGGCGGACCGGCTCGGCGGGCCGGGGGCGGGGGGCGAGCAGCCGGGCGAGGTGGGCGGCGCCGACGGCCGCGGTCCACTGTGGCATCGAATTCAGTCCACCTCTCCCTGATTGGCTCTGGCGTGGCCGGTCCCCCGAGCCACAGAGTGACATGCGCGTCCAGCCGACCGCCAGGGGGTTCCGTTGTCCCGACGTGCGCCGTTGTCCCGTGCCGTCCCGTCCCGAAGCGCGCCGTCCGGCGGCGAGCCCTCCCGTGGCGCGCCGCCGCGTGCCGTGCCCTCCCGCGGCGCGCCGCCGCGTGCCGTGCTCTCCCGCGGGCCGGTGCCGCGCGGCCCGGTGCCGTACCGGCGGCTGGTGCGGCTGTACGCGGGGCTCGCCCTCTACGGCGCCAGCGACGCGCTGCTGATCCGCGGCAACCTGGGCCTGGACCCGTGGGACGTCTTCCACCAGGGGCTGTCGCGGCACACCGGCGTGAGCATCGGCAACGTCTCCATTGTCGTCGGCGCGGCGGTGCTGCTGCTGTGGTGGCCGATCCGGCAGCGCCCGGGCCTTGGGACGGTCTCCAACGTCTTCCTGGTGGGCGCCTTCATCGACCTGACGATGGCCGTGGTGCCGCACTACGATGCGCTGGCCGTGCGCGTCCCGCTGCTGGTGGCGGGCGTGGTGCTCAACGGCCTGGCGACCGGCCTCTACATCACCGCGCGCTTCGGGCCCGGCCCGCGCGACGGCCTGATGACCGGGCTGCACCGCAGGACCGGCCGGTCGGTGCGGCTGATCCGCACCGGCATCGAGGTGACCGTGCTGGCGGCGGGCTTCGTGCTGGGCGGCGGGGTGGGCGTGGGCACGGTGCTCTACGCGGTCGCGATAGGCCCGCTCGCGCAGTTCTTCCTGAAGCTGTTCGCGCTGCCCGAGGAGGGCGGGGCCGGTCCCGGTGATCGCGACGCCGACGGCGACGGCGACGCCAAGGGGGTGCGGGCCCACCGAGGCGCGCGGGCCGACCGAGGCGATCGCGACAGCCGCGGCGGTTCCGGGGGCCGCCCGGCCGATCCTTCTGCGCGGGTTCGCCGGGAAGCGCCCGAATGCGCGGCGGCGGACCCGATTTAGCCTTCGGGCGTGCGGACCGGTAGTGTACGCGGTTGGCCCTGAAGCTTGACCGTTACTGCACGCAAAACATACGACATCACCGGGTGACATCTTCGTCCAGATGTGACAAATCGGGCACCGGTGGGTACAAACAGGGGCGACACGACGGGCGACGCATCTCCCGAAACGGGAATCTTCACCGCCGACCGGACGTTGACCGGATGACGACGACAGCGACACCTGTCCTGTGGGCGACCAAGCCCGGGAGGCACGATTCATGAGTGAGCGAGCTCTCCGCGGCACGCGACTCGGGGCCACCAGCTACGAGACCGACCGCGGCATCGATCTGGCCCCGCGCCAGACCGTGGAGTACGCATGCCGGAACGGCCATCGATTTGAGATGCCGTTCTCGGTTGAGGCCGAGATCCCGCCGGAGTGGGAGTGCCGCGCCTGCGGCCAGACCGCCCTGCTGGTGGACGGCGAGGGCCCCGAGGAGAAGACCAGCAAGCCCGCGCGCACGCACTGGGACATGCTCATGGAGCGGCGCACGCTGGAGGAGCTGGAGGAAGTGCTGGCCGAGCGGCTGGCCGTCCTGCGCTCCGGGGCGATGAACATCGCCGTGCACCCGCGGGACAACCGAAAGAGCGCGTGACATCGTTCGGGGCTCGGCCCGGCTCGCTCCCGAGCCGGCGCTGAGCCCCCTTTTGTGCCCTGAGCAGGTGCCCCCAGGCTTGTGAGCGGGCCCGGTCCGGCCGGACCGGGCCCGCTCACTGCGCTGCGCGGCCCTCGACGGCCTCAGCGGCGGTCGTCGTCCACGACCTCGCCCTGGATGACCTTGCCGTCCGGGCGGTGGATACGCGCCTGCTCCTCGGCCTGGCGCGCCTGCTGGAAGAGGTCGCCGAAGGAGCCGGGGTCGCCCGTGGCGGCCGGGTGCCGGCGCAGATGGCGCTCGGCGGCGCGTTCGGCGCCCGCGCCGATCAGCCGCCGGGTCGGCGGGAAGAGCAGCAGCAGCGCCACCGCGTCGGAGACGAAGCCCGGGATGATCAGCAGGATGCCGCCCAGCATGTGCAGTCCGGTGCGGCCGCCGCCGGCCGGGGCCGCCGGAGCCTCGGGCGCGGCCCGGCCGCTCTGCCGGGCCTGCTGCGCCTGCACCGAGGCGGTCAGATTGCGCCACGCGCTGCGCCCGGCCCGCTTGATCGCGGCGGCGCCCAGCACGAAGCCGGCCACGATGCACAGGAACACCACGAAGCCGCTCGTCGCGTCCGCCACCGCGATGAGCAGCCATATCTCCAGCACCGCCCACGCCGCGACGGCCAGCGGCAGCAGCCGCACCCGCCTGCGCCGGCGTCCTGGCGCCTGGGGGGCCGGGCGCGGACGGACCGGGGGCGGTGAACTCGTCGTCATACCCCCAAGTGTGCCAAAGACGAGGTAAAGGCCGGGTCGGTGCGGCCGACCGCGGTGGACTCGGGACTCGCGCCCGGACACGATGTCCGGCGTGAGCCACTCCCCCGCC
The DNA here is from genome assembly GCF_035825295.1 of Actinacidiphila sp. DG2A-62. Lineage (NCBI taxonomy): Bacteria > Bacillati > Actinomycetota > Actinomycetes > Kitasatosporales > Streptomycetaceae > Actinacidiphila > Actinacidiphila sp. DG2A-62. The sequence goes on from NZ_JAYMGI010000002.1 coordinate 994,074, forward strand.
GCCCCGCCAGGTCCGACACCCCCGCGCACGCCCCGCCAGGAGCATGCGCTGCCCGCCTGGCGGCGGGTGACCCGCGGCGAGCCGCGCTGGGCCTCCACCGCGTCCGTGGTGGCCGTGGTGGCGATCCAGCTCACCCTGCCGGCCCGGCTCGCGGCGCACCCGCGGGCCCTGATGCCGGCGGTGGAGACCGCGCTGCTGCTGGTGCTCGTGCTGATCAACCCGCACCGGATCGAGCGCCGCTCGCGCACGTACCGGGTCGCCGCGCTGACGATGACGCTGGTGATCACCGGTGCGAACGCGTACTCGGCGATCCGGCTGGTGGCCGGGCTGGTCCGCGGCACCGACGCCTCGCCGGCCGGGACGCTGCTGCTGACCGGCGGCGCGATCTGGCTGACCAACGTCGTCATCTTCGCGCTGCTGTACTGGGAGCTGGACCGCGGCGGCCCGGCCGCCCGCGCGCAGGGCGAGCGCGACGTGCCGGACTTCCTCTTCGTGCAGATGCAGTCGCCGGAGCTGGCCCCCGCGCACTGGGAGCCCGCCTACTTCGACTACTTCTACCTGTCCTTCACCAATTCCACGGCCTTCAGCCCCACCGACGTGATGCCGGTGACGCGCTGGGCGAAGGCCCTGATGCTCGCGCAGTCCGCGGTGTCGCTGCTGACGGTGGTGCTGGTGGTGGCCAGGGCCGTCAACATCCTCACGTGACGGGCCGCTCCCCCGCCGGGGTCACTGCTGCTTGCGGCCGACGACCTTCCCCGCACGCGCGCCCACGCCCCACGCGGTGACCCGCCACAGCGCCTCCGCGACGATCGCCCGGCTCATCTTGCTGTCGCCGCGCTCGCGCTCGACGAAGGTGATCGGCACCTCCACCACGTGGAAGCCCGCCTTGACCGCGCGCCAGGCCAGGTCGACCTGGAAGCAGTAGCCGGCCGAGGCGACCTCGTCCATGCCCAGGCCCTCCAGCGTCTCCCGGCGGAAGGCCCGGTAGCCGCCGGTGACGTCGTGGATCGGCACGTCCAGCATCATCCGCGAGTAGCGGCTGCCGCCCCGGGAGAGGTACTCGCGGGACTTCGGCCAGTTGACCACCCGGCCGCCGGCGATCCAGCGCGAGCCCAGCACCAGGTCGGCGCCCTTGAGCGCGGTGAGCAGCCGGGGCAGCTCCTCGGGCTGGTGGGAGCCGTCGGCGTCCATCTCGACCAGCACGCCGTAGCCGTGCTCCAGGCCCCAGGCGAAGCCCGCGAGGTAGGCGGCGCCCAGGCCCTCCTTGCCCTTGCGGTGCAGCACGTGCACGTGCTCGTCGGAGGCGGACAGCTCGTCGGCGAGCTTGCCGGTGCCGTCGGGGCTGTTGTCGTCGGCGACCAGCACGTCCGCGTCCGGCACCGAGGCCCGGACCCGGCGGACGATCGGCTTGACGTTCTCGGCCTCGTTGTAGGTCGGGATGATGACCAGGACCCTGCCGAGCGGGCCGAAACGCCGCTGCTCGTCCTCGTTCACTGCTGCTACTGCCCTTTCGCCGTGCCGGTGCGGTCGCGCCTGCCGAGGGCGACGGCGGCCGCGCAGGACAGGAGCCCCACCATAGCGAGAGTCCACTCCGGAGCGGCGCCGACGCGGTCGGCGACGGTCTTCTCGTCGCGCAGCGGGATGTCCGCGCTCAGCACCTGCTGGGTGAACTCCGCGCTGCGCTGTTCGATCTTCCCATCCGGCGCGACGATCGCGCTGATCCCGCTGGTCGCGGCGGTGACGACGGCCCGCCCGTGCTCGATGGCGCGCAGCCGGGACATCGCCAGCTGCTGCTGGGGCTGCCCGGTGCGGCCGTAGGTGGCGTTGTTGGTCTGCACGACGATCGCGCGGGCGCCGGCGTTGACGGTGTCGCGCACGATGCCGTCGTAGGCGACCTCGAAGCAGATGACGTCGCCGAGCCGGGCGGGGCCGATCTGCAGCACCCCGGTGTCCTTGCCGGGGTAGAAGTCCCGCGGGATCTCGTTGAGCATCGGGACGACCTTGGTCAGCTCCTTGCGGAACGGCACGTACTCGCCGAACGGCACCGGGTGCTGCTTGGTGTAGTGGGCGCCGGGCCCGGTGACCGGGTCCCAGACGATGCCCTCGTTCTGCACGTGGTCCTTGTCGGGGCCGTCGACCAGGACGCCGACCAGCACCGGCACGCCGACCGCCTGCACGGCCTCGGCGATCTTGTAGTACGCGGCGGGGTTGCGGAAGGGGTCGAGGTCGGAGGAGTTCTCCGGCCACAGCACCAGGTCGGGCTTGGGGGTGCGGCCGGCCTTGATGTCGGCGGCGAGCTTCAGGGTGGCCTGCACGTGGTTGTCCAGGATCTTCATCGGGCGGCCGAGGAAGTGCAGGCCGGGCTGCTGCACGTTGCCCTGGACGACGGCGATCCGCACGTGCCCGTCGGCGTCGGTGTGCACCGGCACGAACAGCCCGGCGCAGAAGACCGCGGCGGACAGCAGCAGCGCGCCGGCGCCGGGCAGCGCGGCCCGCAGCGTGCGCGGCAGGCCGCCGCGCACCTGCCGGTGGGCGGCGAGCACGGCGGCGGCCAGCAGGGTGCCGCTGAGCGCCACCGCGAAGCTGACCAGCGGCGCGCCGCCGAGCGCGGCCAGCGGGGTGTACGGGGAGCCGGTGTTGGCGAAGGCCAGCCGACCCCAGGGGAAGCCGCCGAACGGCAGCCGGTCGCGCACCAGTTCCTGCGCGACCCACAGGCACGCGGTCCACAGCGGCCAGCCGCGCAGCCGCCCGCAGACCACGATCAGCGCGGTCATGGCGACGAAGTACAGCGCCTCGACGCCGGACAGCACCACGACGGCGATCCAGATCACCGAGCGCAGCCAGACCAGCAGCCACAGGAAGAAGGGGAAGGCGAAGGCGAAGCCCAGCCAGGCGCCCTGGCGCACCGTACGGCCGCGCAGCAGCACCGACAGGCCCGCGACGGAGACGATCGACAGCGGCCACACGTCGTAGGGCGGGAAGGAGGCGGCCATCGCCAGGCCGAGGGCGGCGGCGACGGCGCTGCTGGGCGCGGCGGCGCGGGCGGTGACGGCGAAGCGCGCCCGCCGCGCGGCCCAGACGGCGCGGCGGCCCCGGGCAGGCTCGGGGGCGGCTCCCGCGGCCGGTGTGCCCGGTGCGGCCGCCGGGTGCGGGGCCGAGCCGGGCGGGGCGGCCTGCGGGGCCTCCTGCGGGGCCTCCTGCGAGTCCGGGGCGGTCGCTTCCGCGTCCTCGGGGAGCGTCGCCGCGGGGCGGGACTGCGGGCGCAGCCGGGGGGTGGGATCGGGGCGCAGGCCCACGGTGCGGCCTTCCTGCAGGTGGAGAGAGGTGGTGAAGGCGACCGTACCTCCTGTTCGCCCACGCGTCAGTCGCGGGTCGGCAAAGCGCGGCCCCGCGGCCGGGCAAGAGCCGGCCGCCGCGCGAAGCGACGGAACGGGCCCGGATGCCCTTCGGGCCGACCTGGGGCTCGCTGGCTGCGGGCCGGCGCGAGGCCGTTGTCTACTGGGCGTCCGGGCCCTTCCCGGGTCACACCTGCCGATCGGGCGGCGCTCCCACTCCGTACCCTCGCGGGCGGAGCGACCCACTGGCGAGCCGCGCGCCGCGTCGCAGGCGCTGGACCTGGCTGCCAGTGGCGGCGTGCACGTGCGGCGCGACGCCCCATGGCCCAGCGGTGGTCGACGCAACGGCGGAGAGCCCCCGGTCCGACGTCCTGTGGTGGACTTGGCCGAACCTACTCGCCTCCGACCGACACCTGTCAACACCCCTGTGACCTGCGGGGTTTCAGCAAATCAGCAGGTCAGTGAGGAGTGGCCGACGACCCGGCGACACGCCGCCGCCCGGCCAGGGCACACCGTTCGGACGCATGGCGGCGGCGGGCCCTCACCCGTTCGGACCCGCGTACACGGTCCGTCCGCCCACCACCGTGCGCAGCGCGGTCGGCAGCGGACCGCCGGGGGTGAGGTCGGGCAGGCCGGGGGTGCCGGAGCGGGGGTCGGTCGACCAGTTGGCGACCCGTTCGTCGGGGGCCTGGACGACCAGGTCGCCGACGCTCCAGACCGCGTAGTCGGCGGGCGCGCCGGGCACCAGGACGCCCGCGTCGTCGCGGCCGACGGCCCGCCAGCCGCCGCGGGTGTGCGCGTTGAACGCGGCGCGGGCGGAGATCCGGTGCTCCGGTGTGCGGTGGAAGGCCGCGGCGCGCACCGCGCCCCACGGGTCGAGCGGCGTGACCGGACTGTCCGAGCCGAGCACCAGCGGCACCCCGGCGCGGGTCATCGCCGCGTACGGATTGAGGGCCGCGGCCCGCTCCGCGCCCAGCCGCTGCGCGTACATGCCCTCCGCGCCGCCCCACGCGGCGTCGAAGGCGGGCTGCACCGAGGCGACCAGGCCGAGGTCGGCGAAGGCGGCGATGGACTCCCGCGACATCAGCTCGGCGTGCTCCACGCGGTGCCGCAGCGCGCGCACCCGGGCCAGGCCCAGCTCCTCGGCGGCGGCCCGCGCGCCGGCCACGACGGCGTCGATCGCGGCGTCGCCGATGGCGTGGAAGCCGGCCTGGACGCCGGCCCGCGTGCACACCAGCAGGTGCCGGGCGATGGTGTCGGCGTCCAGGTGGGCGATGCCGGTGCCGGGCGCGTCGGCGTAGGGCGCGTGCAGGTGGGCGGTGCGCGAGCCGAGGGAGCCGTCCACGAAGAGGTCGCCGCCGGCGCCGACCGCGCCGAGGTCGCGGAGTCGGTCCAGGTCGGCGGACCCGGTCGCGGCCTGCGCCCAGTAGCCGATCACCCGGGGCCCGGCGGGGTCCTGGCGGCCGTCCTGCCCGGCGGCCAGCGCGAGCAGCGCGGTCAGGTCCTCCTCGGAGGAGATGTCGGGGCCCGCGCACTCGTGCAGGGTGCCGATGCCGCGCGAGGCGGCGTGCGCGAGTGCCGCGCGCTGGGCGGCGGCCCGCTGCTCGGGCGTGATCGCGCCGTGGGCGGCGCGCCGCACGGCGTGGTGGGCGTCGCGGGTCAGCGGCCCGTCGGGGTCGTACCCGGGCAGGTCGCGGACCCCGGGCACCAGGTCGAGCAGCGCGGTGGTGACGGCGGCGGAGTGCACGTCGGTGCGGCTCAGGTAGAGCGGCCGGCCGCCGGCCGCCCGGTCCAGCTCCTCGCGGCCCGGCGCGCGCCGCTCCGGCCAGCGCGTCTCGTCCCAGCCGTGGCCGAGCAGGACGCGGTCGCCGGGCCGGGCGGCGGCGTGCGCGGCGATCCGCTCCAGCGCCTCGGGCAGCGAGCGGGCGTCGCCGAGGTCCAGACCGGTCAGCGCCAATCCGGTGGCGGTGACGTGCACGTGGGCGTCGGTGAACGCCGGTGCGACCAGCGCGCCGTCCAGGTGCACCACCGCGTCCACGCCGTCCGCGAAGGAGTCCGCGGCGCCCTCCGAGCCGACCCAGGCGACCGTGCCGCCGTCGACGACCATGGCGGTCGCGAAGGGGTCGGCCGGGCTGTAGACGAAGCCGCCGCGCAGCAGCACGGTGCCGCCGGGAGCGGGGGTCGCGGCGGGGTCGGCGACGTGGTGGGCGGGGGCGGCGCCGGTCGGGGACGGCGAGGGGGCGGGGGTCGCCGCGGGGGCGGTGCTGTCGTGCATACGGCCAGTCTGCCCCGGCCCGCGGACATCCCCGCCCACGGGGGTACGGGCGCGGGGGTACGCGGGCTGCGGAGGCCGCGCCGGTCGGGGGACGGCGGGCGCCGGAGGCGGCGCCGGTCGGGGGACGGCGGGCGGCGCGTACCCCCGCGGAGGCGGCACGGCGCCGCGCGTGTCCGCGCGTGTCCGCGCGGTGGCGAAACCCGGCGGCGCGCCCGGCCCCGGACGCCGGCGGCGGGTCAGACGCGCGGCGGCCGGGACTCGTAGGGCGTGGAGAGCACCACCGTGGTGCGGGTGGAGACGCCGGCCAGGGTGCGGATGCGGCCGAGCAGGTGCTCCAGCTCGATCGGGGTGGCGACCCTGACCTTCAGGATGTAGTTCTCGTCGCCCGCGACGCTGTGGCACGCCTCGATCTCGGTGATCTCGGCCAGCCGGTCGGCGATGTCGTCGGGGGCGCTGGGGTCGAAGGGCTTGACCGAGATGAACGCGGTCAGCGACAGGCCCACCGCCTCCGGGTCGACGATGGCCGCGTAGCCGCGGATCACGCCGCGCTGCTCCAGCCTGCGCACGCGCTGGTGCACCGCCGAGGTGGACAGGCCCGTCGCCTTGCCCAGATCGGTGTAGCTCATCCGCCCGTCGGCGACGAGAAGTTCCACGATGTGCCGGTCCAGCTCCTCCACAGCGGTGACCTTACCGGTAGGGCGGCCGGTCGCGTCACGTCGCGGGAGCGCCGTGCCGGGCCCCGGTCCGCTCCCCCGCTGCGGGTCACTCCCCCAGGACGCGCCGCAGGTAGGCGTTGCGGAAGACGCCCGCCGGGTCGGTCTCGGCGACGAGCGCCAGGAAGTCGGCGGTGCGCGGGTAGGCGGCGCGCACCTGCGCCGGGTCGAGGGTGAAGAGCTTGCCCCAGTGCGGCCGGACGCCGAGCCCGGCCAGCGCGGCCTCCAGCTCGCCGAGCACCGGCAGCACGGCCGCGGTGTCCTTGACCCAGGTGAAGTGCAGCGCGACGGTGGCCCTGCCGTACGCGGGGCTGAGCCACAGCCGGTCGGCGGCGACCGTCCGCACCTCGCAGACCTGGAGCACCGGGGCGATCCGGTCGGCCACCTCGGCCAGCGCGCGCAGCGCGTCGCCGGCGTGCTCGCGCGGCAGCAGGTACTCCGACTGCAGTTCCTCGCCGCTGCTGGGCACGAAGCCGGGCCGGAAGTGCGGCAGCCGCTCGTGCCAGGGGCCGGGCACGCCGTCCTGCGGGGTGCAGTGCACCGGGTCCATGCCGGGCACCGGGTGCACCGGACCCGCGGCGGGCACGGTCCACGGCAGGTCGGGGTCGGCCGCGCCGTCGAGCTGCTTCAGCCACACCTGGCCGAACCGCGGCGCGCGCCAGTCGGTGAACATGCTGACGCTGTAGGCGGCGCCCATGACCGCGTCGAAGTGCTCCACGGCGTCGCCGAGCGCGAGGCCGGTGCGGACCCGCTGGCGGACCGCGAAGCCGGGCACCGTGTCCAGGGTGAGGTGGGTGACGACGCCGAGGGCGCCCAGGCCCACCACCGCGCCCTCCAGCCGGTCGGGGTCGGTCGCGCGGTCGAAGGTGAGGGTGTCGCCGCCGGCGGTGACCAGGTCCAGGGCGCGGACCGAGGTGCCCAGGCCGCCGTTGGCGTCGCCGGAGCCGTGGGTGCCGGTGGCGACCGAGCCGGCCACCGAGATGTGCGGCAGCGAGGCGGTGTTGGGCAGGGCGAGGCCGTGCCGGTGGAGTTCGGCGGCGAGTTCGGCGTAGCGGACCCCGGCGGCCACCCGTACCGTGCCCGCGGCGGTGTCGACGTCGATCTCGGGCGGCAGCGCGCGGACGTCGATCAGGTCGCCGTCGGTGTCGGCGATGTCGCTGAACGAGTGGCCGCTGCCGAGGGCCTTGGCGCGGCGGCTGCCGGCGACGACGGCGCGCAGTTCGTCCAGGCTGCCGGGGCGGTGCACGCGGGCCGCGGAGAAGGCGAGGTTGCCCGCCCAGTTGGTGGGCGCGCCGGGCGCGGGGCGGCCCGCGCCGCCGCCCGCGGCACCACCGGCGCCGCCCGCGCCGGCGCCCGCTCCGCCGCCCGTAGCCGTCCCGTCGCGTCCGTCCGTTCGCATCGCCGCTCGCCTCCGCTTGTCGGCGGAACCGCCCTGGCCTCGCCCGATGGCACTGTATAGCGCCCTTGTGCAAGCCGACGCGCGCGGGGAGGCGGTGCGCGCGGGGGTGCGCGGACGCACACGGGGGGCGCACGGTGCACGGGTTCACAGGCATGTGACGAAGGCCACACTCCGTGCGCTGCCGGGTCTTCAGGTGGCGTGATTACCCGCGTAGCGCGGCGGGAAGTGCTCGCTATGGCCGAGAGCGCGTAGTCGCCCGGCCGGCCCGACGGAGGGCATCCACCCAAGGGGGAATCGCCATGCGCAATCACGTGCGCCACAGCCGCGGCGAACGCGGCACCTCCGCCTTCGAGGAGGGCGAAGCACGCGAGCCGCTGCCCGTCCCGGTGCTCACCGGCCTCGCCGCCCCCGGCGCCGGAGCCGCCGGTGACAGCGCCGACGACGACGGCAGCGGCGACGACATCCTGTCCGCACTGCCGGACGACGACGCGGAGGAGGCGTTCGAGGACGAACTCGCCGATGTCGTACGCCTGTCCTGCCCCGACTGCGGCCGCCCGATCGCGGTCGTCGCGGACCGGGACACGCTTCCCCAGCACGCCGTGTGCCCCACGCCGTGGGACCCGTTCGGCCTGACCGTCTGCCCGGGCTCGGGCCGCGCGGTGGCCGACGCCCGGCCGCTGGACGCCGGGCAGGACGAGCCGCAGGAGCGGGCCGTGCTGCTCACGCTGCCCGCCGGGCTCGACTGGCGCACGCAGCCGTTCTCGCACGTCGGCGGCCCCGGCTCGCGCCCGATGCGGGTGCCGCCGCAGCGCCTGGCCGCCTGACGGCCGCTCCCGGCGCGCTGTCGGGGCCCGCGCCGCGATCGCCGCGGGCCCCCGCGCCGCCGCCCACGCCGTGGCGCGCCCGCCGCTCCCGCGGTCGGGCGCACCCCGGCGCGCCGGCGGGTCAGTCCCGCGTCTCGGGGCCCGCGACGTGCCGGGCGACGACCATCCGCTGGATCTGGTTGGTGCCCTCGACGATCTGCAGCACCTTCGCCTCGCGCATGTACCGCTCCACCGGGAAGTCGGCGGTGTAGCCGTAGCCGCCGAGCAGTTGGACCGCGTCGGTGGTGACCTTCATGGCGGTGTCGGTGCAGAACAGCTTGGCCATCGCGGCCTGCGCGGAGAACGGCTCGCCCGCGTCGCGCAGCCGGGCCGCGGCCAGGTAGAGCGCGCGGCCGGCCTCGATGCCGGTCGCCATGTCGGCGAGCATGAAGCGCAGCCCCTGGAAGTCGGCGATCGGCCGGCCGAACTGCCGGCGCTCGTGCAGATAGGCCACCGCCGCCTCCAGCGCGGCCTGGGCGACGCCCGTGGCGCACGCGGCGATGCCCAGGCGCCCGGAGTCCAGCGCGGCCAGCGCGATGGCGAAGCCCTGGCCCTCCTCGCCGATCCGCCGGGAGTCCGGCACGGTCACCCCGTCGAAGTGGATCTGCGCGGTCGGCGAGCCCTTCAGGCCCATCTTCCGCTCGGGGGCGGCCGCGCTCAGGCCGGGCGCGTCGCCGGGCACGAGGTAGGCGGAGATGCCGTGCGCGCCCTCGCCGCCGCTGCGGGCCAGCACGGTGTAGAAGTCGGCGACGCCGCCGTGGGTGATCCACGCCTTGGTGCCGTCGAGGGTCCAGTCGTCGCCGTGGCGCACCGCGCGGGTGCGCAGGCTGGCCGCGTCGGAGCCGGAGGTCGGCTCGGACAGGCAGTAGGCGCCGAGGGTGGCGCCGCCGAGCATGTCCGGCAGGTGGTCGGCGCGCTGCTGCTTGGTGCCGAAGGCGGCGACCGCATGGCTGGCCAGGGTGTGCACGCTGACGCCGAGGCCGACCGTGAGCCGGGCCGCCGCCAACTCCTCCAGCACTTGGAGGTACACCTCGTACGGCTGGCCCCCGCCGCCGTACTCCTCCGGATAGGGCAGGCCGAGCAGACCCGCCTCGCCGATCAGCGTGAAGACCTCGCGCGGGAAGCGCCCGGCGTCCTCCTCCTGCGCCGCCTTCGGGGCGATCTCGCGCTGCGCGATCTCCCGGGTCAGCGCGAGCAGCTCGCGGGCCTCCTCGGTGGGCAGCCGCCGCTGTGGCGCTGCGGGCGAAGCGGGGTGCGACGTCATCGGCACATCCTCCCTGTCGGGGGCGACGGCGGCGGCCGGCCAGGGTGTGGCGGCTCCGTCGGGTGAGCAGTACCCGCATCCGTCGTCCTGTGCCGGGTCTCGGCACGTTCCGACCAACGGTTACGGCGGGTTGGAGTATGCCCGATCGGCGGCACGCCGTCACCGGTGACCGTCTACGCTTCGGCCATGGACTTGCTGGGGGAGGCCGATCCGCGGTCGATCGGCGGCTATCCGCTGTTCGCGCGCCTCGGCGCGGGCGGTATGGGCCAGGTGTACCTGGCACGGACACCGGCCGGACGGCCGCTGGCGCTGAAGACGCTGCGCGGCGAGTTCGGCGGCGATCCGTCGTTCGGCGAACGGTTCGCGCGGGAGATCCGCAGCGCGGACCTGGTGCGCTCGCCGTGGACCGCGGTGGTGGTGGACTACTCCCCGGCCGGCTCCGGGCCGCAGTGGCTGGCCACCGAGTACGTGCCGGCGCCGTCGCTGGCGGAGTGGGTCGCGGCGGCGGGGCCGCTGCCGCGCGACGCGCTGACGGCGCTGGCGGCCGAGCTGTGCGAGGGGCTCCAGGCGGTGCACCGGGCGGGGCTGGCGCACCGCGACGTGAAGCCGTCGAACGTCCTGCTGCCGCGCACCCGGCCGCTGCTGATCGACTTCGGCATCGCGCGGGCCGCGGAGGACTCCCGGCACACCCGGGCCGGCGGGGTGATCGGCTCCCCCGGCTACATGGCGCCCGAGCAGGCCACCGCGGGCGTCTCGGCCGAGCCGGGCGACGTCTTCGCGCTGGGCGCGGTGCTGGTCTACGCGGCCGCCGGCCGCGGACCCTTCCACCGGCCGGGCGAGGAGGCGTCGACGCCCTCGCTGCTGTACCGCGTCGTGCACGAGGAGCCCGATCTCGGCGGCGTGCCCGAGGAGCTGCTCCCGTTCGTCCGGGCCTGCCTGGCCAAGGACCCGGCCGCGCGGCCGACCGCCCGTGACGCGGCGGCGCTGCTCCCGGCCGCGGGGGCAGGGACCCGGGCGGGCGACCGGACCGCCGCCGCGTGGGCGGCGCACCTGCCGCCCGGTCTGGACGCGGAGATCGCCTCCCGCGAGGCCGCGGCCGCAGCGGCCCTCGGCCGGGACCCGCACGCAGGCGCGGGCGCGGCGGGCACCGCGCCGACGGCGTCCCCCGCTGCGGCCGCCGGCGCGGTGGGCTCCGCCGGCGCGGTGGCCTCCGCCCGAGCGCTGAGCGACGGCCGGCCGCCGGCGGCCCCCGCCGGTACAGCCTCCGCCGGTGCGGGCCACGCGGACGGTGCTGGCCTGGCGGGCACGGGCCACGCGGGCGGCGCGGAGCACGCGGGAAGCACCGGCCACGCGGGCGGTACGCGCCTGGCGGGCGGTGCCGGCCCCGTGGGCAGTGCCGGCCGCCCGGGGACCGGCCACGCCGGCGGTACGGCGCTGGGGCCGTCGCCGTACTCGCCCGGAGTGGCCGCGCAGGCGGGCCCCGGCACGGCCGCCACCACGCCGTACGGCCATCCCGCGTACGGCCGGCAGACCGCGCCGCAGACCGCTCCGGCGCCCGGCGTGGGACCGGCCGGTCCCACGGCACCCGCCGGCTGGGGCGGCGTGCCCCGGCCGGTGCCCACGGGGCCGGGGCAGCCCCGGCGCGGCAGGGGCGTGCTGGTCGCCGCGGTGGTCGCGGGTGTCGTCGTGCTGGCGCTGCTCGGGCTGCTGATACGCAACCTGGCCGACTCCTCGAAGGGCGACGACGCGAACGGCTCGGGCGGCGGCTCGGGCGGCCCCACCACCTCGTCCACTGCCTCCGCCGCCACCTCCACCTCCGCGTCCACCTCCGCGTCCACCGGCGCCGTGGACCCCGACGCGCTGCCCGCGTCGTGGGTCGGCACGTGGAGCGGCACCGGCCCCGGCGACCCGAGCGGCTCGGGGGGCGGGCCGCGCACCGACAGCTTCAAGGTGACGCTCACCCTGACCGGCGGCCGGCGCGGCGACGTGGTGGGCCGTCAGGTCAGCCACGTGCACGACATGGACTCCAGCGCCGACGCGGGCTGCACCGAGACGCTCAAGCTGGCGTCGATGGACGGGGACACCGCACGGTTCACCGCGGTGACCGCGCGCCACACCGACAGCTCGGCCGGCGGCGTGTGCCTGCCGGGCAACACCTACGAGGTGACGATGGTCGACGGCGCCCTGCACCTGGGCGCCGGTTCGCAGGCGGCGGGGTCGCCGGCCACGTTCACCAAGGTGACCTGAGACGCGGCAAGGGCGCCGGGACGCCGGGGCCCGGCCCGCTGAGCCCACGTCGGCGAGCCGCTCAGCCCACGTCGGCGAGCGTCAGCGTGTGCAGCCGCTCGGGCGGTCCCGGCTTGGCGTAGTACCAGCCCTGGCCGTGGTCGCAGCCGAGCGCCCGCAGGTGGTCGGCCTGGGTGCGGGTCTCCACGCCCTCGACGGTGACCGTCAGGCCCAGCCCGTGGGCGAGCGAGACGATGCCCTCGACGATCTTCAGGTCGACCGGGTCGGCCGGCCTGCGGCGCATCCCGCGGGTGAAGGCACGGTCCAGCTTGAGCACGCTGACCGGCAGCCAGCGCAGCGAGCTGAGGTTGGAGTAGCCGGTGCCGAAGTCGTCGAGGGCGATCTCGACGCCGAGGTCGGCGATCCGCCGCAGCGGTTCGAGGGTGTCCTCGTCCGCGCCGATCAGCGCGCTCTCGGTGACCTCCAGGCACAGCGAGGCGGGCGGCAGCCCGGTGCTGTCGAGTATCGCGGCGACCTCGCGGACCAGGCCGGGGTGCTGGAGCTGGATCGGCGAGACGTTGACGTTGACCCGCGGCGGCCGGCCGTCGCCGTGGTGGTCGCGCTGCCAGGCGCGGGCTTGCTCGGCGGCGTTCTCCAGCACCCAGCGGCCCAGCGGCACGATCTGGCCGGTGCTCTCGGCGAGCGGGATGAAGTGGTCGGGGCCGAGCACGCCGTGCGCCGGATGGCACCAGCGGACCAGCGCCTCGGCGCCGAGCACCGCGCCGTCCTGGAGCGCGATCAGCGGCTGGTACTCGATGAAGAACTCGCCGCGCTCCAGCGCGCCGGGCAGCCGGTTGGTCAGTCCGTGCCGGGTGATGGCGCGGGCGTCGGCGTCCGGGTCGGCGACCTCGTAGCGGTTGCCGCCCAGCTCCTTGGCCCGGTACATGGTGATGTCGGCGCTGCGCAGCACGTCGGCGGCGGCCCGGGAGCCGACCGGGCCGTGCACGATGCCGATGCTGCCGTGCACCGGCAGTTCGCGGCCGTCGAGGGTGACGGGGTCGGCGAGCGCGTCCAGGACGCGCTGGGCCAGGCCGGTGACCGCGCGCAGGTCCGGCGGGTCGGTGTAGAGGGCGACGAACTCGTCGCCGCCGATCCGGGCGACGATCTGGTCGTCGTCGGTGAGGCAGCCGCGCAGCCGCTCGGCGACGGCCACCAGCAGCCGGTCGCCGACCGCGTGGCCCAGGCTGTCGTTGACCGCCTTGAAGCCGTCGAGGTCGAGGTAGCAGACGCCGATCCGGCTGTCCGGGCCGGTGCCCTCCAGCGCCTGGTCCAGGCGTTCGAAGAACAGCGCCCGGTTGGGCAGTCCGGTCAGCGCGTCGTGGGTGGCCTGGTGGCGCAGGGTGCGCAGCAGCCCGCGGCGCTCGGTGATGTCCTCCATCAGCGCGATCTGGTACTGCGGGCGGCCGGCGGCGTCGCGCAGCAGGGAGACCTGGAGGTTGGTCCACAGCACCGTGCCGTCGGCCCGCGGGAACGCCTTCTCCACCTGGTAGCCGTCGCGATCGCCGCGGACGAGTTCGGCGTTCAGGCCGTAGTTGGCGGCCAGGTCGTTGTCGGGGTGCACCCACTCGCTGACGTTGCGTCGGGTGGCGTGCGCCTGGCTGCCGAACATCCGGGTCAGCGCGTCGTTGACCTCCAGCACGTTGCCGTCCATGTCGGCGATGCCGATGCCGACGGCGGCGCTCTCGAAGACCGCGCGGAAGCGCTCCTCGCTGGCCGCCAGCGCCCGTTCGGCGTCGGCCTGGGCGGCGAGCGCGGCGCGGGAGATCGACTCCTGCTCGGCCAGGGTGCGTTCGCGCAGCGCCTGGGAGAAGCCGACGGAGATCGCGTGCTGCAGCCGCGAGCAGCGGACCCGTGCCTCGTCGGCCGGGATCCCGGGGCCGGGCGGGCAGTAGAGCACCAGGTAGGCGTCGACCACGCCGAGGATGCTCGGCAGCGCCTCGGGGTCGGTGCAGTGCGCGGCGACCAGCGCGGCGCCGACCGGCACGGCGGCACGCGGGTCGAAGGGCCGGGCGGCCAGCGCCTCGCGCAGCACCCGGGCCAGCGGCACCAGGTGCCCCTCGAACTCGCCGCGGGTCATGGACGTCGCGGTGACCGGGTAGATGGCCCGGCTCCATATGGCCGCGAAGCGGCGGAGGCTGTCCTCGGGCTCCGGTCCGCCGTCCGCGGACCGGCCGGCCGCCACCGGGCCCGCTGTCACGCCTTCAGTCCCACACCGGCGAGGCCGTTGAACACGGCCGGGTCCTCGTCTCCCTCCGGCGGGGTGTCGGGACGCCAGTAGGGCAGGGCGACGATGCCGGGCTCGACGATCTCGAAGCCGGCGAAGAAAGGTTCCAGCTCCTCGGCGGTGCGGGCCAGCAGCGGGGTGGAGGTGCGCTTGTACGTCTCGGCGACCTGGCGTTCGGCCTGCGGGGTGGGGCCCAGCACGGTGGCGTGGGTCATCACCATGATGCTGCCGGGGGCGAGGGCGTCGCGCAGCGTGGCGATGATCTCGGCGGGGTGCTCGTCGTCGGGCAGGAAGTGCACGACGGCGACCAGCATCAGCGCGATCGGCCGGTCGAAGTCCAGCAGCCGGCGGGTCTCGGGGTGCTCCAGGATGGACCGCGGGTCGCGCAGGTCGGCGGCGGCGATGGTGGCGTTGTCGTTGCCCTGCAGGACGGCCTTGCTGTGCGCGACGGCGACCGGGTCGTTGTCGACGTAGACCACCCGGGCGCCGGGGCTCTCGGCCTGGGCGACCTCGTGGACGTTGCCGAAGGTCGGGATGCCGGAGCCGATGTCGAGGAACTGGGTGATGCCGCGCTCGACCGCGAAGCGCACCGCGCGGCGCATCACCGCCCGGTTCGCCTGGCCGATTTTCGGGATGCCGGGGAGCGCCGCGAGGGCCACCCTGGCGGCTTGCCGGTCGACCTCGAAGTTGTGCGAGCCGCCGAGGAAGTAGTCGTAGATCCGGGAGACGCTCGGCACGGTGATGTCGACGCCCTGCGGGGCCCACGATGGACGGTCGCTCACGGTTTGTCTCTCCAGGTCATGGGGCTGGGCGGACGCGTCTGGCCGGATGCCGGCACGGGGTGGCGGCCCCGCGGCGCGTTTGCAGTCGCTCACGGCCGCAGTCACGAGGCTACTGATCACCTGTTCGGAGTGAAACACAGAACCGGAGATCCGAGGTCCGTTTTCGGACAACAAGCACCGGCATGTGCACGTGCGAAAACGCGCAGGTGCGGGTACACGAAAGAACGGCGGCGGGCCCGCGACCGGATCCGGTCGCGGGCCCGCCGTAGGGTTCAGCGGACTCCCGGGAGGCGCGCGGCGGGCCGCCGCGCGGGGCTCGGCGGAGGGCTCAGCAGGGGCCTTCGTCCACCCAGACGCCCCACTGGCCGGTCGTGCCGGGGACCTCGTTGGTGGTCCACCACTGGGCCTTCCACTTGTGCCCGTTGTACTGCACCTCGTTGCCGCCGACGTAGACCGCGCCGGCGGTCCAGGTGGGCAGGTTCGCGCAGTTGCCGCCGGGCGAGGTGGGCGGCGGGGTGGTCGGCGGGTTGGTGGGCGGCGTTGCACCCGCGAACTGCACGGAGTACTTGGCGAACTCGTAGTCGGTCTGCGGCACGCTGCTGCACGAGCCGGACGTGCTGCCGTTGTTGTCCGGCGGGCTGCACTGCCGGTCGCGGTTGAGCGACCAGAAGGTGAAGCGGCCCATGCCGTGGCTGGTCGCGTAGTTCAGCACCGTCTGGAAGTCCGACTGGTAGAAGTACTCGCCGGAGTCGCTGCGGCCGTTCATGCCGGAGAAGCCCTCGTGGGCGTAGGCGGTCGCGGTGTCCCAGCCGAAGGTGTTCTTCAGCAGGCCGTTGAAGGAGTCGAGCGCGGCGGTCTGCGAGGCCGCCCCGTTGAAGCCGCCGTCGAACGGCATGATGGAGAAGTTGTTGGGCGTGAAGCCCTGTGCCTTGGCCTCGTTGAGCATCTGCTGGCCGAACCAGCCGGTGCCGGCCGCGGTGCCCGGTGTGGTCACCGAGACGTAGAGACCGGGGTTGTTCTGCTGGAGGATCTTGGCCGCGCCGATCTCGTGGGAGACCGCGGCGGTGTTCTCGTACTCCGGCTCCTCCAGGTCGAAGTCGATCGCTTTGAGGCCGTACTTGGTGATGACCTGCTGGTAGGCGGCGGCGGTCGAGGCGGCGTCGGAGCACGCCTGGCCGAGCTTGGTGCCGCCGTAGCCGCCGATCGAGATGGAGACGTCGCCGCCCTTGGCGCGGATCGCGGAGATCACGTTGCCGACCGCGGTGTCCGAGGAGACCGGCGCGGTGCCGCCCCAGGTCGGGCTGCAGCCGCCGCCGTTGGGGGCCAGGATGAAGGCGAGCTGGAACGCCTTCAGGCCGGTCGCGTCCATGATGGCGGTCGCGCTCGGCGGGTTGTTGTCCAGCGGCATCAGGTACGGCGCCGCGGCGTACCACTGGCTGCTGAGGGCGGCGTGCGGCGTCACGGTGGCGCCGTCGGCCTGCCCCGCGCCGAATGCCGTCGCGGCGCCCAGCCCGGCGACGGCCAGGGCCGCGGCGGCCACGCCCGAGCCGATTGCTTTCACACGTTTCACGTCGGACCTCCTGTGGGGGAACGTGGCAAGCAGAATCCTGCGCTGACGCGAACCCGTCAATGTTTTGGTCCAGACCTTTAGAGCAACCCACAAGATTGGTCTCTACCACCTGGCGCGACAGGGGCCGACGCGAGGACCCCACCCCCTCGAACGGGGGTGGGGTCCTTGGGACGCGCGGGACTCACGAGGCCCCCGCGCCGGCTCGCGGCGCCCGGGTCAGACGACGCCGACCGACGCCAGCGCGCGCCGCTGGCCGGGGCTGGGGAAGGCGGGGAAGTAGAGGTAGCACACCCCGCCGGTGCCCGAGCCGGTGCCGCCGGACGCGGTGATCCGCTTCGTACGCAGCCAGATGGTCTCGAACTGGGCCCGCTTGTAGACGTTGCGGACCGCGTCGTCGCTGTCGCTGGCCGGGTCGTTGGCCACCACGTCGCCCTCGGGCGTGAACCCGGCGATGCACATCAGGTGGCCCGAGGTGCCGTAGCCCGCGCCGTCCAGCTCGGAGGCCAGGAAGGACTGGGACGTTATCACCGGGATGCCGGCCTTGATCAGCCGCTCCACGTCGTTCAGCGAGTGCAGCCGGGTGATGACGCCCTGCAGGTCCTTGTAGGTGGCGGCGTAGGCGGCGTTGAACGGCCAGTTGCCGCAGCCCTCGTACTGGTAGTCGTAGGTGTAGCGGGCGCCCTGGTCGACCTGCGGGTCGGCGTACGAGGGGTCGACCCAGGCCAGGTCGGCCGCGGTGGGCCCGCGGCCCCAGTACTCGATGACCATGGTGGACGAGGTCGGGCTGCACCAGGCCTCGCCGCCGTTGTCGTACTCGGGGTACTGGCCCTTGTGAATGTTCTGCGAGTAGCGCGGCACCGGCAGTTCGACACCCGCGCCGACGCCCGGCGTCGAGGTCGGCACGGTGAAGCGGTCCGGGATGTTCGACGCCATCGCGCCCAGCCGCCAGACCAGCGGCGTCGCGGTGCTGCCGGGCTTGCGGAAGAGCGTCAGCCGCAGCCGGTAGGAGGCCAGCAGCGGGCCCGCGGCGGTGTCGTCGATGGAGAAGGTGTCGGTCCAGATGCTGCTCTTGCCGTCGGTCTGGTCGTCCACCGAGGTGCGGCGGATGTCCTCGGGGCCGTCGCCCGCGGTCCAGCGGCCCATCACGTACGCCGGCGTCGCGGTGCCGTCGGTGTAGGTGCCGAGCAGTTCGACCTGCAGCCAGGTGCCCGCAGGGGTGTGCGCGTTCCAGGAGGAGATCAGCTCGCTCGCCGGGTGCGGCACCGTGCGCTCCGGCGACGTCCAGGAGGCGTACTCCCAGGTCGCGGTGGTCCCGGTGTGCGGGTCGGTGTAGTCCAGCGTGCCGGTGGCCCGGCCGATGGCGACGCCGGGCCGCCGTCCGGGGACCGGCACGGTGCCGTGGTGGGTGCCGAACAGCCAGTCGGGCAGCGACGTCCACCCGTGGTAGTCGACCGGCGCGGCGTCGGCGGCCGCGGCGCCGCCCGGCGCGTGCGGTGCGGCGCCGGCGGCCGGCCCGGCGGCGTCCGGCGCCGCCTCGGGAGCGGCGGCGGACGCGGTCTGCGCGGTCGCGGTGGCCGCGGCCGCCGCGAGCGCGGCGGTCAGTACGGCACGCCGGGGCGCGGTGTGGGTCATGGGTTCCCCTCGGTTTCCCTCGACGTGGACGGGAATGCCGCCGCGCCCGCGGACAGGCGCGGGGCGGCGGTGCGCACCACTATGGTCGTTCGCCCGCCGTTTCCACCAGGCTTGTCGGCCCGCCATCAGGACCAATATTGGTCTCCACCATTGGCGCTCACCCGGGGAGAACCACCAGGTCACGCCCGGTCAGATTGAGCCGCTCGCCGCCGTCCGGGGTGCACACCGCGATGTCCTCGATGCGCGCGCCGAAGGTGCCGGGCAGATAGATGCCCGGCTCGACGGAGAAGGCCATGCCCGGCTCCAGCGCCCGCGTGCTGCCGGCCACGATGTACGGCTCCTCGTGCGTCTCCATGCCGATGCCGTGGCCGGTGCGGTGGACGAAGTGCTCGCCGTCGCCGGCCGCGGCGATGATGTCCCGGCCGACCGCGTCCAGCTCCTCGGAGGTGATGCCGGGCCGCACCGCGTCGGTCTGCGCGGTCTGCGCGCGCAGCAGCACCTCGTACAGCTCGCGGAAGGCGGCCGGCGGCTCCCCCACGGCGTACGTGCGGGTGGAGTCCGAGCAGTAGCCGTCCTCGGTGGTGCCGCCGATGTCGACCACCACCGGGTCGCCGGTCCTGATCACCCGGTCGGAGACGTCGTGGTGCGGGCTGGCGGAGTTGGGGCCCGAGCCGACGATCACGAAGTCCACGGTGGCGTGGCCCGCCTCGATGATGGCGTCGGCGATGTCCTTGGCGACCTCGCGCTCGGTGCGGCCGGGCCTGAGCCACTCGCCGACCCTGCGGTGCACCCGGTCGATCGCCGCGCCGGCCCGGCGCAGCGCCTCGACCTCGCCGGGGGACTTGCGCATCCGCAGCACCGAGAGCACGTCGCCGGCCAGCGCGGCCTGGGCGCCGGGCAGCGCGGACTGGAAGGCCAGCAGCTTCTCGGCCCACATCTGGTTGTCGACCGCGAACGCCCGGGTGCCGGCCGGCAGCCGGCGGGCGATCAGCTCGTACGCGTCGTCGGTCTCGTCGTAGGCGGTGACCTCCAGGTCCAGGCCGCCGGCCGGGGAGGCGAGCGCGGCGGGGTGCTCCAGCCGGGGGACGACGAGGAAGGGGTCGGCGCTCGCCGGGACGACCAGGCAGGTCAGGCGCTCCAGCGGCAGCGCCTGATAGCCGGTCAGGTAGCGCAGGTCGGCGCCGGGGGCGATGAGCAGGGCGTCCAGGCCGGCGTCGCCGACCGCCCTCTTGGCGCGGGCCAGGCGCTCGGCGTCCAGCGGGCCGGCTCCCGCGGTGCGTTCGTCCATGCGGCCACGCTAACTCCCCGCCTGGGACGCCGCGCGTATTTTTCGTCCCCGTGCGGCGTCGCGCCCGCCCCGCCGGGCCGGGACGCGGCTCATGGGCGGACGCGACCCCGGACGCGACACAACGTAGAGTCGACGCGTGGAGGAGCCGGACTGGGGAGATGCGGTGGCCGCACGCGAACCGTCGTGCGGGCCGGTGAGACTGGTCGCCGTCGACGGCCACGCCGGTTCCGGCAAGACCACCCTGGCCGGCAGCATCGCCGCGGCCCTGGGCGGCGCCCCCGTCGTGCACACCGACGACCTGGCCACCCACGACGAGCCGTTCGCGTGGACCGGACGGCTCGCCGCCGAGGTGCTCGCCCCGTTCGCCGCCGGCCGCCCCGCCCGGCACCGCGTCTACGACTGGACCGCGCGCGCGTTCCGCGGCACCCGCGAGATCGCGCCGGCGCCGGTCGTCCTGCTGGAGGGCGTCGGCTCCGGCCGCGCCGCCCTGCGCCCGCACCTCGCGCTGGTGCTGTGGCTGGAGGTCGACCCGTCCATCGCCCGCGCGCGCGGCCTGCGCCGCGACGGCCCGGGGCTCGCGCGCTTCTGGACCGGCTGGACCCGCGCCGAGGACGAGCACTTCGCCGCCGACCCCACCCGCCCGTACGCCGACCTGCTGGTCCACCAGACGCCGGACGGCTACCGCGCCGCGCCGGGGCCCTCCCGCGATCACCGAGGGTGATCACTGAATATGCCCGGGTGACCACCCGCCGGACGGTCCGCGACGGCCGCGCACACCCGCCTGCGGCGTCGGGCGTAGGCCGCGCCATCACCGCTTGACCGCCTGGGTATGCAGCAATTACGTTTTCAACTAGCGGTCTTGGACGACCGCTCGCAGAACGCGGAGCCCCCGGTTGTTCCCCCGTGACCGGGGGCTCTGCTCTGCCCCCAACCCGCTGCCGCCGCCCGTGATGTCCGATCCACGCCCGCGCGCGCTCACCGTGCGTGAGCACCCGGCGCTCGTCCGTCCCCGCGCCCGGCGCACGATGCGGACCACCGCGATCTTCGTCGCACCCTACGGCGCCGCGAACAACGCGGGTACGATGCGAAACGGGGTGGCGCAGCGCCTGGGGAACGCTGCTGCATGCCTCAACTCCCGCCCGGCCGTGCCGGGTTGGGCGAGGCGTCGGCGAGGCGGGGGACTGGTTAGGTGGGGACTTGATGGACTTCGGCACCGACCGCCCGGGCTCCCCGGCCGACTTGGCCTGGCTGCGCGGCGTCGACGCGTACACCGTCGGCGCGTACGCGCAAGCCGAGGAGGAGTTCAGGGCCGCGGTGCGGATGGACCCGGGCATGGCGGACGCCTGGCTGGGCCTGCACGCGCTGCGCGCCGACACCTCGACGGCGCTGCTGCAGATGTACCGGCACCGCGAGCGCTTCGGCGAGCAGCGCGCCGGCCACCGCAGGACCCTCAACTCCTGGTACTGGCTGGGCTGGTGGGTGCAGCCCGTGCTGGAGACCAGCCGCGACCTGCTGCTCGCGCACGCCTCGCACTGGCTGGACGGCCGCCATGTCGCCGAGCTGGACCAGGCGTTGGCCGACTGCCCGCCGGTCGACACCGATCCGCAGGTCCGCTTCCTGCACGCCTGCCGGGCGTATCTGGTCAAGGACTGGGAGCACCTGGTGCGGCACACCGAGCCGCTGCTCGGCGACCCGGTCCTGGGCATCGAGGCGGGCCTGTTCGGCGGCATGGCCCGGGTCCGGCTGGAGATGTGCGGCCAGGCCGAACCGCTGCTCGCCGCCGCGCTGATGCGCTGCCGCAGCGAGCAGCCGCAGCGCAAGGAGCTGCGCTACTGGCTGGCCCGCGCCTACGAGGGCACCGGCCGCACCGCGGCCGCGGTGCCGCTGTACCGGGCGGTGCACCGGGTGGACCCGGCGTTCATGGACACCGCGGCCCGGCTGGCGGCGATCCACGAGTCCGACGACGGCCTGGACGAGGGCGCGGGCCTGGCCGCGGTGTCGCTGGCCGGCGCCGGCCAGTCCGTGCCCGAGGGCGGCGCCGACATGGAGGCCGCGCTGCTGGCCGACGCCCCCTCGGGCGGAACCGCGGCGGCCGAGCTGGACGACCCGCTGACCGCGCCGGGCCCGATCGAGGACCCGCTGCGGGACCGCTCGCAGAGCTCCTTCGGCGCGGCGGCGGCGCCCCAACTGCCGCTGGGCGGCGCCGATCCGGTGCTGCTCACCCAGGCGCTCGCCGAACTCGACCGGATGGTCGGCCTGGAGCCGGTCAAGCGCCAGGTGCGGGCGCTGTCCGCGCAGTTGCGGATGGCCGGGCTGCGCTCGGCGCAGGGCCTGCCGGTGCAGCCGCCCAAACGGCACTTCGTCTTCTCCGGCCCCTCGGGCACCGGCAAGACCACCGTCGCGCGGATACTCGGCCGGGTCTTCTACGCGCTCGGGCTGCTCGGCGGCGACCACCTGGTGGAGGCCCAACGCTCCGATCTGGTCGGCGAGTTCCTCGGCCAGACCGCGGTGAAGGCCAACGAGCTGATCGACTCCGCGCTCGGCGGCGTGCTCTTCGTGGACGAGGCGTACGCGCTGTCCAACTCCGGTTACAGCAAGGGCGACGCGTACGGCGACGAGGCGCTGCAGGTGCTGCTGAAGCGGGCCGAGGACAACCGGGACCGGCTGGTGGTGATCCTGGCCGGCTACCCCGAGGGCATGGACCGGCTGCTGGCCGCCAACCCCGGGCTCAGCTCCCGCTTCACCACCCGCGTCGACTTCCCCAGCTACCGCCCGCTGGAGCTGACCCGGATAGGCGAGGTGCTGGCCGCGGAGAACGGCGACCACTGGGACGACGAGGCGCTGGACGAACTGCGCGCGATCAGCGGGCACGTGGTCGACCAGGGCTGGGTGGACGAGCTGGGCAACGGCCGGCTGCTGCGCACCCTGTACGAGAAGAGCTGCGCCTACCGCGACCTGCGGCTGTCGGAGTACCCGGCCACCCCCACCCGCGAGGAGCTGGCCACCCTGCGGCTGCCGGACCTGATGCAGGCCTACGGCGAGGTGCTGTCGGGCCGCGGCCCCGCGCTGCCGCCGCCCGAGCCCACCGCCGAATAACGTGCGCCGGGCCCGGCGGACGCGCCCGGGGACGCGCCCGGCCCGGCGGACGCGCCCGGCCCGCCGGCGGCGGCCCCCGGTCGGCGCCGCCGACCGGCATCCGCCGCTGCGCGTCCGCCGGCCGGGCCGACCCGTGTCAGGGCTGCGCCACCGCCCGGGCCGGGTCCGCCAGGCCCTCCCCGGCGCCGCCGGAGCCCGCGCCGTCGGAGCCCGCGCCGCCGGAGCCCGCGCCACGGGAGCCGCCCGCGGACCGCCCCGGTCCCTCGGGCTCCTCGGCGGCGGTGTGCGCCGGGTCGCGGACCTCGCCGACCAGCATCTCCAGCACGTCCTCCAGGGCGACCAGGCCGAGCACCCGGCCGGAGGCGTCGGCGACCGCGGCCAGGTGGGTGGCCGCCCGGCGCATCGCGGTGAGCGCGTCGTCCAGCGGCAGGTCCGCGGCCAGCGTGGTCATCGGCCGCCACAGCCGGGCCGGCACCGGCCGGTCCGGGTCGTCGGCGTCCAGGACGTCCTTCACGTGCAGGTAGCCGAGGTAGGCGGGGCCGCCGCCGGCCGCGGGACCGGCCACCGGGAAACGCGAGTAGCCGGTGCGCACGGTCACCTCCTCGACCTGCCGCGGCGTCGCGGAGGGCTCCAGGGTGACCAGCTCGGCCGGGGTGAGCAGCACCTCGGTGACCGGGCGGGTGCCCAGTTCCAGCGCGTCCTCCAGGCGCTCCTGCTCGTCGTGGTCGAGCAGGCCGGCCTGCCGGGCGTCCTCGACCAGCTCGGTCAGCTCCGCGCTGGTGAAGACCGCGTCGACCTCGTCCTTCGGCTCGACGCCGCAGGCCCGCAGGATCAGCCGGGCGCTCGCGCCGAGCACCACGATCACCGGGCGGAAGACGCGCGCGAAGCCGACCAGCCCCGGGCTGAGCCACAGCGCGGTCTTCTCCGGGTCGGCCATCGCCAGGTTCTTCGGCACGAGTTCACCGATCACCAGGTGCAGGAAGACCACCAGCGCCAGCGCGATCACATAGCCGGCCGGGTGCACCAGGTCCTCGGGGACCCGGACCGCGGAGAACAGCGGTTCCAGCAGGCGCGCGACCGTCGGCTCGGCCACCGCGCCGAGGGTCAGCGAGCAGACCGTGACGCCGAACTGCGCGGCGGCCATCATCTGCGGCAGGTGCTCCAGGCCGTACAGCACCGTACGGGCCCGGCGCTGCTCGCCGGCGAGCGGTTCGATCTGGCTGCGGCGGACCGAGACCAGGGCGAACTCCGCGCCGACGAAGAAGCCGTTGCCGAGCACCAGCAGGACGGCGAAGAGGAGTTGCAGCGCGCTCATCGTCCGCCCGCCTCCCCCGCGCGGTCGCCCGCCGCGTCGGCGGTGTCCCCGGCGTCGGCGGTGTCCACGGTGTCAGCGGTGTCAGCGGTGTCCATGGCGCCGGCAACGTCCGCCAAGCCCGCGGCCTCACCGGTGTCCGCGGCGTCCCCCGCGGGGCGCGGCGCGCCGACCGTGCCGACCCGCTCGGCCGGCGCGGTGACGCGCTCGCGGCGCGCCGGAGACGCGGCGGCCTCGCCGCCCTCGGGGGCCGTCGCGCCGCCCGCGTCCTGCGTGCGGACGATCCGCACGCGTTCGGCCCGGTGGTGACCGACCTCCTCCACCCGCAGCAGCCAGCCCGGCAGCTGCGCGGTGTCGCCGGGCGCGGGGATGCGGCCCAGCAGGTCGGCGACCAGGCCGGCCACCGTCTCGTACGGGCCCTCGGGCGCGGTCAGGCCGATCCGGCCGAGGGTGTCCACCCGGCAGCCGCCGTCGGCGTCCCACGCGGGCCGGCCCTCGTCGGCCGGCGCCTGGGCCAGCTCGGGCAGGTCGACCGCGTCGTGCTCGTCGCGCACCTCGCCGACCAGCTCCTCGACGATGTCCTCCAGGGTGACCACGCCCGCGGTGCCGCCGTACTCGTCGACCACCACCGCGATGGGCTGCTGGCTGCGCAGCAGGCCGAGCAGCGTCTGCGCGGGCAGCGTCTCGGGCACCAGCAGCGGGGCGACCGCGATCCGGGCGACCGGGGTGCGGGCGCGCAGCTCGCCGGGGACCGCGAGGGCGTCCTTGAGGTGGACCATGCCGCTGATGTCGTCCAGCCGCTCGCGGTAGACGGGGAACCGGGACAGGCCGGTCGCGCGGGTCAGGTTCAGGACGTCCGCGGCGGTCGCGGTGTCCTCCAGCGCGCTGACCCGGACCCGGGGCGTCATGACGTTCTCCGCGGTCAGGTCGGCCAGCGACATGGTGCGCACGAACAGGTCGGCGGTGTCCTGCTCGATCACCCCGGCGAGCGCGGAGTGCCGGGCCAGGGAGACCAGCTCGGTGGGGGTGCGGGCGGAGGCCAGCTCGTCGGCCGGCTCCACGCCGAGCATCCGCACCAGCTTGTTGGCCGCGCCGTTGAGCAGTTCGATGACCGGGCGGAAGGCGCGGGAGAAGGCCCGCTGCGGACCCGCGACCATCCGGGCCACCGCCAGCGGCCGGGAGACCGCCCAGTTCTTCGGCACGAGCTCGCCGACCACCATCTGCAGCGCGGAGGCGACCGCCATGCCGAGCACGACCGCGACGCCGGACGTCGCGCCGTCCGGGACGCCGGCCGACCCCAGCGGGCCTTCGAGCAGGCGGGCGAGGGCAGGTTCGGCGAGCATGCCGACGACCAGCGAGGTGATGGTGATGCCGAGCTGGGTGCCGGACAGCTGGAAGGAGAGTTTGCTCAGGGCGGCGACGACGCTGCGGGCGCGGCGGTCGCCCTCGGCCGCGGCCCGCTCGGCGGCCGGCCGCTCCACGGTCACCAGGCCGAACTCGGCGGCGACGAAGAAGCCGTTGGCGAGGATCAGGACGAGGGCCGCCGCGAGCGGCAGGAGGGAGCTGATCATGGTGCCGCCGCTCCTGGTCGCCGGGAGGTCCCGGAGGAAGGGGCGGCGCTGGTACTACAGGACGGTTCGTCCATCGGGGTGGGGGTGTCACTCCTCGGCTGGTCGGTGCCCCGCGGCCGGCGCGGGCGGTGGTGCTGCGGGGCGGGCCCGTCGGCTCGCGGCCCGCATCCAGGGTAATCACTGCGGCGTTGCGTGCGAAGGACGGCGTGGCGCGCCCCGCGCCATGTGGCGGGGACCACACGGTGCGGGCGGCGGGTCAGGCGTCCCGGTGCGGTCCCGCGGTGCGCTCGCCGCGGGCCTCGCCGAGCTCCTGCGCCAGCGCGCGCAGCCGCCGCGCGTCGCGCAGCGCCTGCTGCCGGGCGATGCCGGGCTGGATGCCCATCACCGCCAGGGTGGTGCCGTCCGCGAGGTCCAGGTGCACCCACGCGTCGCCGTGCCGCAGGTTGACCCCGAGGATCTCGGCCCAGGCCAGGCGGCGCCGGACGGTGAGGTTGACCACGGTCAGCCCCTCCGCGTCGGCGACCGCCCGGGGCCGCGCGAGCAGGGTCAGCACGGCGCCGATCAGCACCCCGGTGACCACCACGGTCACCCGGTCGCCGGTGCTCCACGGCGACGCGCCCTCGCGCGGCATCAGCACCGCGACGGTGCTGAGCACGACGACCAGCGCCACGGCGAGCGAGAGCAGCAGCACCCGGGTGACCAGCGGCCGGAAGGTGACCGGCAGGCCCAGCGCGGCGGCCGGCGCGCCGTCGCCCGCGGGGCCGGAGGGGCCGGGCGCGGCGGGGCCGTCGCCGGCCGGCCCGGAGGCGGGGCCGCTCACAGCCGCGCGGCGTGGATGCCGGTGGTGAGGATCGCGCGGGCGCCCAGGTCGTACAGCTCGTCCATGATCCGCTGCGCGTCCGCGGTGGGGACCATGGCGCGGACGGCGACCCAGCCCTCGTGGTGCAGCGGGGAGACGGTCGGCGACTCCAGGCCGGGGGTGAGGGCGACGGCCCGCTCGACCTGCTCGACCCGGATGTCGTAGTCCATCATCACGTAGCGGCGGGCGACCAGGACGCCCTGCAGGCGGCGCAGGAACTGCTGCACCTTGGGCTCCTCGGGGTCGGCGCCGGTGCGCCGGACGACGACCGCCTCGGACTCCATGATCGGCTCGCCGAAGGTCTCCAGACCGGCGTTGCGCAGCGAGGTGCCGGTCTCCACGACGTCCGCGATGGCGTCGGCGACGCCGAGCTTGATCGCGGTCTCCACCGCGCCGTCGAGGTGCACCACGGAGGCGTCCACGCCGTTGTCGGCCAGGTGCTTCTCGACCACCCCCTCGTAGGAGGTGGCCACGGTGCGGCCGGCCAGGTCCTGCACGCCGGTGGCGGTGCCGGGGCGGCCGGCGTAGCGGAACGTCGAGCGGGCGAAGCCGAGTTGCAGGATCTCCTCGGCGTTGGCCCCGGAGTCCAGCAGCAGGTCGCGGCCGGTGATGCCGATGTCCAGCCGCCCGGAGCTGACGTAGATCGCGATGTCGCGCGGGCGCAGGTAGAAGAACTCGACGCCGTTGGCGGCGTCGACCATCACCAGTTCCTTGGACTCCTTGCGCTGGCGGTCGCCGGCCTCATGCAGCATGGCCGCCGCCGGTGCGGACAGTGAGCCCTTGTTGGGGACGGCGATGCGCAGCATGAGGACGGGTTCCTTCTCTTCGGGGCGTTTCGTGCGGGCGGACGGAGGACGTGCGGCGGACGGCACGGCGGGAGGACCCGGGGGCGGGACGGCTCCGGCCGTGCTCACAGATGGGCGTAGACGTCGTCCAGGGAGATCCCGCGGGCGACCATCATCACCTGGACGTGGTACAGCAGCTGGGAGATCTCCTCGGCGGTGGCGTCGGCGCCCTCGTACTCGGCGGCCATCCACACCTCGGCGGCCTCCTCGACCACCTTCTTGCCGATCGCGTGCACGCCCTTGCCCACCAGCTCGGCGGTGCGGGAGGTGCCGGGGTCGCCGGTGGCGGCCTTGTGCCGGAGCTCGGCGAAGAGCTCCTCGAATGTCTTGTTCGCCATGGTGGTCCTAGCGTACGGGGAACCGGGCCCGGCTCACCTCCACGGTTCGGATACTGAACGCAGCAGGGCCGCGGTCGCCACCGCCGCGGTCACCGCCTCGTGTCCCTTGTCCTCGGTCGAACCGGGCAGCCCGGCGCGGTCCAGGGCCTGTTCCTCGGTGTCGCAGGTGAGCACGCCGAAGCCGACCGGCACGCCGGTGTCCACCGAGACCTGGGTGAGTCCGGCGGTCACGCCCTGGGAGACGTACTCGAAGTGCGGGGTGCCGCCGCGGATGATCACCCCGAGCGCCACGATCGCGTCGTAGCCGCGGCCGGCCAGCACCTTGGCCACCACCGGGAGTTCGAAGCTGCCCGGCACCCGCAGCAGCGTCGGCTCGTCGATGCCCAGGTCGCGCAGGGCGCGCACGGCCCCGTCGACCAGGCCGTCCATCACCTGGGTGTGCCACTGCGCCGCGATCACCGCGACCCGCAGGTCGGCGCAGTTCTTCACGGTCAGCTCGGGGGCGCCCTTACCGCTCACGGGTGCTGTCTCCTCGGTACGTCGGTACGTGCTGGGGGGTACGGGGGGTCGTGCGGGTGTCGTGCGGGTGTCGTTCAGTGGCCGGAGGCGTCCAGCCAGGGCAGGTCGTGGCCCATCCGGTCGCGCTTGGTGCGCAGGTAGCGCAGGTTGTGCTCGCCCGCGGCCACCGGCACCGGTTCGACGCCCAGGACGTCCAGGCCGTGCCGGACCAGCGCACCGGTCTTGTCGGGGTTGTTGGTCATCAGCCGCAGCGACCGCACGCCGAGGTCGGCGAGCATGTGCGCGGCGGCGCCGTAGTCGCGCGCGTCGGCGGGCAGGCCGAGTTCGAGGTTGGCGTCGAGGGTGTCGCGCCCGCGCTCCTGCAGTTCGTAGGCGCGCAGCTTGGACAGCAGGCCGATGCCGCGGCCCTCGTGGCCGCGCAGGTAGAGCACCACGCCGCGGCCGGCCTCGGCGACCCGGCGCAGCGCGGCCTGCAGCTGCGGGCCGCAGTCGCACCGCTGGGAGCCGAAGACGTCGCCGGTCAGGCACTCGGAGTGGACCCGGACCAGCACGTCGGAGCCGTCGCCGATGTCGCCGGCGACCAGCGCGATGTGCTCCACGCCGTCGGCGGTGCTGCGGTAGCCGTAGGCGGTGAAGTCGCCGTAGGCGGTGGGCAGCGCGGTGTGCGCCTCGCGCCGCACGGTGGGCTCGCTGGAGCGGCGGTAGGCGATCAGGTCCTCGATCGAGATGATCGCCAGGCCGTGCTTGCGGGCGAAGGGCACCAGCTCCGGCAGCCGGGCCATGGTGCCGTCCTCCAGCGCGATCTCCACGATCGCCGCGGCGGGCCGCAGTCCGGCCAGCCGGGCCAGGTCGACGCCGGCCTCGGTGTGTCCCGCCCGGGTCAGCACGCCGCCGGGCCGGGCCCGCAGCGGAAAGACGTGGCCCGGTCTGACGAAGTCCCCGGCGGTCGCGGTGGGGTCGGCCAGCAGCCGGATGGTGGTGGCGCGGTCGGCGGCGGAGATGCCGGTGGTCACGCCGTGCTCGGCGGTCGCGTCGACCGAGACGGTGAACGCGGTGCGCATCGACTCGGTGTTGGCCTCGACCATCTGCGGCAGGTCCAGCCGGTCCTGGGCGGGCCCCTCCATCGGCACGCAGATCAGCCCGCGGCACTCGTTCATCATGAACGCGACCGTCTCCGGGGTGATCTTCTCGGCGGCCACGACGACGTCGCCCTCGTTCTCCCGGTTCTCGTCGTCGACGACCACGACCGGGCGGCCCGCGGCGATGTCGGCGACGGCCCGTTCGACGGGGTCGAGCCGGAGCGTGGCGGTCCAGTCGTCCTGCAGTGCGGTAACGGCGCTCATGCCGCTACTCCTTCCGCGACGTCGGTGCCCTGGGAATCCTGGGGGTGGTCGGTGACGGCGCCGGGTGCGGCGTCGTCCCGGTGCTCGGAGCCGCGCTGTACGGGGTCGGCGCCGTCCTGCTCCGCGGGTCCGCGGCCGGCGGGCGCCGCCCGCCGGGTCTGCTGCCACCACGCGTACATGCCGGCGAGGACCAGGACGAAGTAGATGATGTAGACGAGCCCGGAGAAGGGCAGGCCGCTGTGGAAGTTGAGCGGCACGCCGACCACGTCGACGGCGAGCCAGGCGAACCAGAACTCGACCCAGCCGCGTGCCTGCGCGACCATCGCGGCGAGCGTGCCGACGAAGATGTACGCGTCCGGCCAGGGGTTCCACGACAGCGACGGGTAGGCCAGGAAGAGCGAGGCGACCGCGACGGTGCCCAGGCCGGTGGCCACGACCAGCAGCGCGCGCTCCTTCCAGGTGGCGAAGCGGATCGCCACCCGGCCGCTGTCCGCCCGGCCGCGCCGCCACTGGAACCAGCCCCAGCCGGCCACCGTGATCACCACGAACTGCTTGCCGACGCCGCCGCCGAGCTGCGCGCTCCAGAACGCGGCGACCAGCACCGCGCCGGACAGCAGCTGCACCGGCCAGGTGAGCATCGCGCGCCGCCAGCCGAGGGCGAGCGCGGCCAGGCCCAGCAGGTTGCCGATCATGTCGGACCACATGACGTGCTGGTCGAAGGCGGTGAACGCCTCGCTGTTCAGCCAGTGCAGGGCGCTCACTTGACGGCCTCCGCAGCGCGGACGCGTGCCGCGGCGTCCGGGGTGTCGCCGGCGGCGGTTCCCGGGACGCCCGCGCCGGCGGCCTGGTCCGCCGCGCGGTCGCCGAGCATCCGCTCGACGTACTTGGCGATGACGTCGACCTCCAGGTTGACCGGGTCGCCGGGCTGCTTGATGCCGAGCGTGGTCAGCGCGAGGGTGGTCGGGATGAGGCTGACGCTGAACCAGTCGGGCGCGGCGTCGACCACGGTGAGGCTGATGCCGTCCACCGTGATGGAGCCCTTCTCGACCACGTAGCGGCTCAACTGCGCGGGCAGCGCGATCCGGACGATCTCCCAGTGCTCGGCGGGGGTGCGCTCCAGCACGGTGCCGGTGCCGTCGACGTGGCCCTGCACCAGGTGGCCGCCGAGCCGGCCGCCGAGGGCCATCGGCCGCTCCAGGTTGACCCGGGAGCCGGGGGCGAGCGCGCCGAGGCTGGAGCGGTTCAGGGTCTCGGCCATCACGTCGGCGGTGAAGGAGCCGTCGCCGAACTCGACGACGGTCAGGCAGACGCCGTTGACGGCGATCGAGTCGCCGTGCTTGGCGCCTTCGGTGACGACGGGTCCGCGGACGGTGAACCGGGAGGCGTCGCCCAGATTCTCGACGGCGGTGATCTCACCCAGTTCTTCGACGATTCCGGTGAACACTTCAGCTCTCCTGGGGAGTTCGGGGAGTGGGGACGGCGGTGAGGCGCAGGTCCGGCCCGAGGCGGGCGACATCGGTCACGGCCAGCCGCAACGCCTGGGCGATGGTGCTGATTCCGGCGTCGGCCAGGGCCGCGGGCCCGGCGCCGAGCAGCGCGGGCGCGAGGTACGCGGTGACGGCGTCGACCGCGCCGGCCGCGACGAACGCGCCGGCCAGCGTCGGGCCGCCTTCCAGCAGGACCGAGCGGACGCCGCGGGCGTGCAGTTCGGTCAGCAGCGCGGGGATGTCGAGACCGGTCCCGCCCGCGCCGCCGGTCCCGCCCGGGGCGGTGGCCGCGTACGGCAGCCGGACCGTGTCGACGCCCGGCAGGTGGGAGGTGTCGGCGTCCTTGCCGACCGCGACCAGGGTGGGAGCGGCGTCGTCCAGGACGGGCGCGGTGGGGGTGATGCGGGCGCGGGTGTCGACGACCACCCGCAGCGGCTGGGTGGCGCCGTCGATGCCGCGCACCGCCAGGTGCGGGTCGTCGGCGACGAGGGTGCCGGAGCCGACCACGACCGCGTCGGACTCGGCGCGCAGCCGGTGCACGTCGGCGCGGGACTCGGCCGAGCTGATCCAGCGGCTGGTGCCGTCGGCGGCGGCGATCCGGCCGTCGAGCGTGGCGGCGTACTTCCACCGCACGTGCGGGCGGCCGAGCCGGACCGAGGTGAGCCAGGCGGTGTTGACCGCGGCGGCCTCCTCCGCGAGCAGCCCGCCCTCGGTGTCGACGCCGGCCGCCCGCAGGGTCTGCGCGCCGCCGGCCGCGGCCGGGCTAGGGTCGGCGACCGCGTACACGACGCGGGCCACGCCGGCCTCGATGAGCGCCTGGGCGCAGGGGCCGGTCCGGCCGGTGTGGTTGCACGGTTCGAGGGTGACCAGCGCGGTGCCGCCGCGGGCCCGGTCGCCGGCCGCGCGCAGCGCGTGCACCTCGGCGTGCGGGCCGCCGGCCCTGCGGTGCCAGCCCTCGCCCACGGTCTCGCCCGCGGCGTCGAGGACGACACAGCCGACCACGGGGTTGGGGGCGGTGGCGCCGAGGGCGCGTGCGGACAGCGCGATCGCGCGCCGCATCGCGGCTGCTTCCGTGGCGGTGTCGGCCACCGGGTCCTCCTGCCTCATCGGGCACGGACTCCGGGGCATCGGGACTCAGCGGGGTTTCTCCGGGGGTTCTGGCGCCTGCGGTCCTCGCGCTTCGCGCGGTCCCGCCTGCGGCGGCGAACTCCTGAGTGAACGCCCGCCGCGCACTGCCTCCCATCCGGACTTTCACCGTCGGTCCAGGAATTTCACCTGGTCAACCGGCCGCTGGTTGCGGTCGGGTCGCGGACTGTAACCGCCGGTTCGGAATTTCACCGACCCCGGAGTGCGCGAACGTCACTACTGACTTCAGTCTGCCACGCCCGCTCCCCCTGCTCCAGCCTCCGCCTGTGCACTGCCTCACACAGGGCACGTCCGAAGTAACGCGCGGCGACGGGTCCGGGCGCGCGGGCGGCGGGGAAACGGCAGGCGGGGCGGGCGGGCGGCGGCGACGCCGGGCCGGGATCGGGAGGCTGCGGGCCGGGGTTGGGGACTGCGGCCCGGCCCGGCCCGGCCCGGCAGGCGGCGGCCCGCGCCGCCCGTCCCGGCAGGCGGCGGGACGGGCGGCGGGACGGGGTGCGAGGTCGGCCCGGCAGGCGGCGGGGCGGGCCGCGGGGTCGGCCGCGCGGGGCGGGGGCGGTCGGCCGCTCGCGCGGCCGGCGCGGGCGGGGGTCAGCCCTGCGGGCTGAAGAGGTCGTCCTGCGCGGCGTCCATCGCCGTGACCACCGCGCCGCGCAGCACGGGCTGCGCGCCGGCCACGGTGGGGACGACGGCGGTGTGCAGCGGGGAGATGGCCGCGAGCCGGTCGGCGACCCGGTCGGCGAGCGCGGCGCCGCCGGCCTGGCCGACCTCGCCGGCCAGCACCACCTGGCCGGGGTCGAGCACCGCGCACATCGCGGCGGCGCCGAGCGCGATCCGCCCGGCCAGTTCGTCGAGGAAGCCCTCCCCGCGGACCCCGCGGCCAGGGCGGCGCGCACGGCCGCCGCGGCGGCGTCCGCGTCGTCGTCGCGTTTGCGGGTCCCGGCCGGGGCGGGCGCCGCGACGGGCACGCCGTGCCGGTCGGCCAGGGCGCGCACGGCGCGTCCGCCGACCAGCCCGTGGTAGCCGCTGTCGCAGTCCGTCGCGGTGGGCAGCGCGCCGTCGGGCGAGATCGGCAGGAAGCCGACCTCGCCCGCGCCGCCGGAGACGCCGCGCCGCAGCCGTCCGTCCAGCACGACCGCCGCGCCGACGCCGGCGCCCAGCCACAGCAGCACGAAGGTCTCCGCGTCCGGCTCCCCCTCGTCGGCCCGCGCCTCCTGATACCGCGGCCCGCCGGCGCGCTCGTGCGGCAACCCGGCGCGGCGCCCGTCCCGGCCGCCCGTCTCTGACGTCTCCGCGCCCGCACCCCGTTCGTCCGCGCCAGCTCCGCCCTCCGCGCCGGCTCCGCCCTCCGCGCGGGCCCGCTGCTCGGCGACCGCCGCGAGGTTCACCTCGTTCTCCAGCAGCACCGGCACGCCGAAACTCTTGCGCACCTCGTCGACCAGATCGCCGTGCCAGCCGGGGAGCGCCCGCGTGGTGCGGATGCGGCCGGTGACCGGGTCGATCATGCCGGGCGCGCCGAAGGCGACGGTGTGCAGCGCGTCGGCCCCCGCGTCCCGGGCGGCGCCACGCAGCAGGCCGATGCCGTCCCGCACGGTGGCGGCGGGATCGGCGTCCTGCGGCACCCGCAGCGACGCGCGGGCGACCGTACGGCCCAGCAGGTCGGCGATCTCCACCCGCACGGAGTCCAGCCGCACGTCGAGTCCCGCGACGTACGCGCGGTCGGCGACGATGCCGTAGACGCGGGCGTTGGGGCCGCGGTTGGACTCCCCCGCCTCGCCGACGACCTCGATCAGGCCCGACTCCCGCAGCCGCTCGACCAGATCGGCCACGCTCGGCCGCGACATGCCGATGAGGTCCCTCAACCGCCCGGCGGTGAGCGGGCCTTCGCGCTGCAGCAGGCGCAGCGCCAGCCGGTCGTTGATGGCCCGGGCGGTGCGGGGCGAGGCGCCCCTCCCGGCGTGCACGCGGGAGACGGTCATGGGGCGATCCTTCCAGAACGGGGGCCTGGCCCCGCCCGGCGCCGCACCGGCCGGGCCGGCGCCGTGCCCACTCCCGGCGAGGGTCCGGACGAGGCCCCGGCGGAACGCTCCGGGCGGACGTCCCGCGGCGAACTCCGCGCGAGGGGGGCACTCGGCGCGACGGCCTCGACCGCGGCAGCCGGGGCAGCCGGGCCGCGCCTTAACTTTCAGGCAGGCTTCCTGATAGTTTACGCCCATGGAGAGCGCTCCCACCGCGTCACGGTGGTCACCGCGCGGCGTCCGCGGCCACCACGCCGCCATCGCCGTGGTCTTCGCCGTGCACGGCGCGGTGCAGGGCACCTTCGCCGCCCGCATCCCGTGGATCAAGGACCATCTGGGCCTGGGCGCGGGCGCGTTGGGCCTCGCGCTGGTGTGCCCGGCGATCGGTTCGATGCTGTCGATGCCGCTGGCCGGTCGGGTGGTGCACCGGCTGGGCTCGCGGACCGCGCTGCGACTGCTGCTCGGCATGTGGTGCTCGGCGCTGGCGCTGCCCGCGCTGGCGCCCGGCCTGCCGTGGCTGTGCCTGGCGCTGCTGGTCTTCGGCGGCAGCGCGGGCATGGCGGACGTGGTGATGAACGCGGTCGGCGTCGCCGTCGAGGAGCGCAAGGGGAAGTCGATCATGTCGGGCCTGCACGGCATGTGGAGCGTGGGCACGCTGACCGGCGCCGCGATCGGCGTGCCGGCCGCGCACGCGGGCCTGGACGGCCGGTCCCACCTGGCACTGATGGCGGCGGCGCTGCTCGCGGTCTCCCTCGCCGCGACCGCGCGGACGCCCGACATCCGCTCCGCGCGGGACCAGGACGCGCCGCCGCGGTTCGCGCTGCCGCCGCGCTCGGCGCTGGTGATCGGCGCGGTCGGCTTCTGCGCGGTGTTCGCCGAGGGCGGCAGCGCGGACTGGTGCGCGGTGTACCTGCGGGAGGTGGCGCACGCCTCGCCCGCGATCGCCGCGCTCGCGTACACGGCGTTCTCCTGCACGATGGCCGCGACCCGACTGCTCGGCGACCTCGCGGTGCGCCGGCTGGGCGCGGCGGCGACGGTCAGGGCCGGCGGGGGCGTCGCCGCGGTGGGCGGGCTGCTGGTGGTGGCCGCCGGTTCGCCGGCTCCGGCGATCGCCGGATTCGGCCTGGTGGGCGTGGGCATCGCGGTCGTGGTGCCGCTGTGCTTCGCCGCCGCCGGGCGGCGCGGGCCGGTGCCCAGCCAGGCGATCGCGGGCGTCGCCACGGTCACCTACACCTCGGGGCTGGTGGCGCCGGCGGCAATCGGCGGCATCGCCGGAGCGAGTTCGCTGACGGCGTCGTTCGGCCTGGTCACCGTGCTGATGCTGGGCCTGGTGCTGGGCGGCGGGGTGGTCCGCTCGGCGGGTACGACGGTCGCCGCCTCGTCGGGCGCGGACCGGGAGGGCGTCACGACCGCGAGCACGTCGCCGTAGCGGCCGAGGCCGTGGGGAGGCCGGAGGCCGGGGCTGGAGGGACCGCGGGGCGCCGCGCGGGCCGGGCATCGACGCGGGCCGTCCGGCGGATACCGGACCTTTGTCACCAAGGGGGCCCGGCGGGCGCGCACGGGGGAATCGAGCCCGCCGGACCTTCTTCCACGGTAGCGGTCCCCCGCCGCCGCTTGGGGTGACCCAGCGGCAATTCATGCCGCGCGAATACGCCATGGCACAGGCGCGCCGCCATCTTCCGCGCCGCGTACGGGAGTTGGCGCGCAGGTAGGGGTCCTGGACGACGGTCGGAACGGGTGCGGTCGGGCGTTCGGGCGGTCGGCGTATTCCGTGGCCGCGGCCCGCGCGCCGCGCCCGCCGCGCGGCGGCGTCCCCGGAAGCTGTCCGCATGCGCACAGTGACAGGCGGTTCCGGACGCCCTACGGCACCCCACTCCACCGAAACGGGCGGAACCGGGCATTCGCGATGCGAACCGGGCGAGGCCGGACCGGACGACAGCGCTCGCGACCACGACACCGCCCGACACCACGACGCTCGGCACCACGACACCACTCGGCACCACGACATCCCCGCCCCCGCTGACCCGTGCCCGGACCCCCTCCCCCGTCCCACGGGGCCCGCGGGCGGACGGCGGCCGGCCGGGTCCCGGCGGCGGCCCGGCGCACTCGCCGAGGAGCCGCGACGCGAGCGGCCCGGGGTGGAGGACGCGGCACGGCGGATGCGCCGGCTGGCGCGGGAGCAGGGGCACGGGGACGGAGTCGCCGTCTTCGCCCGGGTGTACACCTCGGTGACCGAGGAGATCGCGCGCCGGGTGGCGGCCGGCGACTTCGCCGATCCCGCGGCGGCGGGGACGCTGGCGACGCTCTTCGCCGGGCGCTTCCTGGACGCGGTCGCGTCGCCGCACCCGCCGGCCTGCTGGCGGCCGCTGCTGCGCTCCCGCGACCGTACCGGCCTGCATCCGCTCCAGTTCGCGCTGGCCGGCGTGAACGCGCACATCGGCCACGACCTGCCGCTCGCCGTGGTGGACGCCTGCCGCGCCACCGGGCGCGAACCGGCGGCGCTGGAGGGGGACTTCGACCGCGTCGGCCGGGTGCTGGCCGCGATCGAGGTGCGGGTCAGGGAGGAACTCATGCCCGGCCCCGACCCGTTGGAGGCGTGCGAGCCGCTCACCCACCTGATCGGCACCTGGAGCCTGTCCCGGGCCCGGGACGCCGCGTGGGCCTCGGCGCTGCTGCTGTGGTCGCTGCGCCGCCGTCCGCGGGCCTACCGCGAGTGCGAGCGCCGGCTGGACGCCGCCGTGGCACTGGTCGGCCGGCTCCTGCTGACCCCGGTGTGACGGGGGCGGCGGCCCTCCGACGGCAGTGCTCAGTCCTCCGGCAGCTCCACCGGCGCGATCTCGTCGAAGACGTCGCCGGGCCCCGGGTTGGCCGGGTCGGTGGCGCCGCCGAGGTGGTGCATCACGCCCCACACCGCGTTCAGCGCGGTCTGCACCGCGCCCTCCGCCCAGCCCGCGGTCCACGACACGTCGTCGCCGGCCAGGAACAGGCCGCGCCGGTCCGCGGGCAGCGCGTCCTGCATGAAGTGCGTGAACAGCCGGCGCTGGTAGCGGTAGTGGCCGGGCAGGTTCGCCTTGAACGCGCCCATGAAGTAGGGCTCGTCCTCCCAGGAGACGGTCACCGGGTCGCCGATGACGTGCCGGCGGATGTCGACGCCGGGGTAGATCTCGCCGAGCGACTTGAGCATGACCTCCATCCGCTCGTGCGCGCTCAGCGGCAGCCACTTCAGGCTGTCGTCGCACCAGGTGTAGGACAGGCAGATGACCGCGGGCCGGTCCGGGCCGTCGTCCAGCAGGTAGGTGCCGCGGGTCATCCGGTCGGTGAGCGTCATGGACATCACGTCACGCCCGGTGCGCGGGTCCTTGTCGCGCCAGAACGGCCGGTCGACCGGCACGAAGAGCTTGCTGGACTCCATGTAGTGGGTGCGCTCGACAGCCGTCCAGTGGTCGATCGGCAGCAGCGAGTCGTCGCAGGCGATCTTGGAGAGCAGCATCCAGCTCTGCGCGGTGAACACCGCCGCCCGGTAGGAGCGGATGGCGCCGGTCGCGTCGGTGACGGTGATCCGGTCGCCGGCGGTGCGGTACAGCCCGGTGACCGCGGGCCGCGGCGTGCCGCCGTGCAGCGAGGCGAGCGAGGTGCCCTGCGGCCAGTGCAGGATCTTGTCCGGCGCGCGCTCCCACAGCCGCAGCGGCAGTTGCTGGCTGCCGCCGACGATGCCGCGGTGGTCGTCGTCCGCGCCGGTGTAGACGACCCGGAGGATCTCCAGGATCGAGTTGGGGAAGTCGGTGTCCCAGCCGCCGGTGCCGAAGCCGACCTGGCCGAAGATCTCCCGGTGCCGGAAGGAGCGGAAGGCCGGCGAGTCGCACAGGAAGCCGTAGAAGGTCTGGTTGTCCAGGCGTTCGACCAGCGCGGACCACAGAGCGCGGATGCGCGGCACGTCGCGGGTGCGCAGCGCGTGCTGCATGGCGGAGAAGTCGGCGCCCTCCTCCAGGCAGGTGTTCCAGGCGTGCATCACCTGGTGGTAGACCTCGGGCAGGTCCTCGACCGATGTGGCGTAGTGGCTGCGCCCCTTGAGGTCGACGACGGTCGAAGGCGTCGCGGGGGCCAGCGGGTTGGGGAACGGCTTGGTGCGCAGGCCCACCAGGTCCACGTAGTGCTGGAACGCGGTGGAGGACGGCGGGAAGCGCATCGCGCCCATCTCCGCGGTGAGTTCGTCTCCCCCGGCGATGCCCGAGCAGCCGTCGAAGCCCACCGTGCGCAGCCGGCCGCCGATCCGGTCGGCCTCGTACACCACCGGGCGCAGGCCCATCGTCATCAGTTCGTACGCGGTGACGATGCCGGACAGACCGCCGCCGATGACCGCGACCTCGGTGCCGTGCTCGGTGGCCGGCACGGAGCCGAGGCCGGCCGGGTGCGCGAGGTAGTCGTCGTAGGCGTACGGGAAGTCGGGGCCGAACATGGTCAGCGGCGGCTGTGCCCGAGCCGGGTGGTGCGGCTCCTCGTGGACGGCGGTGGGCACGGACGTCATGGGCGGTTCTCCTGGACTGCGGCGGTGGGTCCGCGCGGTGGCGGCGAGGGGAGGACGGGGGCGGGGCGGACGGCTGTCGGGCGGCGGGGCGGCGGACCGGTCACCCGGAGGGGCCGAGCGAGCGGTACAGCTCCGGGCGGCGGTCGGCCAGGTACGGCGTCTCGGCCCGTGCGCCCCGCAGCACCTCCAGGTCGACGTCGGCGACCAGCAGTTCGGGCCCGGCGCCGGCCCGTGCCCGCACCGCGC
The DNA here is from genome assembly GCF_035825295.1 of Actinacidiphila sp. DG2A-62. Lineage (NCBI taxonomy): Bacteria > Bacillati > Actinomycetota > Actinomycetes > Kitasatosporales > Streptomycetaceae > Actinacidiphila > Actinacidiphila sp. DG2A-62. Next base: position 1,033,007 of record NZ_JAYMGI010000002.1, read on the forward strand.
CGTCGGGTCCGGCCAGGCAGCTCAGCCCGGCGAAGTCGAACTCCCCTTCCGGGCCGCACCTGTTGACGTAGGCGATGTACAGGCCGTTCTCGTACGCGCGGGCGGGGACCAGGGTGTGCGCGACGAATTCGTAGGGGCGCATCAACGCGGTGGGCACCACGAGGAGTTCGGTGCCGGCCAGCGCGTGGGCCCGTACCGCCTCGGGGAATTCGACGTCGTAGCAGATCAGCAGGCCGACGCGGACGCCGCCGAGGTCGGCCTGCACCACCGGGTGCTCGCCCGCCGTGAACACGGCGCGCTCGTAGGCGCCGAACAGGTGCGTCTTGCGGTAGGCGGCCAGGGTGCGGCCGTCCGGGCCGACGAGCCGGGCGGTGTTGTGGACGCGCGCGCCGTCCCGCTCGGGGCAGCCGTAGACGACGGCCACGCCGTGCCGGGCGGCGATGGCGGCCACCGTGCGGGCGGCCGGTCCGTCGGCGGGTTCCGCGGCGTGCGCCATGCGGTCGCCGAGCGCGTAGCCGGACAGGAAGAGCTCGCCGGTGGCCAGCAGCGCGGCGCCGCGGGCCGCGGCCCGTGCGGCGGCGTCGTCCAGGGCCGCCAGGGCCTCGTCGGCGCCGTCGGGGACACCGCGGGGACCTTGCAGCAGCGCGGTGCGCAACGGCGCCATGGGGCCTCTTTCGCCTGGTCAGAAGGGTCGTGGAAGGTCGCTTCGACGGTACGGCCGACCCGGCGGCGAACGGAAGGCGTGATCCTTGCGCCCTGGGGGGCGATTCGTTGCGTGTCACCGGCACGGAACGGCGATTCGTTGCGCACACGTCCCCCGAAGGTGTGACGGTGCGCCGCGGGCAGACGCGCGGCGCGCGCACAAAGGGCGCGAGGCGCGGAGAAGACGCGAGGCGCGGAAGGGCGCGGCGCGCTGGGGGATCACGGCGCGCTGGGGGATCACGGCGCGGGAAAGGGCGCGGGCGCCCGCCCCGGTGTGGGGCGGGCGCCCGGGCCGTGCTGCGCCCGGATCGGTGCTTCGGCACGGACCGGCCGGCGGCGCCGGCAGGCCGGGTCGGTCAGCGGAACCGCTGGTCGCGGCGGTCCTGCCCGGTCTCCCGCGTGCCCTTCCGCTCGCTCTCGACCGCGGCGGTGTCGGACTCGATCCGCTCCTTGCGCACCCTGCCGTGCACGGTGCGCTGCTCGGTGTGCTCCTCGACCCGCATCCGCACGCGCTCCTTGGGCACGATACGGGTGTCGACCACCGGCTGCTCCTCGTGGAGCGTCACGACCTGCTCGTCCTCGGTGATCGAGGACTCCCCGATGCCGGACCGGGTGGCGTCGGTGATCGGCTCGCGTTCCAGCCGGATCTCCTCGTGCGTGACCGGTACGGTCTGCTCGACGTCCTCGACGTCCACCACCTTGTGCAGCCGGGCCCGGCCGGCCTCGCGGCGCTCGACGTGGACGCTCATCTCCTCCTCGGAGCGGATCATCTCCTCGCCCAGCGTCTTGCCGGAGTCGCCGGCCGCCGCGTCGGCGGAGAGCCGCTCGGCGGGTCCGGTGCGGCCGGTCGCGTAGGCCGCGGGGCCCGCGCCGGCGCCGATCCCGGCCTCGCTGCCGGACACGGCGTCGGCGTCCCGGCCGCCCCTGGCGTGCCGTCCGCCGCCGCCTGCGGCCCCGGCAGCTCCGGCCGTGCCCGCCGCGGCTCCCCCGGCCGCCGCCTTCTGGCCGGTGCCCTGGCCGGCCCTGCCGCCGCCGGCGTTCTCCAGGCCGTAGTAGGCGTAGAGGTGGCGCTCCTCCTCCACCGAGAGATGTCCACCCGAGTCCACGTCGACGTTGGGCGCGCCCTTGACCTTGTCCTTGTCGTACGGGATCTCCAGGTGGTCCTCGACCAGTCGTGCGGACCGGGTCGGCACGAAGGTCTCGTTGTTGCCGAAGAAGCCGGTCTTGACGGTCACCCACTCGGGGTCGCCGGTGGCGTCGTCCAGATACATGTGCTTCGCGTCGCCGATCTTCTTCCCCTCCGAGTCGTGCACCGGATGGCCCACGACCTGGGATATCTGCTCGCGCGTGATCATCTGTCGCCTCCTCGGGCTGACGTGGCCGATCTCCGATCCGGCCTCACCATCCGCATTGCCCCGATCCACCGGGCAAAACCCCCCAAAGGCGACCAACTGCGACATTTACCCGCGCTGGGCGGCAGGGGGACGCGGGTCAGTCGGGGCTGCCGGCGCCGTAGCGGCGCACCAGCGGCGAGAGGACCAGGACCGACTTGGTCCTGGTCACGAAGGGTTCGCCGGCGATCTTCTCCAGCACCTGCTCGAAGTGCCGCACGTCGGAGGCGAAGACCTGGACCACCGCGTCGGCCTCGCCGGTGACGGTGGACGCGGAGGCCACCTCCGGGTAGCGGGCCAGGCCGCGCCGGATGTCGGAGGGTGAGGTGTTGTGCCGGCAGTACAGCTCGACCAGCGCCTCGGTCTGCCAGCCGAGCGCGGCCGGGTCCACCCGTACGGTGAAACCGGCGATCGCGCCCGAGGCCAGCAGCCGGTCCACCCGGCGCTTGACGGCGGGCGCGGACAGCCCGACCTCGGCGCCGATGTCGGCGTAGGAGCGGCGGGCGTCGGCGGCCAGCGCGCGGACGATGCGTTCGTCGAGTTCGTTCAGCGGCACGTCCGGGAGTCTGGCACGCGCGGCGCCGGCCGGCGCGCCCGCTATTGCCAGCTGGCGTGCAGCGGCTTGCCCTCCGCGTAGCCCGCCGCGCTCTGCACGCCGACGACCGCGCGCTCGGCGAACTCCTCCAGCGACGCCGCGCCCGCGTAGGTGCACGAGCTGCGCACCCCGGCCACGATCGCGTCGATCAGGTCCTCCACGCCCGGCCGGGCCGGGTCGAGGAACATCTTCGAGGTGGAGATGCCCTCCTCGAACAGCCCCTTGCGGGCCCGGTCGTACGCCGACTCCTCGCTGGTCCTGTTGCGCACCGCGCGCGCCGAGGCCATGCCGAAGGACTCCTTGTACGGGCGGCCGTCCGCGGTCTGCTGTAGGTCGCCGGGCGACTCGTAGGTGCCGGCGAACCAGGAGCCGACCATCACGTTGGACGCGCCGGCCGCCAGCGCCATCGCCACGTCGCGCGGGTGGCGCACCCCGCCGTCCGCCCACACGTGCCGGCCCAGCGCGCGGGCCTGCGCGGCGCACTCCAGCACCGCGGAGAACTGCGGGCGGCCCACCCCGGTCATCATCCGGGTGGTGCACATGGCGCCCGGTCCGACGCCGACTTTGACGATGTCGGCGCCCGCCTCGATCAGGTCGCGCGTCCCGGCCGCGGAGACCACGTTCCCCGCCACCACCGGGACCCGCGGGTCCAGCCCGCGCACCGCGCGGACCGCGGCCAGCATGGACTCCTGGTGGCCGTGCGCGGTGTCCACCACGAGGGTGTCCACGCCCGCGTCCAGCAGTTGCTTGGCCTTGCCCGCGACGTCCCCGTTGATCCCGACGGCGGCGGCGATTCGCAGCCGCCCGCCGGCGTCGACGGCCGGCTCGTAGAGGGTGGCGCGCAGCGCGCCCTTGCGGGTGAGGATGCCGGCCAGCCGGCCGTCGGGCCCGACCGCCGGGGCCAGCTTGCGGTGCGCGTCCTCCAGCCGGTTGAAGGCGTCCCTCGGGTCGATGCCCTCCTCCAGCAGCACCAGGTCGCGGGACATCACCTGGGCGACCTGGGTGAAGCGGTCCACCCCGGTCAGGTCGGTCTCGGTGACCACGCCCACCGGCCGACCGTCCTGGACCACCACGGCGGCGCCGTGCGCCCGCTTGGGCAGCAGGGCCAGCGCGTCGGCGACGGTCTGGGTGGGCGCCAGGGTGATCGGGGTGTCGAGGACCAGGTGGCGCTGTTTGACGTAGGACACCACGTCGGCGACCACGTCCAGCGGGATGTCCTGCGGGATGACCACCAGGCCGCCGCGGCGGGCGACGGTCTCGGCCATGCGGCGGCCCGCGATGGCCGTCATGTTCGCGACCACGAGGGGGATGGTGGTGCCCGTCCCGTCGGGGGACCGCAGGTCCACTCCCTGCCGAGAACCGACCGCGCTGCGGTTCGGCACCATGAAAACGTCGTCGTACGTCAGGTCGTACGCGGGCTGAACATCGTTGAGGAAACGCACGTACTTCATCGTTGCATGACGCACCGGCCGCTGCCTACGGACGAACCTCCGGCACTTCGGGTCCCGGATTCGTGTCTTCCTCCAGGACCACGATCAGCTCGGTGTCGGTGTGCCGCCAGAACAGCTCGGCGTCGCGCAGGATGTCCTTCACGATCCGCCACTCCCGGGGCAGCGCCGCGGCGAAGCCGGTCCAGCCGCGGACGTGCAGCCGCCTGCCGCCGGGTTCGGCCGGCCACCAGGACAGGTCGGTGAGGCAGTCCGCGAGCGCGTCCCAGCTGCGGCCGAACCAGTCGGGCAGCCGCAGGTCGGCGCTGCAGCGGTCCATGAACGCCTGCCGGTCGCCGACGCCGCTGAGGTCGAGCACGAGCATGCGCCGATGCTGCCACAACCGGACATCCCGGGCGCGGCAGCGCGCCCGCGCGCGCCGCGTCGGCACGTCTCGGGACGCGTCCGGGCGACTTTAGGACGCCCGGCGGGACTCGGCGGCGCCGGGCCGGGGCCCGGCAGCGCCCCACGCGGCTCAGGAGCCGTCGGGGTCGGCGCGCTCCAGGGCCGGGCGGGCGGCCGGCGCGGTGCTGCCCAGCAGCCGGTCCGCGGCGGCGATGTCGGTGACCAGGCTGGTCACCAGACCGGAGCGGAGCACCGCGTCGATCGCGGCGGCCTTGCGCCGGCTGCTGGCGATGGCCAGCACCTCCGGGATGCGGCGCAGCCGGTCCGCGTCGATGGTGATGCAGCGCTCCCCCAGGTCGCGGCCGACCCGGCGGCCCTGCGCGTCGAACAGGTGCGAGGACATCTCGGCGGCGACGCCGAGGCCCGCGTAGTGCTCGCGCTCGGCGTCGGTGAGCGCGTCGTGCACGGTGGAGATCCCGGCCTCCCACGAGCCGACCGAGACCACCGCGACGGTCACCTTGTCGAAGTAGCCCATCGCCGCGGCGATCTGGCTCTGTGAGCGCAGCGCCGCGGCGGTGCCGGGGTCGGCCAGCACCATCGGCGCGTACAGCGGGTGCGCCTCGCCGCCGGAGACCGCGGCGGCCGTGCGGACCGCCTCGACCGAGCCGCGCTCGGCGGTCCCGACGTCGTAGACGCCGGTCAGCTGCACGACCGTGCAGGGCGCGAGCCGGTCCAGCGCGTTGGCCATGGTGATGATCGAGCGGCCCCAGGCCAGGCCGAGCACGTCGCCGTCGTCGACCAGCTCGCCGAGCAGGCCGGCGGCCACCGCGCCCAGATTCTCCGGGTCGGGCGCGTCGGCCTGGTCGGCCGGCGTCTCGACCACCACCGCGTGCCGCAGCCCGTAGTGGGCGCGCAGCGCGTCGGAGCGCTCGGCGTCCAGCTCCGCGGGCACCCTGATCTCGATCCTGACCAGGTCGCGTTCGAGGGCGGTCTCCAGCACGCGGGCCACCTTGAAGCGGCTGACCCCGAACTCCTCGGCGATCTGGATCTTCGACTTGCCCTCCAGATAGAAGCGACGTGCCATCGCCGCCGCCTGGACCATCTCGCCGGGGCCCATGCGTACCTGTGTGCGGCCTGCGCTCACGTCCCTACTCCCCAGTCGCCCACTTGATCAGCTCCTCCGCTCATCCTCCCAGACCCGCGGGGTTACGGGCGCGTAACCTTGCAGGAGCGCGCATATCCGCACAGGAACGTTTTCCTGCCGGACACCGGGCGGTCCACCGGGCCCCGGACGCGGGGGCTCAGTGCGGGCCGGCCGCCTCGGCCCGGGCCCGCAGCGCGCGCACCGCCGCCGCCGGGTCGTCCGCGCCGTAGACCGCGGAGCCGGCCACGAAGACGTCCGCGCCGGCCTCGGCGCAGCGCTCGATGGTCTCGGCGGAGACGCCGCCGTCGACCTGCAGCCACATCTGCAGCCCGTGCCTGGCGATCAGCTCCCGGGTGCGGCGGATCTTGGGCAGCATGATGTCAAGGAACGCCTGGCCGCCGAAGCCCGGCTCCACGGTCATGATCAGCAGCATGTCGAGTTCCGGCAGCAGGTCCTCGTACGGCTCCACGGGCGTGGCGGGCCGGAGCGCCATCGAGGCGCGGGCGCCCTTCGCGCGGATCTCCCGGGCCAGGCGGACCGGCGCGGCGGCGGCCTCGGCGTGGAAGGTCACCGAGGAGGCGCCGGCCTCCACGTAGGCCGGCGCCCAGCGGTCGGGCTGCTCGATCATCAGGTGGCAGTCCAGCGGGATGCCGGTGGCCTTGCGCAGCGACTCCACCACCGGGACCCCCAGCGTGAGGTTGGGGACGAAGTGGTTGTCCATCACGTCGACGTGGAGCCAGTCGGCTCCCTCCACCGCCTGCGCCTCCTCGGCGAGCCGGGCGAAGTCCGCGGACAGGATGCTGGGGCTGATCTGCACGGTCATACGCCCAGGAAACCAGATCAGGGGACCCGCCGACACAGCCGGTGGCCCCGGCCCCGCACGGTCCGGGCCCCAGCCCGCGCCGCCCCAGCCCGCGCCGCCCCGGGCCGCGCCGCCCCGGGCCGCGCGGGTCAGGCCGCGCGGGTCAGGCCGCGCCGCCCCGGGCCGCGCGGGTTCAGGCCGTACGGGTCAGGCCGTGCGGCGCAGCAGCGCCAGGTACATCGCGTCCGTGCCGTGCAGGTGCGGCCACAGCTGCACGTCGGGGCCGTCGCCGAGCGAGGTGACGCCGGGCATCAGCGGCCGCGCGTCGACGCGTTCCGCCGCGGCGCGGCCGGAGCGCAGCACGTCGTCCACCACCGCGCGGGTCTCGGCCAGGTGCGGCGAGCAGGTCGCGTAGCCGACGACGCCGCCGACCCGTACCGCCTGCAACGCCTCGGTGAGCAGCCCGCGCTGGAGCGGTCCGAAGCCGCCGACGTCCTCCGCGCGCCGCCGCCAGCGGGCCTCGGGGCGGCGGCGCAGCGCGCCGAGCCCGGTGCAGGGCACATCGACCAGCACCCGGTCGAAGCTGCCGGGCGCCCACGCCGGGCGGGTGCCGTCGGCCACCACCACCTGGTACGGGCCCGGGTTGCCGTGCAGCGCGCGGCCGACCAGCCGGGCGCGGTGCGGCTGCTTCTCCGCGGCGACCAGCCGGGCGCCGCGGCCGGCGGCGAGCGCGGCCAGCAGCGCGGCCTTGCCGCCGGGGCCCGCGCAGCCGTCCAGCCAGCGCTCGTCGCGGCCGTCCAGCGGGGCCGCGGCGAGCGCGGCGGCGACCAGCTGGCTGCCCTCGTCCTGCACGCCGGCCCGGCCCTCGCGCACCGCCTCGACCGCCGCCGGGTCGCCGCCCTCGGCGAGCCGCACCGCGTACGGCGACCAGCGTCCCGGCCCGACCGCGCCGGCCGGCAGCGACGCCTGGATCTGCGCGGGCGTGGTCCGGCCGGGCCGGGCGGCGAGGGTGACCTCGGGGCGTTCGTTGTCGGCGGCGAGCAGCTCCTCGATGCCGGCCCGGCCGCCGCCGAGCGCGTCCCACAGCGCGGAGACGATCCAGCGCGGGTGGGAGTGCACGATCGACAGGTGCTCCTCGGGGTCCTCGTCGTACGGCGGGGCGACCTGCGCCAGCCAGCCGTCCAGGTCGTGCGCGCAGATCCGGCGCAGCACCGCGTTGACGAACCGGGCCCGGCCGTCGCCGAGCACCACCCGGGCCAGCTCGACGGTCGCCGAGACCGCGGCGTGCGCGGGGATGCGGGTGGCGAGCAGTTGGTGCGCGCCGAGCGCGAGCACGTCGAGCACCGGCGGGTCCACCTCGCGCAGCGGCCGGTCTACGCAGGCCGCGATCACCGCGTCGTAGGTGCCCTGGTGGCGCAGCGTGCCGTAGACCAGTTCGGTGGCCAGCGCCGCGTCCCGCCGGTCGAACGTGCCGCCCTTGGCCGCCGCCTGCTCCTCCGCGCCCCGCAGCAGCGCCGGCAGGACGAGGTTGGCGTACGCGTCGCGCTCGTCCACCGCCCGCAGCGCCTCGAAGGCGAGGATGCGGACGGGGTCGCGCTGCGGTCGCCGGTACGGCTTGCCGCCCCCGGCGCTTTTCGGGCGGCCGGGGCTGCGGCGGGTGGTCTCGGTCACGAGAAAGGTGCTCCGCGGTCGGTGTCGAGGTGGTGCGGTGGTCGGCGTCAAGCGTACGTCGGGCGCGCGGCGGCAGCCCGGGGTGAGCGTCGGCGCAGGTGGGCGCGGTGGTCGGGGATCGAGGGGCGAGCGGGCGGACGCCGGGTGCCGGGCCGTGCGCGGCGGGCGTCCGGGGGCCGGTGGCTCAGCCGAGCCGCGCGCCGGAGGACAGGCGCAGCCCGCGGGCCCAGTCGGCGGCGGGCATCCGCTTTTTGCCCTGGGCCTGCACCTCGCCGAGCCGGACCGCGTGGCTGCCGGTGCCGACCAGCACCGCGTTCTTGGCCACGTCCAGCTCGCCGGGGGCGAGGTCGTCGCGCTCGGGGGCGAGCCGCACCGGGCCGAGCTTCAGCCGCTCGCCGTCGATCAGCGTCCACGCGCCGGGCGCCGGGGTGCAGCCGCGGACCAGCCGGTCCACCCGCAGCGCCGGGGCGGCCCAGTCGACCTGCGCGTCCTCGACGGTGATCTTGGGCGCGAGGGTGATCCCCTCGGCGGGCTGCGGCTGCGGCGCCAGTTCGCCGCGCTCGATGCCGTCCATGGTCGCGGCCAGCAGCCGGGCGCCGCTGAGCGACAGCCGGGTGAGCAGGTCACCGCTGGTGTCGGCGGGCCGGATCTCCTCGGTGACGACGCCGTAGACCGGGCCGGAGTCCAGGCCCTGTTCGATCAGGAACGTCGACGCGCCGGTGACCTCGTCGCCGGCCATCACCGCGTGCTGCACGGGCGCCGCGCCGCGCCAGGCGGGCAGCAGCGAGAAGTGCAGGTTGACCCAGCCGTGCGCGGGCACGTCCAGCGCCGCCTTGGGCAGCAGCGCGCCGTAGGCGACCACCGGGCAGCAGTCCGGGGCGATCTCCCGCAGCCGGGTCAGAAAGTCCTCGTCGCGCGGCCGGGCCGGCTTGAGCACCTCGATCCCCGCCTCCTGCGCGCGCTGCGCGACCGGGCTGGCCAGCAGCCTGCGCCCGCGGCCCGCGGTCGCGTCGGGCCGGGTGACGACGGCGACCACCTCGTGCCGGTCCGAGGCGAGCAGGGCGTCGAGCGCGGGGACGGCGACCTCGGGGGTGCCGGCGAAGACGAGCCTCATCGTGCGGGGTGTGCCTCTCGGTGGACGGACGCGGTGGATCGTACGGGCGGTTGCGCGGCGGCGGGCACGCGCGGGCGGGCCGGCGGGTGCCGGGGGGCGCCCCGGAGCGGCTACAGCGCGCGGCCCAGGGTGTCGTGCGGGGAGAGCTTGACCCGCGGCGCGTCGCCGTTCGCCCACTCGGCCTCGCGGATCGCCCGGAGCGCGGCCTTGCGCTGCTCGGCGTCGAGCCGGTCGATGAAGATCACCCCGTCGAGGTGGTCCGTCTCGTGCTGGATGCACCGGGCCAGCCGCTGGGTGCCCTCGATGGTGACCGGGTCGCCGTACATGTTGAAGCCCTTGGCGACCACGCCGTACGCGCGGACGCAGTCGTACATCAGTCCGGGGAGTGACAGGCAGCCCTCGGGGCCGTCCTGCTCCTCCTCGCTGAGCGTCAGGTCCGGGTTGATCAGGTGGCCCAGCTCGCCCTCGACGAAGTACGTGAACACCCGCAGCGAGACGCCGATCTGCGGCGCGGCCAGGCCGGCGCCCGGCGCCGCCTGCATGGTCTCGGTCAAGTCCCTGACCAGGTTGCGCAGTTCGAGGTCGAAGGTGGTGACGGGCTGTGCCGTCATGCGCAGCACCGGGTCGCCGAACAGGCGGATGGGCTTCACGGACACGTGGGGCTCCTGGTGCCGGGCGGGCGTGGGCGGAGCCCGATTCTACGGCGGCGCGCCCCGGGGGTGCACACGGCTTCGCGCGCCCCCCGGCCGGGTCGCCGCGCCCCTGGGTGCGTGACCCCGCGGGGCGGTGGCGCGTTGGTCAAGAGAGTTTGACCCGAAATCGGGTCAATGGCACGTCCGTACGTATCGCACACCGGGCCCGCGGGACGTCGGGTCCGCCCACGCACACCGCCGGTTGGAGAGGCTTGTTGATGCCCGACCACGCAACCCCTGATGCCCAGGCCCGCGCCAGTCTGCACCTGTTGGTGCGGGACATCGAGAGGGTCCGCCGACAGGTGGACGCGCTGCGCACCCTGACCGCCCAGTTGGGCAATGTGTACCGGCCGCGGCGCGGCGGCCCCACGGCCGGATTCGTGGTGTACGGGCGGGCGCCCGCGCCGACCGTGCGGCTGGCCCAGGAACTGCGCGACAACGTGGAGGCGCTGGTCACCGCCGCGGTGGAGTTCGACCGGTCGCTCGGGTTCTCCTGGGACGCGGTGGGCTCGGCGCTGGGCGTGACCAAGCAGGCGGTGCACCGGCGCTACGGTGGCCGCCGGCCCGCCGCGGCCGCCGCCTCCCCGGCCGCCCCGGACGCCTCGCCGCTGCGCCCGGCGCCCGCGGTCGCGCCCCTCCCCTCCGTCCCGGCGGCCCGCACGCCGCTCTCGTCGCCGCACACCCCCTGAGTGCAGCGCGACGCTGGGCGTTGAGCCCGCCGGGGCAGCGCCCAGCGCCGAGCCGGCCTGACTAACCGATGTCCGGGGGGTCGAGGCGGATGATCAGGGGGCCGGGGGCGCTGCGCGCGGCCCGGTGCACGCGGGCGTGCTTGAGCGCCGCCGCGAGCGCCGCGCCGGCCGCCGGCGGCACCCGGACCAGGAGGCGTTCCCACGCCTCTCCGCGGGGACGCCCCGGCGGCGCGACCGCCGGCACCGGCCCGAGCAGATCCGCCCCCGGCGGCAGTCGCACCGTGTCCACCAGGTCCGCGACCGCCGCGGGCGGCCCGCTGACCGCGGCCATCCGAGCCACCGGGGGGAACCGCAGCTCCGCCCGCTCCGCCAGCTCCCGCAGCGCGTGCCCCGCCGGGTCCCACCGCACCAGGGCCTGCACGGGCCGGAGCGTCGGCTCGGCGAGCACCACGACGGTCCCGCCGTCCGCGGCCGGCCGCACCAGCGCCGCGGCCAGCGCCCAGCGGCGCAGCGCCTCCTCGCCGGCCCGCAGGTCGGGCCGGTTCAGCAGCGCCCAGCCGTCGAGCAGCAGCGCTGCGGCGTAGCCGGGACCGTCGGGCACCGGCTCGGCGCCGGGCGTGGCGACGATCAGCGCGGGGCTGTCGCCGACGGTGGCCAGCACAGTGTCGCGGCCGGACGTGCGTACCGGCACACCGGCGAACGCCCGGCCCAGCTCCTCGGCGGTGCGCCGGGCGCCGACGACCTGGGCGCGCAGCCGGAAGCCGCCGCACTGCGCGCAGGACCAGTCGGCCGCGGGCCGCCCGCACCAGCCGCAGGCCGGGGTGCCGCCCTGTTCGCCGACCTCCAGCGGTCCCGCGCAGGCGGCGCACCGCGCGGGCTCGCGGCAGCGGTCACAGGCGAGCCGGGGGACGTAGCCGCGGCGCGGCACCTGCACCAGCACCGGTCCGGTGGCCAGCGCCTCGCGGGTGACCTGCCAGGCCAGCGTGGGCAGCCGGGCGGCGCGGGCGGCCTCGTCGCGGGCCTGGTCGGCGTCGGAGACCGTCCGCACCAGCGGCGCGGCGGCGCGCACCTGCTCGCGGGCCGCGGCCAGCGGCAGCGCCCAGCCGCTCTCCACCAGCTGCGCGCCCTCGACGGTGCTGGTGACGCCGCCGAGCAGCAGGGCGGTGCGCTGTTCGCGGGCGCGCAGCAGCAGCACGTCCCGGGCGTGCGGCTGCGGGGCGTGCTGCTCGGCGTGGCTGGAGTCGCCGTCGTCCCACAGCGCGACCAGGCCGAGGTCGGCGACGGGCGCGAACGTCGCGGCCCGGGTGCCGACGACACAGCGCACCGCGCCGCGGCTGACGGCGAGCCAGCGCCGGTAGCGCTCCTCGGGCCCGGCGTCGGCGGTGAGCAGGACGTGCCGTCCCGCGCCGATCAGCTCGGTGAGCGCCGCGTCGACGCGGGCGGCGGCGCGGCCGTCCGGCAGCACCGCGAGGGCGCCGCGGCCGGTGGCCAGCGCGGTGGCCAGCGCGGTGGCCAGTTCACGCGGCCAGTGCGGTCCCGGCAGCGCCAGCCACACCGCGCGCGGGGTGTCGCCGCGGGCCAGCGCCTGCAGGTACGCGGGGCCGGTGGTGTAGCGGGTCCAGCTGCCGGGCTCGGGCAGGGCGGGGTCGGGCAGCCGCTCCGGCGAGGGGTCGCGCTCGGCGCGGGCCATCCGGGGCGGCACGGCGAGCTGCACGACGTCGGCGAGCGCGCCGGCGTAGCGGTCGGCGACCTGGCGGCACAGATCGAGCAGCTGGGGGCCCAGGACCTGCTCGGGGGACAGCACCTGGGCGAGCGGGGCGAGCGGGCCGTGGAAGTCGCTGTCGGCCCTGCGCTCCACGATGAACCCGTCGTGCAGGGTGCCGCCCTCGCGGCGGCCCTTGACCACGCGGGCGCCGAAGCGGACGCGGACCCGGACGCCGGGCTGGGCGTCGGCGTCCATCGCGGCGGGCACGGCGTAGTCGAAGAACTGGTCCAGGTGGACCAGGCCCTTGTCGACGAGGACGCGGGCGACCGGGAGCCCGTCGGCGAGCGCCGCGCCGCGCCAGGTCCGCGGCAGCGCGCGGGGACGGTCCGCGGGGCGGGGGGTGTCGCGAATCAACGCGAGCTGCTCCGCGGGGTCGTCCTGGTCGCTCACGTCGGCCATCTTCGCAGACCGGTCGGACAGCCGGCGGCCGGCGCGGCCCGGGGCGCCGCGGCCGGCCGGGCGGGCGGGGTCCGCGGTCGCGCGGCGGGGGCGGACCCCCGCCGCGGACGGTCGGGTCAGAGCCCCGCGGCCGCGCGGAGTGCGTCGACGCGGTTGGTGCGCTCCCAGGTGAAGTCCGGGAGTTCGCGGCCGAAGTGGCCGTACGCCGCGGTCTGCGCGTAGATCGGACGGAGCAGGTCCAGGTCGCGGATGATCGCGGCCGGGCGGAGGTCGAAGACCTGGGAGATGGCCTGCTCGATCTTCTCGACCTCGACGTGCTGGGTGCCGAAGGTCTCGACGAACAGGCCGACCGGCTCGGCCTTGCCGATCGCGTAGGCGACCTGGACCTCGCAGCGCGCGGCCAGGCCCGCGGCCACCACGTTCTTGGCGACCCAGCGCATCGCGTACGCCGCGGAGCGGTCGACCTTGGACGGGTCCTTGCCGGAGAAGGCGCCGCCGCCGTGCCGGGCCATGCCGCCGTACGTGTCGATGATGATCTTGCGGCCGGTCAGGCCCGCGTCACCCATCGGGCCGCCGATCTCGAACCGGCCGGTGGGGTTGACCAGCAGCTTGTAGCCCTCGGTGTCGAGCTTGATGCCCTCGTCGACCAGCGCCTTCAGCTCGACCTCGACCACGAACTCGCGGATGTCGGGCGCGAGCAGCGACTCCAGGTCGATGTCGGAGGCGTGCTGGGAGGACACCACGACGGTGTCCAGGCGGACCGCCTTGTCACCGTCGTACTCGATGGTGACCTGCGTCTTGCCGTCCGGGCGCAGGTAGGGGATCGTGCCGTTCTTGCGGACCTCGGTCAGCCGCTTGGACAGCCGGTGCGCCAGCGTGATCGGCAGCGGCATCAGCTCGGGCGTCTCGTCCGAGGCGTAGCCGAACATCAGGCCCTGGTCGCCCGCGCCCTGCTTGTTCAGCTCGTCCTCGGTGGCGGCGGCGCCGGCCACCCGCTTCTCGTACGCGGTGTCGACGCCCTGCGCGATGTCCGGCGACTGGGCGCCGATGGAGACGGAGACGCCGCAGGACGCGCCGTCGAACCCCTTCTTGGAGGAGTCGTACCCGATGTCGAGGATCCGGTTGCGCACGAGGGTGGCGATGTCGACGTACGCCGAGGTCGTCACCTCGCCCGCGATGTGCACCTGGCCCGTGGTGATCAGCGTCTCGACGGCGACCCGCGAGGCGGGGTCCTCCGCGAGGAGGGCGTCGAGGATCGTGTCGCTGATCTGGTCGGCGATCTTGTCAGGATGTCCCTCGGTGACGGACTCCGAGGTGAAGAGGCGGCGGGACACATCGCTCCCTGGGGTTGCAGCGGCTGCTGGCTGAATCTTGGCTGACGGCACGGGGCTGCGCCCGGCACATCCCGGCAAGCTTATCGTCCGTGTCGCGCCGACGGGCGGCCATCTCGCACCTTGGATATGCGGTGACCTGTGTGACCTTGTCCCGGCGGCGCCCGGCGGCGACACGGAAGGGGAGCGGCACGGGGCGGGAGAGGGGCGGGAAGGGGCGAGAAGCGGAGCGGAGGGGAAGCGGAAGGCGAGCGTTCAGTTCCGGCCGCTCGCACCCGGACCGGCCAGGCGTGTCGCGACCAGGTCCCACACCTGGTCGGCGAGCGCTTCCTTGGGCCCGTACGGCACCGGGGTCGAAGTGCCGTCCGCGCCGAGGACCACCGCCTCGTTCTCCTCCGCGCCGAACGCCTTGCGTTCCCCCACCTCGTTGACCACCAGCAGGTCGCAGCCCTTGCGGGCGAGCTTGGCCCGGCCGTTGGCGAGCACGTCGTCGGTCTCGGCGGCGAACCCGACCACCACCTGGCCGGCCCGCGGGCGGCGGGCGGACAGCTCGGCGAGGATGTCGGGGTTGCGGACCAGGGCGAGCGGCGGCGGCTCCTCGCCGTCCTTCTTCTTGATCTTTCCGGCGGCGTAGTGCGCGGGGCGGAAGTCGGCGACCGCGGCGGCCATCACCACCGCGTCGGCGTCCACGGCGGCCTTCAGCACGGCTTCGCGCAGCTGCTCGGCGGTGCCGACCGCAACCACGTCGGCGCCGGCCGGGTCGGCCAGCGAGGTGTTGGCGGCCACCAGGGTGACGCGCGCGCCGCGGGCGACGGCGGTGCGCGCCAGCGCGTAGCCCTGCTTGCCCGAGGAGCGGTTGCCGAGGTAGCGCACCGGGTCCAGCGGTTCGCGGGTGCCGCCGGCGCTGATCACGACGTGCCGGCCGGCCAGGTCGGGCGCGGCGGCGCCGCGGGCCAGGGTGCGCCGGCAGACCTCGAAGATCTCGGCCGGGTCGGGCAGCCGGCCCTTGCCGGTGTCGACGCCGGTGAGCCGGCCGACCGCGGGCTCGACGACCACCGCGCCGCGGCGGCGCAGGGTCGCCACGTTCTCCCGGGTGGCCGGGTGCTCCCACATCTCGGTGTGCATGGCGGGCGCGAAGACCACCGGGCAGCGGGCGGTGAGCAGGGTGTTGGTGAGCAGGTCGTCGGCGATGCCGTGGGCGGCCTTGGCGAGCAGGTCGGCGGTGGCCGGCGCGACCACGACCAGGTCGGCGTGCTGCCCGATCCGCACGTGCGGCACCTCGTGGACGCCGTCCCACACCCGGGTGGCGACCGGCTGCCCGGACAGCGCGGCCCAGGTGGCCTCGCCGACGAAGTGCAGCGCGGACTCGGTGGGCACCACGCGCACCCGGTGGCCCGATTCGGTGAGCCGGCGCAGCAGCTCGCACGCCTTGTACGCGGCGATGCCGCCGCTCACGCCGAGGACGACGTTCGGCGTGCGGTCCCGCGCGCCGGGCGCGCCGCCCGCGTCGCCGGCGCCGCCGCCGTCCTGCGTGCCGCCGTCCGTACCGACCGTCGCTGCCACGTGACCGCCACCTTTCGCATCCCGCCGGGCCCGCCACCGGCCGGCCCGCTGCCACTCCCCCATGACACACCACGGGCCCGGCGGTCGCGCCGCCGGGCCCGTGGTGGTGGTGCCGATGCGCCGACTCAGACGGTCGGCGGCGCCTCGACGGCCTCGGAGGTGAGCAGCCCTGCGTTGATCTCGCGGAGCGCGATGGACAGCGGCTTCTCGTGGACGTGGGTGTCCACCAGCGGGCCGACGTACTCCAGCAGGCCCTCGCCGAGCTGGGAGTAGTACGCGTTGATCTGCCGGGCGCGCTTGGCCGCGTAGATCACCAGGCTGTACTTCGAGTCGGTGGCCTCGAGCAGCTCGTCGATCGGCGGGTTGATGATGCCCTCGGGCGTGGTGATGGAAGAGGACACGCTCTACCTACCCCTACTAGTGGAAGTGGATCATGCAATCCCCATCAAGGCTAGCAGCTCGCTCGCTACCGCCTCGACGGAGGTGTTGACAAGGGTCGCGTCGAACTCGGGCTCTGCGGCCAGTTCGACCCGCGCGGTGGCCAGGCGCTCGTCGATGACCTCGGCCGACTCGGTGCCGCGGCCGGTGAGCCGGCGGACCAGTTCCTCCCAGCTCGGCGGCGCCAGGAAGACCAGCCGGGCCTCGGGCATCGACGCGCGCACCAGCCGGGCGCCCTGCAGGTCGATCTCCAGGAGCACCGGCTCCCCGGCCGAGAGCTTGTCGAGCACGGCGCGGCGCGGGGTGCCGTAGCGGTTGCCCGCGAACTCGGCCCACTCCAGCAGTTCGCCGTTGGCGATGAGTTTGTCGAACTCGTCGTCGTCGACGAAGAAGTACTGCACGCCGTGCTTCTCGCCGGGCCGGGGCTTGCGCGTGGTCGCGGACACCGAGAGCCAGACCTCGGGGTGCACGCTGCGCAGATGGGCGACGACCGTGCTCTTGCCGACCCCCGAGGGGCCGGAGAGCACGGTCAGCCGCGGATGTACTGCAGGGCTCATGGAGCGATTATCCCTGCTTCACGACGGTGCCGGGACCGTCAGGCGGCGGTGCCGCCGAACTCGCGCTCCAGGGAGGCGATCTGGTTGGAGCCCAGACCGCGCACCCGGCGGCTCTCGGAGATGCCGAGCCGCTCCATGATCTGCTTGGCGCGGACCTTGCCGACGCCGGGCAGCGATTCGAGCAGGGCGGAGACCTTCATCTTGCCGATGACATCGTTCTCCTGGCCCTGCTTGATCACCTCGTGGAGGGAGGCGCCGGAGTGCTTCAGTCGGTTCTTGACCTCGGCGCGCTCCCGGCGAGCCGCAGCGGCCTTTTCGAGCGCGGCAGCGCGCTGTTCAGGGGTAAGGGGCGGAAGAGCCACGCCTACGTCACCTCGGATGTAGAGCAATCGGATATGGACCGTGTAAACCTGACCGCCCCGCGTCGCAGGGCGACGAGCGCCGCATCTGTACGGCTCGCTCTCGACGGAGACTAGCGGTCCGGACGGCCCAAGTCAGCGAGAACAGACGAAAAGTCCTGGTCAGCCTCGATCCGCCGCCGATCCGAGGGGATATTCGGGACATACCGGAACGGGAATCGGGGTCAATGGGACCGGTTGTTGAATCCGGCCCTTTTTTGGTCCTTTTCCCGTGCGATTGCACGACGGCAATACCGCCGGTTTCGCCCGTTCAGGTGAACGCCGCGCGCACCTGCTCCACGTACGAATCGACCGCCGCGCGCAGCCTTCCGGCGTCCGGTCCGTGCCGCAGCACGTCCCGGCTGACGCTCGGCAGGACGTCGGGCAGCGCGGCCCCGAAGACCGCGGGGAGGTCGGCGGGGGCCGCACCCTGCGCGCCGACGCCGGGGGCGAGCAGCGGGCCGCCCACGGCGAGGTCGGCGCGCGCGTCGCCGATGGTCGCGCCGATCACCGCGCCCACCGAGCCGAGCGGGGTCGCGCCGGCGTTCTCGGCGGCGATCGCGTCGAGCACGGTCTGCGCCACCGAGCGGCCGTCGGCGGCCGTGGCCCGCTGCACCTGCGCGCCCTCGGGGTTGGAGGTCAGCGCGAGCACGAAGACCCCGGACCCGGCGGCCGCGGCCGCGTCCAGCGCCGGGCGCAGCGAGCCGAAGCCGAGGTAGGGGCTCACCGTCACCGCGTCGCTGAACAGCGGCGAGTCGGGGTCGAGGTAGGTGGCGGCGTAGGCGGTCATCGTGGAGCCGATGTCGCCGCGCTTGGCGTCCATCAGCACCAGGGCGCCGCGGGCGCGCGCCTCGGCGACCGCGCGCTCCAGCACCGCGATGCCCCGCGAGCCGAACCGCTCGAAGAAGGCGGACTGCGGTTTGAAGGCCGCCACGCTGTCGCCGAGCGCCTCGACCACCGTCATCGTGAACCGCTCCAGCCCGGCCACGTCGTCGCCCAGGCCCCAGCCGGTGAGCAGCGAGGCGTGCGGGTCGATGCCGACGCACAGCTGGCCGCGGTCCCGCATCGCGCGGTGCAGCCGGGCCCCGAAGGGCTCGGGGCCCGTGCCGGCGGCCGCGCCGTCCGCCCGGCCCGTGCCGGTGTTGCTCGTCGGTCCGCTCGTGCCGGTCATGCGGAAGCCTTCCTGCTGGTGGCGGCGCCGACGGCGTCGGCGAGGGTGGCGTACGGGCTCGCGGCCAGCCGGGCGGCCAGACCCTTGTGGACCGCGCGCATCCACAGCGGCCCGCGGTAGACGAAGGCGCTGTAGCCCTGGACCAGGGTCGCCCCGGCCAGGATGCGCTGCCAGGCGTCCTCGGCGTCCTCGACTCCGCCGACGCCGACCAGCGTGACCCGGTCGCCGACCCGCTCGTAGAGCCGGCGCAGCACCTGCAGGGAGCGGTCCTTCAGCGGCGCCCCGGACAGGCCGCCGGTCTCCGCGGTCAGCGCGGCGTCCGAGCGCAGGCCCAGGCCCTCGCGGGCGATGGTGGTGTTGGTGGCGATGATGCCGTCCAGGCCCAGCTCCACCGCGAGGTCGGCGACCGCGTCCACGTCCTCGTCGGCGAGGTCGGGGGCGATCTTGACCAGCAGCGGCACCCGGCGGCCGGGGACCGCGCGGTCGGCGGCGGCGCGGACCGCGGTGAGCAGCGGGCGCAGCGCCGAGGTGGCCTGGAGGTCGCGCAGGCCCGGGGTGTTGGGCGAGGACACGTTGACGACCAGGTAGTCGGCGTGGGCGGCGAGCCGCTCGGTGGAGGTGACGTAGTCGGCGACCGCGTCCTGCTCGGCGACGGCCTTGGTCTTGCCGATGTTGACGCCCAGGGTGGTGCGGAAGACCGGGCGGCGCGCGGCGAGCCGGGCGGCGACGGCGGCCGAGCCGTCGTTGTTGAAGCCCATCCGGTTGATCAGCGCGCGGTCCGCGACCAGCCGGAACAGCCGGGGCCCGGGGTTGCCGGGCTGCGGCTGCCCGGTGACGGTGCCGATCTCGACGTGGTCGAAGCCGAGCATCGCCAGTCCGTCGACGCCGGTGGCGTTCTTGTCGAAGCCGGCGGCCAGCCCGAACGGGCCGTGCATCCGCAGTCCCAGCGCCTGGGTGCGCAGGCTCGGGTGGCGGGGCGCGAGCACCGCCGCGGCGAAGGTGCGCAGGACCGGGACGCGGGCGGCGAGCCTGATCCAGCCGAAGGCCAGGCGGTGGGCCCGCTCGGGGTCCAGCCGCCGGAACACCAGGTGGAAGAGGAGCGCGTACGGTCCGCCCGGCCGCCGCCCGGCCGCGGGTGCGGCCGGGCGGTGCTGCGCGGTCTCGGCGAGGTCGGGCACGGTCTCAGCCCTTCCGCGCCTGGGTCAGCAGCTCGGCGTGCTCCTGCAGGCAGCGCACGCCGATGTCGCCGCGGGTCAGCGCGTCGATGCCCTGGACGGCCGCGGCCAGCGCCTGGACGGTGGTCAGGCAGGGGATGCCGCGGGCGACGGCGGCGGTGCGGATGTCGTAGCCGTCCAGCCGGCCGCCGGTGCCGAACGGGGTGTTGACGATGAGGTCGACCTCGCCCTCGTGGATGAGGGTGACCACGGTCGGCTCGCCGTCGGCGCCGACGCCCTCGCTCTGCTTGCGCACCACCCGCGCCGGGATGCCGTTGCGCCGCAGGACCTCCGCGGTGCCGGAGGTGGCCAGCAGTTCGAAGCCGTGCTCGATCAGCGCCCGCGCGGGGAAGATCAGCGCCCGCTTGTCCCGGTTGGCCACCGACACGAACGCGCGGCCCTTGGTGGGCAGCGCGCCGTACGCGCCGGCCTGCGACTTGGCGTAGGCGGTGCCGAACACCGCGTCGATGCCCATGACCTCGCCGGTGGACCGCATCTCCGGGCCCAGCACGGTGTCCACGCCGCGGCCCTGCGGGTCGCGGAAGCGGGACCAGGGCAGCACCGCCTCCTTCACCGAGATCGGCGCGTCCAGCGGCAGCTCGCCGCCGTCGCCGGAGGCCGGCAGCAGCCCCTCGGCGCGCAGGTCGGCGATGGTGGCGCCGAGCGAGATGCGGGCGGCGGCCTTGGCCAGCGGCACCGCGGTGGCCTTGGAGGTGAACGGCACGGTCCGCGAGGCGCGCGGGTTGGCCTCCAGGACGTAGAGGATGTCCCCGGCCAGCGCGAACTGGATGTTGATCAGGCCGCGCACCCCGACGCCCGCCGCGATGGCCTCGGTGGAGGCGCGCAGCCGCTTGATGTCGTGCCCGCCGAGGGTGATCGGCGGCAGCGCGCACGCGGAGTCGCCGGAGTGGATGCCGGCCTCCTCGATGTGCTCCATCACACCGCCGAGGTACAGCTCGTGGCCGTCGTAGAGGGCGTCCACGTCGATCTCGATGGCGTCGTCGAGGAACCGGTCGACGAGCACCGGCCGGGTCGCGCTGATCTCGGTGGACTCGGCGATGTAGGCGGCCAGCCGGGTCTCGTCGTAGACGATCTCCATGCCGCGCCCGCCCAGCACGTACGAGGGCCGGACCAGCACCGGGTAGCCGATCTCGTCGGCGATGGCCTTCGCGCCGGGGAAGGAGGTGGCGGTGCCGTGCTTGGGCGCGGGCAGTCCGGCCTCGGCCAGCACCTGCCCGAACGCCCCGCGGTCCTCGGCCAGGTGGATCGCCTCGGGCGAGGTGCCGACGATCGGCACCCCGTTGTCCTTCAGCGCCTGCGCAAGGCCCAGCGGGGTCTGCCCGCCGAGCTGCACGATAACGCCGGCGACCGGGCCCGCGACGGTCTCGGCGTGCACGATCTCCAGCACGTCCTCCAGGGTGAGCGGCTCGAAGTAGAGCCGGTCGGAGGTGTCGTAGTCGGTGGAGACGGTCTCGGGGTTGCAGTTGACCATCACGGTCTCGAAGCCGGCGTCGTGCAGCGCGAACGAGGCGTGCACGCAGGAGTAGTCGAACTCGATGCCCTGGCCGATCCGGTTGGGACCCGAGCCGAGGATGATCACCGCGGGCTTCTCGCGCGGCGCGACCTCGCTCTCCTCGTCGTAGGAGGAGTAGAAGTACGGGGTCCTGGCGGCGAACTCGGCGGCGCAGGTGTCGACGGTCTTGTAGACCGGGCGGATGCCGAGGGCGTGCCGGACCTCGCGGACCACGTCCTCGCGCAGGCCCCGGATGCCGGCGATCTGCGCGTCGGAGAAGCCGTGCCGCTTGGCCTCGGCGAGCAGCTCGGGGCCGAGCCTGTCGGCGGCGGCGATCTCCTCGGCGATCTCGGCGATCAGGAACAGCTGGTCGACGAACCACGGGTCGATGCGGGTGGCCTCGAAGACCTCCTGCCGGCTCGCGCCGGCCCTGATCGCCTCCATGACGGTGTTGATCCGGCCGTCGGTGGGCACCCCGGCCTTCTCCAGCAGGGCGGCCTTCTGCCCCGCGTCCGGCCTGGTCAGCGGGGAGAAGTCGAACTGCGAGCCCTTCTTCTCCAGCGACCGCAGCGCCTTGTTCAGCGCCTCGGTGAAGTTGCGGCCGATGGCCATCGCCTCGCCCACCGACTTCATCGTGGTGGTCAGCGCGGCGTCCGCGGCCGGGAACTTCTCGAAGGCGAACCGCGGCACCTTCACCACCACGTAGTCCAGCGTCGGCTCGAACGACGCGGGGGTCTGCTCGGTGATGTCGTTGGGGATCTCGTCCAGGGTGTAGCCGACGGCCAGCCGGGCGGCGATCTTCGCGATCGGGAAGCCGGTGGCCTTCGACGCCAGCGCCGAGGACCGGGACACCCGGGGGTTCATCTCGATCACGATGACCCGCCCGTCGGCCGGGTTCACCGCGAACTGGATGTTGCAGCCGCCGGTGTCCACGCCGACCTCGCGGATCACCTCGATGCCGATGTCCCGCAGCACCTGGTACTCGCGGTCGGTGAGCGTCATCGCCGGGGCCACGGTGATCGAGTCGCCGGTGTGCACGCCCATCGGGTCGAGGTTCTCGATGGAGCACACGACCACGACGTTGTCGTTCTTGTCGCGCATCAGCTCCAGCTCGTACTCCTTCCAGCCGAGGATGGACTCCTCCAGGAGCACCTCGGTGGTGGGCGACAGCGCGAGGCCCTGGCCGGCGATCCGCCGCAGCTCCTCCTCGTCGTGCGCGAACCCGGAGCCGGCACCGCCCATGGTGAAGGAGGGCCGCACCACGACCGGGTAGCCGCCGAGGGTCTCCACGCCCGCCAGCACGTCGTCCATGGAGTGGCAGATCACCGAGCGGGCGGACTCGCCGTGCCCGATCCTGGCCCGCACCGCCTCCACGACGGCCTTGAACTGGTCGCGGTCCTCGCCCTTGTGGATCGCCTCCACCCGGGCGCCGATCAGCTCCACGCCGTACTCGGCCAGCACACCGCCCTCGTGCAGGGCGATCGCGGTGTTCAGCGCGGTCTGGCCGCCGAGCGTGGGCAGCAGCGCGTCGGGGCGCTCCTTGGCGATGATCTTCTCGACGTACTCCGGGGTGATCGGCTCGACGTAGGTGGCGTCGGCGATCTCCGGGTCGGTCATGATCGTGGCCGGGTTGGAGTTGACCAGCACCACGCGCAGGCCCTCGGACTTCAGCACCCGGCAGGCCTGCGTGCCCGAGTAGTCGAACTCGGCGGCCTGGCCGATGACGATCGGGCCGGAGCCGATCACCAGGACGGACTGGATGTCTGTGCGCTTAGGCACGCTGGGCTCCCTGCTGTTCTGCCATGAGCTGGACGAAGCGGTCGAACAGGTACGCGGCGTCGTGCGGTCCCGCCGCCGCCTCGGGGTGGTACTGGACGCTGAACGCCGGCCGGTCGAGCAGCCGCAGCCCCTCCACCACGCCGTCGTTGAGGCAGACGTGGCTGACCTCGGCGCGGCCGAACGGGGTGTCGCTGACCCGGTCCAGCGGGGCGTCGACGGCGAAGCCGTGGTTGTGCGCGGTGACCTCGACCTTGCCGGTGGCGCGGTCCTGCACCGGCTGGTTGATGCCGCGGTGGCCGTACTTCAGCTTGTAGGTGCCGAAGCCGAGGGCGCGGCCGAGCAGCTGGTTGCCGAAGCAGATGCCGAACAGCGGGGTGCCGCGGCCCAGCACCTCCTGGATGACGGTGAGGTCGGCGGTGGCCGGGTCGCCGGGGCCGTTGGACAGGAACACGCCGTCGGGCGCGGCGGCGTACACCTCCTCGGCGGTGGCGGTGGCCGGCAGGACGTGCACCTCGATGCCGCGCTCGGCCATCCGGCGCGGGGTCATGCCCTTGATGCCGAGGTCGAGGGCGGCGACGGTGAAGCGCGCGGAGCCGAGCGGCAGCTCCCTGCCGTCGGGGCCGATCGCGGGGACGGTGTACGGCTGCGCGGTGGCGACCTCGGCGGACAGGTCCGCGCCGGTCATCTGCGGGGCGGCCTTGACCTCGGCCAGCAGCGCGGCCTCGTCGGCTCCGGCCTTCGCGCCGGAGAAGATGCCGACCCGCATGGCGCCGCGCTCGCGCAGGTGGCGGGTGAGGGCGCGGGTGTCGACGCCGCTGATGCCGACGACGCCCTGCGCGGTCAGCTCCTCGTCCAGGGTGCGGCGGGAGCGCCAGTTGGAGGGGGTGCGGGCGGGGTCGCGGACCACGTCGCCGGCCACCCAGATGCGCGAGGACTCGGGGTCCTCGTCGTTGACACCGGTGTTGCCGACGTGCGGGGCGGTCATCACCACGACCTGGCGGTGGTACGAGGGGTCGGTCAGCGTCTCCTGGTAGCCGGTCATGCCGGTGGAGAACACCGCCTCGCCGAAGGTCTCGCCCACCGCGCCGTAGGCCCGGCCGCGGAAGACGCGGCCGTCCTCCAGGACGAGTACGGCGGGCGCGGCCGCGGCCCGGGGGGAGGTCGTCATCGTGCGCCTTCCTTGTCGTGCAGGACATCGTGCGGGACTGCGTCGCCGGCGGGCGGGGCTGCGCCCCCGGCGGCCGGGGCCGCTTCCCCCGCGGGCGGGGCGCCGGCGGCCCCGGGGGCGGCGGGCACGGCGTGGGCGGCGTGCAGCGCGCCCAGCCGCTCCACCCAGCGGGGGTGCTCGGCGGCGTGGTCGGAGCGGAAGCCGGAGTCGATCAGGGTGCCGCCGTGCTCCCAGGTGACCACCAGCAGGCCGCCCTCGGGGAGGACCTTGCCCGCGATCGCCCGGTCCAGTCGGGCGCCGCGCAGCGCGGCGGCGGGAATGAAGAAGCCGGGCGCGCCGGTGCGCTCGACCCGCAGTCCGTCGTCGGTGAGGGTGAGCGCGGCCTTGCTGCGCACGCCCAGGCCGTGGGCGACGATGCGGTCGAGCCACTGCTCGGCGGTGGTGGAGCCGTGGTAGCGGCCCTCCATGGTCAGCGGCGGCTCGCCGTCCAGGCCGGTGGCCGCCGCGGCGTCGGGGTCCGGGTCGCCGTCGCCGTCCGCCGCGCCGGCCGTGCGGTCCGGGGCCTGCGGCAGCTCGGGCAGGCCGCCCTGGAGGGTGCGGCGCCACTGCCAGCCCTGGCGCATCAGCCAGTACACCAGCGCGACGAACAGCAGCAGGCCGACGATCCAGCCGATCCGGTCGGTCCAGTCGGTGACCTTCGCGGAGTGCTTGCCGTCGTCCGCGGCGGCCGAGGTCGCGCCGGCCGCGTGGGCGGCGCGGGCCATGGCGCCCGCCAGCAGGGTCGAAGGAGTCGTCACGTGAGCTTCCCGTCCATCACCGTCGCACGGCCCCGCAGGAAGGTCGCGACGACCCGGCCGGGCAGCTCGCGGCCCTCGTAAGGGGTGTTGCGGCTGCGGGAGGCGAAGCCCGCGGGATTGACGGTTCCACGGTATGCGGGATCGACCAGCACCAGATTGGCGGGCTCCCCCGCGGCGACCGGGCGGCCGTGGCCGGCCAGCCGGCCGATGGCCGCGGGCCGGGCGGACATCCGGTCCGCCACGCCCGCCCAGTCCAGCAGCCCGGTGTCGACCATGGTGTGCTGCACCACGGACAGGGCGGTCTCCAGGCCGACCATGCCCATGGCCGCCGCCGCCCACTCGCAGTCCTTGTCCTCGTGCGGGTGCGGCGCGTGGTCGGTTGCCACGCAGTCGATCGTGCCGTCGGCCAGCGCCTCGCGCAGCGCCAGCACGTCGGCCTCGGTGCGCAGCGGCGGGTTGACCTTGTAGACGGGGTTGTACGTGCGCACCAGCTCGTCGGTGAGCAGCAGGTGGTGCGGGGTGACCTCGGCGGTGACGTCCCAGCCCTTGGACTTGGCCCAGCGCACGATCTCCACCGAGCCTGCCGTGGACAGGTGGCAGATGTGCACGCGGGAGCCGACGTGCGCGGCCAGCAGCACGTCCCGGGCGATGATCGACTCCTCGGCGACCGCGGGCCAGCCGGTCAGGCCCACCTCGCCGGAGACCGCGCCCTCGTTCATCTGCGCGCCCTCGGTCAGCCGCGGCTCCTGCGCGTGCTGGGCGACCACGCCGTCGAACGCCTTCACGTACTCCAGCGCGCGGCGCATGATCACCGCGTCGTCCACGCACTTGCCGTCGTCGGAGAAGACCCGCACGCCGGCCGCGGAGTCGGCCATGGCGCCCAGCTCGGCGAGCTGCTTGCCCTCCAGGCCGACGGTGACCGCGCCGACCGGCTGCACGTCGCAGTAGCCGGACTCGGCGCCGAGCCGCCAGACCTGTTCCACGACGCCCGCGGTGTCGGCGACCGGGAAGGTGTTGGCCATGGCGTGCACGGCGGTGTACCCGCCGACCGCGGCGGCCCTGGTGCCGGTCAGCACCGTCTCGGAGTCCTCCCGGCCGGGCTCGCGCAGGTGGGTGTGCAGGTCGACCAGGCCGGGCAGCAGCACCAGGCCCTCGCCCTCGACGACCCGGGCGCCGTCGGCGGGCAGGTTCTCGCCGACCGCGGCCACCCGCTCGCCCTCCACCAGCACGTCCCGGGGCGCCGCGCCCAGCAGGCGGGCGCCGCGGATCAGCGTCCTGGGGGTGTCGCTGTCGCTCATGGTCACTTGCTCTCCTCGGTGCGGGCGGCGGGGGCGGTGTCGGTGTCGGCGGGCACGGGGGCCGCGACGGCGGGCTCGGAGCCGCCGAGCAGCAGGTACAGGACGGCCATCCGGGTGCTGACGCCGTTGGCGACCTGCTCGACGGCGGTGCAGCGCGGCGAGTCGGCGACCTCGGCGGTGATCTCCATGCCGCGGTTCATCGGTCCGGGGTGCATCACGATGGCGTGCTCGGGCAGCGCCGCCATCCGCAGGCCGTCCAGGCCGTAGCGGCGGGCGTACTCGCGCTCGGTGGGGAAGAACGCGGCGTTCATCCGCTCGCGCTGCACCCGCAGCATCATCACCGCGTCGGACTTCGCCAGCACCGCGTCCAGGTCGTAGGAGACCGCGCAGGGCCACTTCTCGACGCCGATGGGCAGCAGCGTGGGCGGCGCGACCAGGGTGACCTCGGCGCCCAGCGTGGTGAGCAGCAGCACGTTGGAGCGGGCGACGCGGCTGTGCAGCACGTCGCCGACGATGGTGATCCGGCGGCCGGACAGGTCGCGGCCGGGCGCGGACAGGTGGCGGCGCACGGTGAAGGCGTCGAGCAGCGCCTGGGTGGGGTGCTCGTGGGTGCCGTCGCCGGCGTTGACCACCGAGGCGTTGATCCAGCCGGAGGTGGCCAGCCGGTGCGGCGCGCCGGAGGAGTGGTGGCGGATGACCACGGCGTCGGCGCCCATCGCCTCCAGGGTGAGGGCGGTGTCCTTCAGCGACTCGCCCTTGGAGACCGAGGAGCCCTTGGCGGAGAAGTTGATGACGTCGGCGGACAGCCGCTTGGCGGCGGCCTCGAAGGAGATCCGGGTCCGGGTCGAGTCCTCGAAGAACAGGTTGACGACGGTGCGGCCGCGCAGCGTCGGCAGCTTCTTGATCGGGCGGTCGGCGACGCGGGCCATCTCCTCCGCGGTGTCGAGCACGAGGATCGCGTCGTCGCGGGTCAGGTCGGCGGCCGAGATCAGATGGCGCTTCACAGGGGTCACTCCGGGGGTGCTGGGCAGACCGGGCGGGTGCGGGGGCTCGGCGGCGCCCGGTGGGGCGGGCCGGCCCGTCGGGGCGGCGGTGCGGCCGGGGCCGGCCGGTGGTGCACCGGGGCGTGCGGGTCCGGGTCGTGGTGCGGTCCGGGACCTCGCGGCGGCTCGGGCCGACCGGACCGGTCGGGTCCCGGTCGGGTCCCGGTCGGGTCCCGGTCGGGTCCGGGTCGGGCGCGGGGCGGTCCGCCGCGGGTGCGTGCGGGCCGGCCGGGGTGCGGCCGGACGCGCGGACACGGGGTGCGCCGCCGGTGCGGTACGGGTCGCTAGCTGTCGGCGAGCTGGCCGAGCAGCACGCTGTCCCGGCCGTCCTCCTCGCTGAGCAGCACCTTGACGGTCTCGCGCAGCGAGGTGGGCAGGTTCTTGCCGACGTAGTCGGCCCTGATGGGCAGCTCGCGGTGGCCGCGGTCGACCAGCACGGCCAGCTGCACCGCGCGGGGCCGGCCGATGTCGCCGAGGGCGTCCAGGGCGGCGCGGATGGTGCGGCCGGAGAAGAGCACGTCGTCGACCAGGACCACCAGGCGGCCGTCGACCCCGTCGCCGGGGATCTCGGTGGCGGCCAGCGCGCGCGGCGGGTGCAGGCGCAGGTCGTCGCGGTACATGGTGATGTCGAGCGAGCCGGCGGCGGCCGGGCGGCCGGTGATCTCGGCGAGCTTGTCGGCGAGCCGGCGGGCCAGGAAGACCCCGCGGGTCGGGATGCCGAGCAGGACCACGTCGTCGGCGCCCTTGGCGCGTTCGACGATCTCGTGGGCGATCCGGGTCAGGACCCGGGCGATGTCCGGTGCTTCGAGCACCGGGCGGGCGGGCGCGGAGAGCGCTGCGGACGCGGCGGACGCGGAGGGCCCGGGAGCCCCGGAGGCCCCTGGGGGCGCCGCCTGCGCGCCGGTGGTGCGGTCGTCGACCATGGTCGAGCAGACCTCCTTCCCCGCCTCACAGGACGGTGTTAAAGGACGTCAGAGGTACGTCACCGACGATATCAGGTGCCCTCGACACGCCACGGGGCGGGACGGGGGCCGGCCGGGGAGGGAGTCTCGGCGGGTCCGGGAGGCGTTCCGGAGACGTTCCGGAGACGTTCCGGAGGCGCCCGGACCCGTTCCGGAGGCCTTCCGGTCGCCGCAGGTCAGCGCTGGTCAGCGACCGGTCGGCGGCATTCGGCTTGACGACGCCGGATTACGCTGCGTAACCTCACAGTGAGTCACCGAGTTTCCGTCCGGGGAGCCATATGTCCAGCGATTACGCCAAACAGCTCGGAGCCAAGCTCCGCGCGATCCGCACGCAGCAGGGGCTGTCCCTGCACGGTGTCGAGGAGAAGTCCCAGGGCCGCTGGAAGGCCGTGGTCGTCGGGTCGTACGAGCGCGGCGACCGCGCCGTCACCGTGCAGCGCCTCGCCGAGCTCGCCGACTTCTACGGCGTCCCGGTGCAGGAGCTGCTGCCCGGCACCACCCCCGGCGGCGCGGCGGAGCCGCCGCCGAAGCTGGTGCTCGACCTGGAGCGGCTGTCCCAGGTCCCGCCGGAGAAGGCCGGCCCGCTGCAGCGTTACGCGGCGACGATCCAGAGCCAGCGCGGCGACTACAACGGCAAGGTGCTCTCCATCCGCCAGGACGACCTGCGCACGCTGGCCGTGATCTACGACCAGTCGCCCTCGGTGCTGACCGAGCAGCTGATCGGCTGGGGCGTCCTCGACGCGGACGCACGGCGCGCCGTGCAGCACGAGGAGGGCTGAGCGCCCGCTTTCCGCAGAATCTGCAGAAACGTCCCGCCGCCGGGGCGGACCCGTTCGGGTCCGCCCCGGCGGCGGTTCGCTTCCCGCGCGACTCGCCTCCCCGCGCGCCTCGCCTCCCCACGACTCCCTTGCCACGCGGCTCCCTTGCCGCGCGGCTGCCTTGCCGCGCGGCTGCCTTGCCGCGCGGCTGCCTTGCCGCGCGGCTGCCTTGCCGCGCGGCTGCCTTGCCGCGCGGTTCCCTTGCCGCGCTCGGCGAGCGCCTCGGCCGACCGGCGGCGTCTCGCGACCCGCTGGAAGCCGAAGCAGGCCGTCTCAGCCGACCGGGCGGCGTCCCGCCGGGCGGGTGGTGAAGGCGCCCCGGCCCTGGGTGCGGGTGCGCAGCGCGGTCGCGTAGCCGAAGAGGCGGGCCAGCGGGACCGTCGCGGTGACGGCCGTGGTGCCGGTCCGGCCGGGCGCCGAGCCGGTGACGTGGCC
The DNA here is from genome assembly GCF_035825295.1 of Actinacidiphila sp. DG2A-62. Classification (NCBI taxonomy): domain Bacteria; kingdom Bacillati; phylum Actinomycetota; class Actinomycetes; order Kitasatosporales; family Streptomycetaceae; genus Actinacidiphila; species Actinacidiphila sp. DG2A-62. Next base: position 1,062,288 of record NZ_JAYMGI010000002.1, read on the forward strand.
GCCGCGCGCCGCGAGGTCGCCGAGCACCGCGCCCACGAACGCGTCGGGCACCGTCGCGGTGACCTCGGCCACCGGTTCCAGCACCGCCATCACGCACGAGCGCAGCGCCGCGCGCAGCGCGAACCGCCCCGCGGCGCGGAACGCCGTCTCCGAGGAGTCCTTCGGATGGGTCGCGCCGTCCGTCAGCGTCACCCGCAGCCCGGTCACCGGGTGACCGGCAAGCGGACCCTCGGCGAGCGCGTCCCGGCAGCCGGCCTCGACCGCGCGCACGTACGCGCGCGGCACCCGGCCGCCGGTGACGGTCGAGGTGAACACGAACTCCTCCTTTCGGTCGGCCTCTTCGACGGTCAGCGGCGCCACGTCGATCACCACGTGGGCGAACTGCCCGGCGCCGCCGTCCTGTTTGACGTGCCGGTAGAGCATCCCCGTCACCCCCCGGACCACGGTCTCCCGGTGGGCGACGCGCGGCGGGCCCACCGCTACGCCGATGCCCAGCGTGCGGCGGATCTTCTCCACGGCGACCTCCAGGTGGAGTTCCCCCATTCCGGCCAGCACCGTCTGACCGGTCTCGGGGTCGGTCCTGACGGCCAGTGACGGGTCCTCCTCGGCGAGCCGGGCCAGTGCGGCGGCCAGCCGCCCGGTGTCGGCGTCGGCCCGCGCCTCGACGGCCACCGAGACCACCGGGGCCGCCGGTCGCGGCGGTTCGAGCAGCAGCGGCGCGTCCGGCGCGCACAGCGTGGCGCCCGCCGCGGCCGCCTTCGGCCCGACGACGGCGACGATGTCGCCGGCCGTCGCGCGGTCCAGCTCCCGGTGCCGGTCCGCCTGGACCCGCAGGATGCGGGCGATCCGCTCGCCCCGGCGTGCTCCGGCGTCCAGCACCGTGTCCCCCTTCCGCAGCGTTCCCGAGTAGATCCGCAGGTACGTCAGCCGTCCGGTGGCAGTCACCGCCACCTTGAACACCAGCGCGGCGAACGGCGCCGCCGGGTCGGCCGCCCGCTCCACCGGACCGTCCACCACGTCCGCCGCGGCGCGCACCGCGTCCGTACCGCCGCCCACGACGCCGCGCACCGCGGGGACGTCGAGCGGTGAGGGCAGGTACGCCGTCACCGCGTCGAGCAGCGGCTCGATGCCGCGGTTGCGGTAGGCCGAGCCGCAGAGCACCACCACGGCCGCGCCCTGGCGGGTCAGGTCGCGCAGCGCCCCGGCCAGCGTCGCGGTCGCCACCGCGGGCTCCGGCACCATGGCTTCGGCTCCCGGCGCCTCGGACACCGACGCTGCCGCCGACGTTGCCGCCGACGCGGACGCCGCGGACGGCGCGGACGGCGCGGACGCCGCGGACGGCGCGGACGGCGCCGCGCAGAACTCCTCCAGCACCGCCGGGTGCAGTTCGGCCACCGCCTCCTCCAGCTCCCTGCGCCGCCGCGCCGCCTCCGCACGCAGCTCCCGCGGCACCGGACCCTCCCGGTACGCCGTGCCGCCCACCGCGGAACCGGCCCCGCCGGCGGCCCCGCCGCCGTCCGCCTCGCCGTCCGACGGCCAGGTCAGCGCCCGCATGGTCAACAGGTCCACGACACCCCTGAAGCCGTCCTCGCGGCCGATCGGGAGCTGGACGACCAGCGGCACGGCGTGCAGCCGGTCCCGGATCGAGGCGACCGCCGCGTCGAGGTCGGCGCCCGCGCGGTCCAGCTTGTTGACGAAGGCGATCCGCGGAACGCCGTGCCGGTCGGCCTGCCGCCACACCGTCTCGCTCTGCGGCTCCACGCCGGCCACCGCGTCGAAGACCGCGACCGCGCCGTCCAGCACCCGCAGCGATCGCTCGACCTCGTCGGAGAAGTCGACGTGGCCCGGGGTGTCGATCAGGTTGACGCGGTGGCCCCGCCAGTCGCAGCTGACGGCCGCGGCGAAGATCGTGATGCCGCGGTCGCGCTCCTGCGGGTCGAAATCGGTGACGGTGGTGCCGTCGTGCACCTCACCGCGCTTGTGGGTCGCCCCGGTGAGGAAGAGGACACGCTCGGTGACGGTCGTCTTGCCCGCGTCGACATGTGCGAGGACGCCGATGTTGCGGACGCCGGCAAGAGACCGCGGCCGCTCGCCGCCCCGCCCACGGGCCGGCGTCCCGGCGGCGGCCGGCGCGGGCACGGTACGGGCGGATGCGGCGGGGGCGACGGTGGGCGGAAGGTGCGGGGTGTGCGGGGTGTGCGGGATGTGTGGGGTGCTGCGCACGGCCGAGGGCCTTTCTGCGGGATCCGGTCGGAGGGCGCGCGATGACCCGGACGTGGGTACGGCTCCGCCGCGCACCGGCCGCGGCGCCGCGAACGCGACCCCGAGCGGGTACGGGTGCGGTGGGCCGCAGGAGTGCGGGTGGGGCCGACGGGGAACGGCCGCCGGGAGGCGAGGCAGCGCAGAGCGCCGCGGCCCGCGCGAGGCGGTCCGCGCCGACGTGCTCCGCTCCACGCGGTGCGCGCGGGCCGGGACACGGCGAGCGAACACGCCGGGCGGACCCGCGTGCGGCGCGGCCTCAGACGGGCGTCACGTCACGGGGACCCGGGCCGGCCGCGCAGCCGGCGCCGGGCGGCCCGAGACACCAGGATCACCTCGTGGCGTGCGGCGGGGACGACGGCAGCGGTGCGCTCACGCATGTCGGCCTCCCCTCGTAGGACCGCGCGGGCCGCGCGGCGCTCGTCGTCGCGCGGGCCCGCCGGTGCGGCGGGGGTGCGCGATGTCATGGAGCGTAACGGCCGCGCCCGGGTCCGGGCAGCCGGTTTTCCGCGCGGGGACGCGCGCCTGACTCTCCGTCACCCTCCGTACAGCCGCGAGACCACCTCCGGCAGGAGCCGCTCGGACAGGCGTGGCGGGAGGGCTTCCAGGACGGCCAGGACGGGCGCGCCGCGAGGCGGCAGGGCGCCGTCCGCGCCGACGCCGGCGGCGTCCAGCGCGAGGGCGACCTCGGCGGGGCCCAGGGTGTCCGGGTCGAGCGTGGCGGCGAGGCCGACCAGCGCGGGGTCGACGGCGGGCGGCCCGGTGCGCCGGGCGCGCCGCGCGGCCACCGCCAGCGCCGCCAGCAGCTCGTCGATCCGCTCGGGCGCGGCGACCGCGGCGGTCACCGTCAGGTGCACGTTCGACGGCGAGCCGGCGAAGGACGGCTGCGGCTGGAGGTACCAGCCGAGCAGCCGCATCTCGTCGGCCAGGACGAAGGGGTGCAGCTCGGGGTCGCCGGACGCGACGGCGACGAGGGAGGCGTCGGGCGCGCCGAGCACGTACAACCCCTCGATGCCGCCGATCCCGTCGACGAGCCGGCGGGTCGCGGTGTGGACGCGGCGGGACAGCTCCGCGTACCCGTCGGGGCCGATGTGCCGCAGCACCGCCCACGCCGCGGCGAGCGGACCGGCCGACTTGGTGCCCTGGAGCGTGGCGTTGACCACCGGGTAGCCGGGCCACGCGGCGTGCGCGAACCAGCCGTGTCGGCGCAGCTCGGCGTCGCGGAACAGCAGCACCGACGCGCCCTTGGGCGTGTACGCGTACTTGTGCAGGTCCACCGAGAGCGAGCTGACGCCGGGCACCGACAGGTCGAACTCCGGTACCCGCGCCTCCTGTTGCGCGACCCCCGGCTCCTCCCCCGCACCCTCCGCCGGTGCCTGCGCCGCCCGCCGCAGATGGCCCAGGTGCCAGCCGCCGATGCACGCGTCGACGTGGCAGAGCACTCCGTGGCGGGCCGCGGCCGCGGCCACCGCGGCGACCGGGTCGACGACGCCGTGCGCGTACGAGGGCGCGGAGACCACGACCAGCGCGGTGCGTGCGGTGAGCGCGGCGTCGACGTCCTCGGCGCGCACCCGGAAGGTCCGCGGGTCGACGGGCACGCTCACCGGCGTCAGCCCGAACAGCTTCGCGGCCTTGTGGAAGGCGGCGTGCGCGGTGGCCGGCAGCACCAGTTCGGGAGCGGTGACGCCGCGCCGCCGGGCGTGCTCGCGCGCGGTGAGCACGGCCAGCAGGCAGCTCTCGGTGCCGCCGCTGGTGAAGACGCCCACGGTGCCGGGACCGCCGCCGAGCAGCTCCGCGGCCTGCCCCACGACGTCGTTCTCCAGCGTGACGACGCTGGGGAAGGCGGTCATGTCCAGGCCGTTGACCCCGGCGAAGGCGGCGTGCGCGGCCTGCGCCAGCTCGTCCACGCCGGGCAGTCCGCTGTCGTAGACGTAGGCCATCGTGCGGCCGCCGCGCACCGGCAGGTCGGCGGCGCGCAGCGCGGCGAGGCGGGCGAGCAGTGCCCGCGGGGTCCGGTCCATGCGGCGGACCCTAGGGCCGGGCCGGGACATGCACCAGGCCCGAAGCAGAACATGGTTCACCTTCTGCTGTCGGGCCTGGTCCCCACCGTGCGCCGGTCAGCGCTGGAGCGTGGGCTTGAGCTCCAGCAGCCGGCCGAGCAGGCCGTTGACGAACGACGGCGAGTCGTCGGTGGAGAACTCCTTGGCCAACTGCACGGCCTCGTCCAGCACCACCGCGTCCGGGACGTCGTCCTCCCAGAGCAGCTCGTAGGTGCCCAGCCGCAGCACGTTGCGGTCCACGGCCGGCATCCGGTCCAGGGTCCAGCCGACCGAGTAACCGGCCAGCAGCTCGTCGATCCGGCCGGCGTGCGCGGCGTACCCCTCGACCAGCCGCATCGTGTACTCGGTGACCGGCGGCTGCCGGTCGTCGGTCCGCGCGAGCCGGATCCAGTCCGCCATGACGGCCCTCGGGGCGGCCCCCCGCTGTTCCGCCTCGAAGAGGATCTGGAAGGCGCGCTTGCGGGCCTTGTTGCGAGCAGCCACGGTTAGCTGTTCACCCGGCCGAGGTAGTCGCCCGTGCGGGTGTCGACCTTGACCTTCTCACCCGTGGTGATGAAGAGCGGGACGCCGATCTCGTAGCCGGTCTCCAGGCGGGCGGGCTTGGAGCCGCCGGTGGAGCGGTCGCCCTGGACGCCGGGCTCGGTGTACTCGATCACCAGCTCGACGGAGGCGGGCAGCTCGATGTAGAGCGGCGAGCCCTCGTACATCGCGACGACCGCCTCGAAGCCCTCCAGCAGGTAGTGGGCGGCGTCGCCGACGACCTCGGGGGCGATGGTGATCTGGTCGTACGTCTCGGTGTCCATGAAGACGAAGTCGGCGCCGTCCTTGTAAGAGAACTGCATGCCGCGCTTGTCGACGTTGGCCGTCTCGACCTTCACGCCGGCGTTGAAGGTCTTGTCGACGACCTTCCCGGAGAGCACGTGCTTCAGCTTGGTGCGCACGAAGGCGGGGCCCTTGCCGGGCTTGACGTGCTGGAACTCGACTACGGTCCAGAGCTGGCCGCCGTCGAGCTTGAGCACGAGGCCGTTCTTGAGGTCGTTCGTGGTGGCCACGGTTGCGGAATCTCCTGAAGTGCTGCTTCGGGACCGAGGAGACCCGCGCCCGTCACAGGGCGAGCAGCTCCTTGGTCGTGATGGTGAGTAGCTCGGGCCCGCCGTCCGCCGTGGGACGCACGACGAGGGTGTCGCCGATCCGGACACCGCCACGGCCCGGAAGGTGGACCCCCGGTTCGACGGTGACCGGCACGCAAGCGTCCAGTTTACCCATGGCCGCAGGTGACAACTGCGGGTCCTCGTCGATTTCGAGGCCCACGCCGTGGCCCGACCACGGCGCCAGGCCCTCCGCGTGGCCGGCCGCGGTGAGCGGCCGGCGGCTGGCCTGGTCGACGTCCCGGCAGGCCACACCGGGTGCCAGCGCTTCGCGGCCGGCCTTCTGGGCGTCGAAGACCAGCTCGTACAGCTCGATCTGCCAGGCGGCCGGTGCGGTGCCGATGACGAAGGTGCGGCCCGCCTCGCAGCGGTAGCCGCGGTAGCAGGCGCCCAGCCGCACGGTGAGGAAGTCGCCCTCCTCCACCCGGCGGTCGGTGGGCACGTGGCGGGCGGTGCCGGAGTGCGGACCGGCGCCGACGGAGGTGGGGAACGCGGCGCCGTCCGCGCCGTGGTCGACCAGCCGGCGTTCCAGCTCCAGCGCGAGGTGCCGTTCGGTGCGGCCGACCAGGATCGACTCCAGCAGCTCGCCGAGCGCCTGGTCGGCGATCTCGGCGGCGATGCGCAGCGCGGCGATCTCGTGCTCGTCCTTGACCAGCCGCAGCTGCTCGACCGCCCCGGCCAGGTCGCCGAGCGGCAGGCCGCCGGCCACCGAGCGCAGCGCGCGGTGCCGGGCCACGGTCAGGTGGTGCTCCTCGACGGCCAGGCACTGCGCGCCCTGCTCGCGGGCGAGGTCCGCGGCGGCGACGGCGGCGTCGCCGCCGGGCGAGGGCAGCACGGTGGCCCGCACGTCGTCGGGACGCGGCTCCTCGCGCGGGTCGTCGGGCGGTGGGCGCAGGTGCACCAGGGTGTCCTGCGCGCCCGGGCCGACCAGCAGCGCGGCGCCGGGCGGCGTGCGGCCGGTCAGGTAGAGCACGTTCGCGGGCAGGGTGACGAGCGCGGCGTCCTGGCCCGCGGCAGCACACCGTTCGCGCAGCCGGGCCCTGCGAGTCGCATGCACCTCCGCCATGCGCCTGAGCTTAAGTCGGGCGGCGGGCCGCTGCCCCTTTTCCGGCCGGTCCGCTCGCCCAGACGGGGTCGGGGACTACCAGACCGCGGGGCCCTGGAGACTGCGGGTGACCACGCGGTCCAGCGCGGCGGCCGCGGACTCCACGTCGAGCTGCGAGTTGTCGATGATCGGCAGGCCCGAGCCGTACCAGCCGGCCATCCGGCCGTGGATGCGGGCCACCTCCTCGTCGGACAGCCGGCGGTTGCCGGAGCGCTCGGCGTTGCGGGTGAGCACCACGTCGAGGCCGGGCAGCAGCACCACCGGCAGCAGTCCCGGACCGACGTGCCGCTTCCAGCCGCCGAGGCCGACCGCGGGCCAGTCGGGGAAGACCGCGTCGTCGATGATGCAGGACACGCCGTTGGCCAGGAAGTTGCGGGCGGCGAAGCCGCAGGTGCGGCGGGCCAGCCGGTACTGCGCCTCGGAGTGCTCGTTCCACCCGGTCTGCGGGTCGGCGAAGCCGGACCTGACCCATTCGCGGACGTCGTCCAGGCTGATGTGCGCGGTGGGGGCGGCGCGGTGGTCGGCCCAGTGCCGGGCGATGGTGGTCTTGCCCGCGCCGGCCGCGCCGATGAGCAGCACGGCTATCGGGGCCTGGGCGGCGGTGGGCGGCTGCACCGGGGCGGCCGAGGGCAGCGGGAAGTGCCCGGTGCCCCCGCCGGGCTGCGGCGCTCCCGGCGCTCCGACAGCGTGCTGCATCTCGGCCCACTCCATCCCGCATCCGTACCGGAGGCTCAGCGACATGACCGGCCGGTAGCGGGCCGTCGAGACGGAACGGTACCGCCACCGGGCGTCCATGTGTAAACGTCCGCCCCGCCGCCGGGGTGCCCGCGCCGGCGGCACGGTCCGGGCCGGTGGTACGGGGCCGGTGCGGGCGGTACGGGTCGACGGGTCCAGCGCGTCTTACGGGTTACGCGCCCTCGATCTCCTCGGCGATCGCCCGCAGCGCCAGCCGATAGGAGCCGATGCCGAACCCGGCGACGGTCCCCGAGGCGACGGCGGCGACCACCGAGGTGTGCCGGAACTCCTCGCGGGCGTACGGATTGGAGATGTGCACTTCGATCAGCGGCGCGGTGCGCTGGGCGGCGGCGTCGCGCATGCCGTAGGAGTAGTGGGTGAAGGCACCGGGGTTGAGCACCACCGGCAGCCGGCCGTCCGCGGCCTCGTGCAGCCAGCGGATCATCTCGCCCTCGTCGTTGGTCTCGCGCACCTCGACCTCGAAGCCCAGCTCGGCGCCGAGCTTGGTGCACGCCTCGACCAGGCCGGCGTAGGAGGTGGAGCCGTAGACGTCGGGCTCGCGCGAGCCCAGGCGGCCCAGGTTGGGGCCGTTGAGCACCAGCACCCGGCGGGTCACTCGGCCACCTCCCCGTAGGCGGCGAGCAGCACCGCGGGGTCAGGGCCCTCCAGCACCGACGGCTTGCCCAGGCCGTCCAGGACGATGAAGCGCAGCAGGTCGCCGCGGGACTTCTTGTCGACCTTCATCGTCTCCAGCAGCCGCGGCCACTGGTCGCCGCGGTAGGTCAGCGGCAGCCCCACCGAGCCGAGCACCGCGCGGTGCCGGTCGGCGGTCGCGTCGTCCAGCCGGCCGGCGAGGCGGCCGAGTTCGGCGGCGAAGACCATGCCGACGGAGACCGCGGCGCCGTGCCGCCAGTTGTAGCGCTCGTTCTTCTCGATGGCGTGCGCGAGGGTGTGGCCGTAGTTGAGGATCTCCCGCAGCCCGGACTCCTTCAGGTCCGCGGAGACCACCTCGGCCTTGACCCTGATGGCCCGCTCGATCAGCTCCGCGGTGTGCGGTCCCGCGGGGCTGCGGGCGCCCTCGGGGTCGGACTCGACGAGGTCCAGGATCGCCGGGTCGGCGATGAAGCCGGCCTTGATGACCTCGGCGAGCCCGCTGACGTAGTCGTGGGGCGGCAGCGAGTCCAGCGCGGCCAGGTCGCACAGCACGCCGGCCGGCGGGTGGAAGGCGCCCACCAGGTTCTTGCCCTCGGCGGTGTTGATGCCGGTCTTGCCGCCGACCGCCGCGTCCACCATGCCGAGCACGGTGGTGGGGACGGCGATCCAGCGCACGCCGCGCAGCCAGGTCGCCGCGACGAAGCCGGCCAGGTCGGTGGTGGCGCCGCCGCCGACGCCCACGATCACGTCGGTGCGGGTGAAGCCGGTCTGGCCGAGCGCCTTCCAGCAGTAGGCGGCGACCTCGGCGGTCTTGGCCTCCTCGGCGTTGGGCAGCTGGATCGCGACGGCCTGGTAGCCCTGCTCGGCCAGGTCCTCGCGGATCGCCTCGCCGGTGCCGGCCAGCGCCTCGGGGTGCAGCACGGCGACGCGGAGCGCCTTGGGCCCGATCAGGCCGGGGAGTTCGCCGAGCAGCTGGCGGCCGACCAGCACGGTGTACGGGTCGGTGCCCGCGGTGCCGGCGATGTCGATGCGCAGCGGCGGCGCGGCGGGGTCGGCGTCCGGGCCGGCGCCGGGGGCGACGGCCTTGTCGCTGGTGGAGTCGTTGCTCATGCGTCCTTCAGTTGGAGTGCGTCGAGTACGGCCGCGGCCACGTCCTGCGGGGTCCGGGCGTCGGTGCTGACGACGGCCCGCGCGACCTCGGTGTACAGCGGCCTGCGGACCTCCATCAGCTCGCGCCACTGCTGCCGCGGGTTGACCGCGAGCAGCGGGCGCGGCGCGTCGAGGCCGACGCGGCGGACCGCGTCGTGCAGCCCGACCTCCAGGAACACCACGGGCAGGCCGGCCAGCAGCGCGCGGGTGCCGTCGTCCATGATCGAGCCGCCGCCGAGCGACAGGACGCCGTCGTGGCCGTCGAGGGCGGCGCGCACCGCGGCGCGCTCCAGGGCGCGGAAGTGCGGCTCGCCCTCGTCGATGAAGATCTCCGGGATCGTCTTGCCCGCGGCCTGCTCGATGTCGGCGTCGGTGTCGCGGTAGGCGACGCCCAGGCGGTCGGCGAGCAGCCTGCCGACCGTGGACTTGCCGGCGCCGGGCGGGCCGACCAGCACGACGGCGGGCGGACCGCCGGCGCGGGCGGGGCGCACCGGGCCGGCGGGCGCGGCGTCCGAGGCGTCCTGGGCATCCGCGGCGCCCTGCTCCTGCGCGGCGTCCGCCGCGTGCGCGTCGCCGGCCTGCGCGGGGGTCACCGGATCGCCAGATTGTCGAGGAAGCCGCGCACGTTGCGGCGGGTCTGTACGACGGAGTCGCCGCCGAACTTCTCGGCGACCGCGTCGGCCAGCACCAGCGCGACCATGGCCTCGGCGACGATGCCGGCGGCGGGCACCGCGCACACGTCGGAGCGCTGGTGGTGCGCCTGCGCGGGCTCGCCGGTGGTGACGTCGATGGTGCGCAGCGCACGCGGCACGGTCGCGATGGGCTTCATCGCGGCGCGCACCCGCAGCACCTCGCCGGTGCTCATGCCGCCCTCGGTGCCGCCGGACCGCCCGGTGGCGCGGCGCACGCCCTCGGGGGTGGGCACGATCTCGTCGTGCGCCTGGGAGCCGGGCACCCGGGCCAGGTCGAAGCCGTCGCCGACCTCGACGCCCTTGATCGCCTGGATGCCCATCAGCGCGCCGGCCAGCCGGGAGTCCAGCCGGCGGTCCCAGTGGACGTGCGAGCCGAGGCCGACCGGCACCCCGTAGGCCAGCACCTCGACGACGCCGCCGAGGGTGTCGCCGTCCTTGTGGGCCTGGTCGATCTCGGCGACCATCGCCTTGCTCGCGTCGGCGTCCAGGCAGCGGACCGGGTCGGCGTCCAGCCGGGCCTCGTCGCCGGGCACCGGCAGCACGCCGTACGGCGCCTTCGCCGCGGCCAGCTCGACCACGTGCGAGACGATCTCGATGCCGGCGGTCTCTTTCAGGTACGAGCGGGCGACCGCGCCGAGGGCGACGCGGGCGGCGGTCTCGCGGGCGCTGGCCCGCTCCAGCACCGGCCGTGCCTCGTCCAGGTCGTATTTCTGCATGCCGGCCAGGTCGGCGTGGCCGGGGCGGGGCCGGGTCAGCGGCTCGTTGCGGGCCAGGCCGGCCAGAACCTCCGGGTCGACCGGGTCGGCGGCCATCACCTGCTCCCACTTGGGCCACTCGGTGTTGCCGACCATGATCGCGACCGGGCTGCCCATGGTCAGCCCGTGCCGTACGCCGCCGAGGAAGGTGACCTCGTCGCGCTCGAACTTCATCCGGGCGCCGCGACCGTAGCCGAGCCGCCGCCGCGCGAGCGCGTCCGCCACCAGGTCACTGGTGACGGGCACTCCGGCGGGCAGTCCTTCCAGCGTCGCGACGAGCGCGGGGCCGTGCGACTCCCCCGCGGTCAGCCAGCGCAACCTGCTCAACGGTGCTCCCTCGATGTGCGCGTCCCCGGTCCGACCGCCCCCGAGCGGCGGCCTCCCGTCCTCTCCCCCGATCCTCCCACGCCGACCCGCCGCGACCTGACACAGTCCAGCGTGCGGACGCGATCGGTGCGCCCCGGTTCCGCGCGGCTACCGACAACGGGATGCCCGTCGACAGCCGTCAGCCCTCCGCCCCCCGGACCACCTCCGAGGCCACGTCGAGCGCTTTCCGTTCCCCGTCCAGCACTCCGTTCAGTCGGGAGGCGCTCTGGCGAATGACTCCTTTTTCGAACTCTGTCTCCGCGGAGAACCAGACCCCGACGAGGTTCGTCCTGGCTTTGCACGCGACATCCGCCGTAGCCACCTTGATCTCCGCCGGGCTCGGAGTGGCTCCACGGAATCTCTTGTCGTCGATGGCGGCGAGGGGGTCCGGGTAGGAGAATCCGTTTCCGCTCATGCAGTCAGACCACGCTTTGAAGACCCGCTGCACTTCGGGGTCCGATTTCGTGACGAAGAAGCTCCGAGCGTTCAGGTCCTGTGGGAAGTCGTCGATCTCGGACCCATCCTTTCCGAAGATCGCCTTTTCGGCCACACCGGAACAGCCGCCGGGCGCGACGGTCTTCCCGTTGACTAACGGGCTGGACTTCCCCAACGTGCCCGATTCCCCGGTCAGCGCGGCCCGAGCCTCTCCGTCAGGAGGGTTCGGAGTCGCCGGCTTCACCCCGCGCGGGTCGCGGTCTGCGAGGTGGTAGCCCGAGGACGCCGCCATCTTCGCATCCGTCAGCCCGTACCGACGGTCCATGCGACTGCGTGGTCCGAGCCCGGGGCCGGGCGGCGGCGCCTTGTAGGTGAGCCCGAACCCCTTCATGCATCGGGCGACCAGGATGCCCTGAGCCGCCTGCAACTCTTCCAGGTCCGCGGTCGAGAAGAGGTACCTCTCGACGGGGAGCACAAGGTTCACGCTCTCCACCACGTGCGGGGCCGGGCCAGGTGCCTCGGGAGACGAGGCCCGTTCACCGGCCCGGCAGCCGGAGACCGCGAGAGAAAGACCGCACGCAAGGACTCCGGCCACAACGTAGCGGTGGCTTCTGCTGCCCACATCCACCCCAATCGACGCCGCTTGAGGGCACCGACCCCCGGCTCCTCGTCCTCTCCGAGTCCCGGGGGCCGGTGCCGGTCCGCACCTAGCCGACCCACTCCCAGGAGGCATTCTCGTTGTAGGTGTTCACGAGATTGCGGCTCGTGTGGGACTTCACGTCGTCGTAGACGCCCGCGTAGTTGGAGTTGTAGAAGACCCGCGCAGTACGCGTCCCCCAGTTCTCCGCCGAGGCGGCGTTGTTCTTCACGGCCTGCCCCTGACCCGCCCCCGGCTCCGTGAAGACTGCGCCGGCAAAGTTCTGCGCGACGAAGAAGCAAGCACTTGAGCCGGCCTTGTTCGAGTTGTAGTACAGCACGAACCCGAAGTTCTCGGAGCAGACGGAAGCGGGTGCGGCCGACACCGCGGGGGAAGCGAACGCAGGCGTGGTGAGACTTGCGGCGGAAACAGCGAGCACGGCGGCGGCAACTGCAATGCGCTTTCTCATGTATTCCTCTCCTCGATCGAATGTGCGGTCGCGCGAGTTGCGAATGCCCTTTCCACCCGCCCCTCGACCAACAGCATGCAGTCCCCCGACTCATCTGACAAGAGCGCCATTAATCTATTTCCGCATATTAGTGCAAACGTATGGGTACCATAGTAAATGCGGCTCCGGGCAGGCGGTACGGGTGATTTTCCCAGGGCAGCGGAGTTCGGAGTCGGCCGGAACCGCGGGCCGGCCGGGGTGGTCAGCGGCGGGCGGTGAGGGCCGCCTCGCCGGCGGCGCGCATGGCGGCCAGGGGGGCGGGGGTGCGGCCGGTGTGCTGTTCGACCTGGAGGACGGCCTGGTGGACCAGGAGGTCGAGGCCGCCGAGGACCGCGCCGCCGCGCCCGGCCCACGCGGCGGCGAGCGGGGTGGGCCACGGGTGGTAGAGGACGTCGAAGAGGGCGCCGGGGCGTTCGGGCACGTCGGCGGCGAGGTGGTCGGCCGCACCGGCCGGGGTGGTGGCGACCACCAGCGGCTCGCCGAGCGCCTTGGCCGCGTCGGCCCAGTCGGCGGTGGCGACGGCGACGCCGAGCCGCTCCCCCACTGCCGCATCTGCGCCGCGCGCTCCGGACCGCGGACGTACGCGGTGACCGGCCCGGCGCAGATCCGCGCGAGAGCGGCCAGCGCGGAGGAGGCGGTGGCCCCGGCGCCGAGCACGGCCGCCGAGGGCACCCGGGTGATGCCGCGCTCGGCCAGCGCGGCGAGCAGCCCGGGGATGTCGGTGTTGTCGCCGTACCGGCGGCCGTCCGCGCCGAACACCACGGTATTGACGGCCTCGACGGAGGCGGCGGTGTCGCTCACCTCGTCCAGCAGCGGGATGACCGCGCGCTTGAGCGGCATGGTCAGCGACAGGCCGGCCCACGCGGCCGGGTCGAGGTCGGCGAGGAAGCCGGGCAGCGCGTCCTCCCCGACCTCGAAGCGGCCGTACGTCCAGCCGGTCAGGCCCAGCGCGGTGTACGCGGCGCGGTGCAGCACCGGGGACAGCGAGTGCGCGATCGGTGAGCCGAGCACCGCGGCGCGGCGGGCGCCGGTCATTGGCTGTGGGTCTTCTGGTAGTCGTTGAAGTCCTGCACGTTCTTCATGTGGGTCGCGTAGCTGTCGGTGAAGCGGGTGTCGCCGGGCTTGACCGTGACGAAGTAGAGCCAGTTGCCGTCGGTCGGGTTGAGCGCGGCCTCTATGGCCTCGTGCCCGGGGTTGTCGATCGGGCCGGGCGGCAGGCCCTTGTTGGCGTACGTGTTGTAGGGCGACTTGAAGGTGATGTCCTTGTTGGTCGTCGTGAGCGTCGACCGGCCCATGGCGTAGTTGATGGTCGAGTCGAACTGCAGCTTCATGCCCTGGTCGAGCCGGTTGTAGATGACCCGGGACACCTTGCCGAAGTCCTGCTGCTCCTGCGCCTCGGCCTGGATGAGGCTGGCGATGGTCAAGACCTGCAGCGGCGTCTTGCCGACGTTCTTGGCCTCGTCGACCAGTCCGTCCTTGGTGTACTCCGCGTTGGCCTGGGCGACCATCTGCTTGACGATGTCCACGGGCTTCATGCCCTTGGCCACGCTGTAGCGGGTGGGGAAGAGGAAGCCCTCGACGTTGCCCTTCGCCCAGGCGGGCAGGCCCAGCTTCGCGCCCTTGACCTGTTCGGCGGTGGTTCCGGCGCTGAGGCCGAGCTTGCCGTCGATCATCGAGTAGATCCTCGTCGCCCGCAGACCCTCGGCAATGATCATCGCGCTCTGCGACTTCGGATCGAGCATCATCGTCACCGCGGACGCCGCGGACATCTGGCTGTGCAGGACGTAGACGCCGGCCTGGATCGTGCGGCCCTTGGGGTTCTTCTGGGCCGCCGCGGCGAAGGCGTCGACGCTTTTGACCACGCCGGCCTTCTTGAGGATGTTGCCGATCGTGTTCAGGGAGGAGCCAGAGGGCACTTCGACCTGGACGTCGCCGGTGCCCTGGCCGGAGTAGTCGGGCGCGGGGCCGAAGTGGTTCTCGTAGAAGGAGTAGCCGAAATAGGCCGCGCCGCCGAGGCCGCCGGCCAGGACGACCGCGACCACCAGGCACGCGCAGCCGCTGCGGCGCTTCTTGCCGCCCCTGGGCTGGGAGGCCGCGCCGCGCCGGCCGCCGGCCGCGGCCGGGACGTCGTCCTCGTCCTCGTCGTCGCCGCTCGCGAAGAACGCGTGCTCGCGCGGATCGGCGTCGTCGCCGGCGTCCCAGTCCCCGGTCTCCTCCGGCGCGGTGCGCATCGGCCGGGTCATCGGCTCCTGCCGGTGTCCGCCGCCGGGCGTCCCGCCGTCCACCGGACCCGGCCCCGGGCCCTGCCCCGGTCCGGGCCCCTGGCCCTGGCCCGCCCCCGGCATCCCCTGCTGCGGCATGGCCTGCTGGGGAGCGTGCGGCTGCGGCTGCTGGGGGTGCGGCTGCTGGGGCTGCTGGGGCTGCTGCCGGTACTGCGGCTGCTGCGGCGGCGGGTAGCCGTTCTGGCCGTAGAAGTCCTGCTGCGAGCCGTACGGGTCGTGCGGCTGCAGACCGCCGTACGGGTCCTGCTGGGGGTAGCCGCCGGTCGCGTAGGAACCCGTGTCGTACGACCCGGTGTCGTAGCCGTCGTAGCCGTCGTACCCGGCCTGCGGGTACGCCTGCCGGCCCTGCGGACTCTGCGGGTGCTGGCCCTGCGGGTGTCCGCCCTGCTGGGGGTACTGGTGCTGGGGACCGCCCTGCTGCGGGTAGCCGTAGCCGCCCTGCCCCTGCTGGTACTGCTGCTGGTGCTGACCGCCGGCGTACGGGTCCTGCCAGCCGCCCGGCTGCTGCTGGGATTGCGGCTGCTGGGGCTGGTAGCCCTGGCCCTGGTACCCCTGTTCGTAGACGTCGCCGAAGAGCGGGTCCTCGGGGTGCCACGGTTCGGAGCCGGAGCCCCGGCCATAGTCAGTCATCGGTCCCCTTGGTACGCGGCCGGCAACGGGTCTGCCGACCTTGCGAAACGGGCGGCGCCCCCGGGGGCGCCGCCGTACCGCGCGGAACGTTACCGTACCGCGATCAGATGACCGATTCGACGCTCTCGCCGGGCGCTTTACCCGACACCCGTTCGGTCTCCAGCGCGCTCTGCAGGATGACCACGGCCGCGGCCTGGTCGACTACCGAGCGTCCCTTCTTCGCCTTCACCCCGGAGGCCCGCAGGCCCTGCGTGGCCGTCACGGTCGTCATCCGCTCGTCGACCAGGCGCACCGGCACCGGGGCGATGGCGTTCGCCACACTCTGCGCGAAGGCGCGGGCCTTGGCCGCCGCCGGGCCCTCGGTCCCGTTGAGGGACCGCGGCAGCCCGACGACGACCTCGATCGGCTCATACTCCGCGACGAGCGCGGCGAGGCGGCGCAGCGCGGCGGGCACGTCCCGGCCCGGCACGGTCTCCACGGGGGTGGCGAGGATGCCGTCCGGGTCGCACGAGGCGACCCCGATCCTGGCGTCGCCGACGTCCACGGCGAGCCGCCGTCCCCTTCTCATCGTGCCCTCCGCACTCCGCTTCTCATCGGGCCCCCGAGCCCCGTGCCGTCCGTGCCGTCCGCGCCGTCCGCGCCGTCCGTCCGCGGCTCTCAGGCCCGCTCGGCGACCAGCCGGTGGACCGCCTCGATCGCGTCCGGGACCGCCGCCGGGTTCTGGCCGCCGCCCTGGGCGACGTCGTCCTTGCCGCCGCCCCCGCCGCCGAGGGTCTTGGCCGCGGTGCGGACCAGTTCGCCGGCCTTGATGCCGCGCCCGCGGGCCTCCTCGTTGGTGGCGACGACGGTGAGCGGGCGTCCGTTCGCCACGGTGAACAGGGCGACGACGGCCGGCCGCGCGCCGCCCGGCGCGGACTGCAGCCGCTGGCGCACGTCGAGCACCAGCCGGCGCAGGTCGTCGGCGCCGGTGCCGTCCGGGACCGTGCCGGTGACCAGCGCGACGCCCTTGACGTCCGCGGCGCTGTCGGCGAGGCCGGCCGCGGCGGCGAGCACCTTCTCAGCGCGGAACTTCTCGATCTCCTTCTCCGCGTCCTTCAGCCGGGCCAGCATCCCGGCGATCTTGTCGGGCAGTTCGTCGGGCCGGCCCTTGACCAGCTCGGTGAGCTGCGCGACGACGGTGTGCTCGCGGGCCAGGAAGTTGTACGCGTCCACGCCCACCAGCGCCTCCACGCGGCGTACGCCGGAGCCGATCGAGGACTCGCCGAGCAGCTTGACCAGGCCGAGCTGCGCGGTGTTGGCGACGTGGGTGCCGCCGCACAGCTCCTTGGAGAAGTCGCCGATGGTGACCACCCGGACCTGCTCGCCGTACTTCTCGCCGAACTCGGCGATCGCGCCCTCCGCCTTGGCCCGGGCGATCGGCATCACCTCGGCGGTGACGTCGAGTTCACGGGCCAGCACCTCGTTGATCTTCTGCTCGACGTCGGTGAGCACGGTGCCGGGCACGGCGGTCGGCGAGCCGAAGTCGAAGCGGAAGCGGCCGGGCGAGTTCTCCGAGCCGGCCTGGGCCGCGGTCGGGCCGAGCGCGTCGCGCAGCGCCTGGTGGGTGAGGTGGGTGGCGCTGTGCGCGCGGGCGATGGCCCGGCGGCGCACCAGGTCGATCTGCGCGTACGCGGAGGCGCCGAGGGCGACCTCGCCGACCTGCACCACGCCCTTGTGCACGCTGACGCCGGGCACCGGCCGCTGCACGTCGCGGACCTCGACCACGGCGCCGTTGTCCAGCCGGATGCGGCCGGTGTCGGCGAGCTGGCCGCCGCCCTCGGCGTAGAACGGGGTGCGGTCCAGGACCACTTCCACCTCGTCGCCCTCGGTGGCCGCGGGCGACGGCAGGCCGTCCACCAGCAGGCCGACGACGGTGGCCTCGTTGCTGTTGTCGGTGTAGCCGGTGAAGACGGTGGCGCCGGAGCGGTCGGCGACCTCGCGGTAGGCGGACAGGTCGGCGTGGCCGGTCTTCTTGGCGCGCGCATCGGCCTTGGCGCGGTCGCGCTGCTCCTTCATCAGCCGGCGGAAGCCGTCCTCGTCCACGGTCAGGCCCTGCTCGGAGGCCATCTCCAGGGTGAGGTCGATGGGGAAGCCCCAGGTGTCGTGGAGCAGGAACGCCTGGTCGCCGGAGAGGACCGTGCCGCCGGCCGCCCGGGTCTCGCTGACCGCGGTGTCGAGGATGTTGGTGCCGGCCTTCAGCGTCTTGAGGAACGCCGCCTCCTCGGCGAGCGCGACGGTCTCGATGCGCTTGCGGTCGGTCAGCAGCTCCGGGTACTGCTCGCCCATCGTGCGCAGCACCACGTCGATCAGCTCGGCGGCGACGGCGTCGTGGGCGCCGAGCAGCCGCATGTTGCGGATGGCGCGGCGCATGATCCGGCGCAGCACGTAGCCGCGGCCCTCGTTGCCGGGGGTGACGCCGTCGCCGATGAGCATCATCGAGGTGCGCATGTGGTCGGCGACCACGCGCAGCGACACGTCGGTGGCGTGGCTGTCGCCGTAGCGGACGCCGGTCAGCTCGGTGGCCTTGTCGATGACGACGCGCAGGGTGTCGGTCTCGTACATGTTCTGGACGCCCTGGAGGATCATCGCCAGGCGTTCCAGGCCGAGGCCGGTGTCGATGTTCTTGGCGGGCAGGTCGCCGAGGATCGGGAAGTCCTCCTTGCCGTCGCCGGCGCCGCGCTCGTACTGCATGAAGACCAGGTTCCAGATCTCCACGTACCGCTCGTCGTTGACCGCGGGGCCGCCCTCGGGGCCGAACTCCGGGCCGCGGTCGTAGTTGATCTCGGAGCAGGGGCCGCAGGGCCCGGGCACGCCCATGGACCAGAAGTTGTCCTTCTTGCCCAGCCGCTGGATGCGCTCGGCGGGGACGCCGACGACGTCCCGCCAGATCTGCTCGGCCTCGTCGTCGTCCTGGTAGACGGTGATCCACAGCTTCTCCGGCTCCAGGCCGTAGCCGCCCTGGTCCTGGGGCAGCGTGAGCAGCTCCCAGGCGAGCTTGATGGCGCCTTCCTTGAAGTAGTCGCCGAAGGAGAAGTTGCCGCACATCTGGAAGAACGTGCCGTGCCGGGTGGTCTTGCCGACCTCTTCGATGTCGGGGGTGCGCACGCACTTCTGCACGCTGGTGGCGCGCGCGAAGGGCGGCTTGACCTCGCCGAGGAAGTACGGCTTGAACGGGACCATGCCCGCCGGGACCAGCAGCAGCGTCGGGTCGTCGGCGATGAGGGACGCCGACGGCACGACGGTGTGCCCGCGCTCCTCGAAGAAGCGCAGCCAGCGGCGGCGGATTTCGGCCGACTCCATCAGTGTTCGTCCTTCCGGTCGTACGCGGTGTACGTGATGCCCCGGCGCGCCGCCGGGTGGTCGCTGTCCCGGGCGGGCAGGCCCAGGGGTGTCGTGCCCTCGGCGTCCTCGCCCTGCGGCAGGCCGAGGGCGTCCTGCAGTTCCAGCTCGCGCTGGGCCATGCCGGACCGGACGTCGCGGGCGAACAG
This sequence comes from Actinacidiphila sp. DG2A-62, assembly GCF_035825295.1. Taxonomy (NCBI): domain Bacteria; kingdom Bacillati; phylum Actinomycetota; class Actinomycetes; order Kitasatosporales; family Streptomycetaceae; genus Actinacidiphila; species Actinacidiphila sp. DG2A-62. The sequence goes on from NZ_JAYMGI010000002.1 coordinate 1,081,230, forward strand.
CCGGAGCTGGGAGCCGGTGCGCACCGCACGCCGGGCCGCGGTCGCGGCCAGGCTGTCGGGGCTGAGCCTGCGCACCGCGCGCTCGACCTTGACGGTGGCCCAGACGCCGGTGGTGGCGCCGGTCAGGAACCAGAACATGCGGCGGAACATGGGCGTTCAGTCCTTGGATCGGTCGCGGCGGGCCGCCCGGCGGGCGGACGGCAGCACCTTGCCGGTGAGGGTACGGGCGCGGGAGGCGTCCCGGGCGCGGCCGGCGTCCGCGGTCCTGAGCCCGACCGCGCGGCGCACGCCGTAGGAGAACGCGGCGACCTTGACCAGCGGGCCGCCGAAGGCGGTGGCCACGGTCGAGCTGAGCGCGGAGGCGTTGGCGGTCACCTCGGCGACGTCGGCGGTGATCGTGTCGACGCGGTCGAGCTGGGTGTGCGCGCTGCGCAGGGCGTCGGAGGCCTCGCCGAGCAGGGGCACGGCCTGTTCGGTGATCCCGGTCACGAGCTCGCTCGTGGCGCGGAGGGTCTGCGCGAGGCGGGCGAGGGCGAGCGCGAGGAAGGAGACGAGGATGGCCCAGAACAGGGCGATGATGAGGGCGGCAAGCTCTTCACCCGTCACGCCTGGTTCTCCTTCCGCGTACGCACGGCGCTGTCCGTCCCGACCCTATCGCGTGCGCGGGCTTCCCCCGCCCGTCCCGGGCTGCCCCGTCCCCTCTGCGCCCGGACCTTCCCCGCGTGGGCGGTTGCTCGCGCAGTTCCCCGCGCCCCTTCGACCCGACGTCCGGCGTCAGCTCACCAGGGGCGCGGGGAACGGCGCGACCAGCCGCCTACCGGGGGAAGATCCGGCAACCGGGAGCACGGGGCAGCCCGCACGGGCAGGGGCGTTGTACGTAGCGCGAGCGTGGAAGTACGCTCCGTGCATTATGCGCAACGCCGGCAACCTCCCGGCCGACCTGGCCGACTTCCTCGGCCGGGAGACCGAACTCCGCACCCTGTCCGACCTCCTCGCCCGCACCCGCCTCGCGACCGTCACCGGCCCCGGCGGCGTCGGCAAGTCCCGTCTCGCCCTGCGGTGCGCCCGGCGCCTGCAGGACCGTTTCGCCGACGGCGTCTGGGCCGTCGAGCTGTCCGCGCTGCGCGACCCCCGACTGCTGGAGCAGACCGTCGCCGACGCGCTGCGGCTGCCCGACCACACCACCCGCCCGCCCCGCACCGCCCTGGCCGACCGTCTGGCCGACCGCGAACTGCTGCTCGTGCTGGACGGGTTCGACCGGCTGCGGGAGGAGGCCGCGGAGCTCGTCGCGGCGCTGCTGCGGGGCGCGCCGGGACTGCGCGTGCTCGCCGCGGGCCGGCGGCCGCTCGGCCTGACCGGCGAGCGCCTGCTGCCGCTCGCGCCGCCGGAACCGGCGGACGCCGTGCGGCTGTTCACCGAACGGGCCACCGCCGTGGCGCCGGACTTCGCGGTCACCGAGGCCAACGCCGCGGCCGTGCACGAGCTGGTGGCGCGCCTGGACGGGCTGCCGCTCGCGCTGGAGCTGGCCGCGGTGCGGCTGCGCGCGCTGTCCGTGGACCAGGTGCTGGACCGGCTCGACGACCGGTTCCGGCTGCTGACCGGCGGCGATCCGGCGGCGCCGGCCCGGCACCGGGCGCTGCGCACCGCGATCGGCTGGAGCCACGAGCTGTGCACGCCGCGGCAACGCCTGCTGTGGGCGCGGCTGTCGGTGTTCGCCGGCGGTTTCGACCTGGACGCGGTGGAGTACGTGTGCGTGGGGCCCGACCTGGCCGAGGGCGACGTCGCGGAGACCCTGGCCGACCTGGTCGCGCAGTCGGTGCTGGTCCGCGAGCACGGCGTGGACGGCCGCACCCGCTACCGGATGCTGGAGACGGTGCGGGAGTACGGCGCGGTGTGGCTGTCCGCGCTCGGCGACGAGGCGCGGATGCGGCGCCGGCACCGCGACTGGTACCTGGGACTCGCCACCTGGTGCGAGCTGGACTGGTTCAGCCCGCGGCAGGCGGAGGTGGCCGCCCGGGTCGCGGCCGACCTGCCGAACCTGCGGCTGGCGCTGGAGTTCAGCCTGGACGGCGCGCAGGACGCGCCGGCCGAGGACCCGGTGGTCGGCCAGTACCTGGCGGCCACGCTGTGGTTCTGCTGGGTCGGCTGCGGCCGGCTGGCCGAGGGCCGGCATTGGCTGGGGCGCGCGATGGAGGCGAGCGACGAGCCGACCGACGCCCGCGCGAAGGTGATGTGGGTGTTCGGCTACGTGGCGCTGCTCCAGGGCGACTCGGCGGCGGCGCTGGCGGTGCTCCAGGAGTGCAGGACCCAGGCGCGGGAGAGCGGCAACGCCGGCGCGGAGGCGTACGCGGTGCACCGGCTGGGCTGCCTGGCGCTGGTCTCCGACGACATGCCGCGCGCCGAGCGCTTCATCGGCGAGGCGCTGCTGCGCTACCGCGGCATCGGCGAGCTGAACAGCAACGTGCTGATGGGCCAGGTCGAGCTGGCGATGGCGGTGGCCTTCCAGGGCGACGTGGAGCAGGCGGTGGAGCTGGCCGAGGAGGTCAGGGAGATCTGCCGGGACCACGGCGAGCGCTGGACGCTGGCCTATGCGCTGTACGTGCTGGCGTACGCGTCGTGGCTGGCGGACGAGCCGGACCGGGCCAGGCGGCTGGCCGAGGAGGCGCTGGAGATCGACCACGCGTTCCACGACCTCGTGGGCGCGGTGCTGGCGCTGGAGCTGCTGGCGCTGATCACCGAGGGCGAGGGGGCGCCGCGGGAGGCCGCGGTGCTGCAGGGCGCGGCGGGCCGGCTGTGGGAGTCGGTGGGGCTGCGGCTGTTCGGCTCGCGGTACTTCAACGCGCCGCACGCGGTGTGCGAGCAGCGGGTGCGGCGCGCGCTGGGCGAGCCGGGGTACGCCGCGGCGCTGGTCGAGGGCGCGCGGCTGGGGCTGGACGAGGCGGTGGAGCGGGCGCTGCGGCGGCCCCGCAGCCGCGGCGGCGCGGTGGTGCCGGGCGCGGGCGGGGCGCCGCCGCAGGAGCCCGCCGCCTCCGGGGAGGCGGCGGGTCGTGGTGCTCCGGATCAGCGGGCGTAGAACTCCACGACGAGCTGCTCGTCGCAGATCACCGGGATCTCGCTGCGGTTGGGCTCGCGGTCCAGGCGGAACGCCAGCGCCTGGAGGTTGACCTCCAGGTAGCGCGGGCCCTCGCCCTCGCCGGCCCAGCCGCCCTCGCGGGCGACCACGAACGGGGTCTTCTCCCGGGACCGCTCGCGGACCCGCACGACGTCGTCGGGGCGGACCCGGAACGACGGCTTGTCGACCTTGCGGCCGTTGACCTCGATGTGGCCGTGCACGACCATCTGGCGCGCCTGGTAGATGGTGCGGGCCAGGCCGGAGCGCAGCACCAGCGCGTCGAGCCGGCGCTCCAGCTCCACGATCAGCGCCTCGCCGGTCTTGCCCTGGACCTTCTTGGCGCGGTCGTAGGCGCGCAGCATCTGCCGCTCGCTGATGTCGTACTGCGCGCGCAGCCGCTGCTTCTCCAGCAGCCGGGTCTTGTAGTCGCTGTTCTGCTTGCGGCCACGGCCGTGCTCACCCGGCGGGTAGGGGCGTGCCTCGAAGTACTTGACCGCCTTCGGGGTGAGCGCGATGCCCAGCGCCCGGGACTTCTTGACCTTGGGACGCGACTGATTCACGTGCGTCGAACCTCCGTTGCATGTTAGGTAAGGCTTACTTTATCCGAGGAGTGCGCGGGAATTCGACTCGGGAACCCCATGCCCGGAGCGCCCCGGACCGTGCCGATCCGCCGGATCGCAGGTCCCGGAGGCGCGGGGCGATGGTCAGCCGCGTCCCGAAGAGGAAGGAGCGCGCCCCCGGCCCTGGGCCGCGGTGCGCGCGCGCACTCCGTTCGAGGGTAACCCGGCGCTCGCCCTGCTCATTCCTTCTCCGCCGCCGGAGGCTCGGAGGTGGCGGGCGGGGCGGGCGCGGGCGGGGCCGGAGGCGCGGGCGCGGGCGGCGGCGGGTCGCCGGCCAGCCGGCGGCGGACCCGGTCGGCCACGTCGGCGTAGCGCGCCTCCGCGCCGTAGCGCGTCGGCTCGTAGTAGCGGCGGCCGCGCAGCTCGTCCGGGGCGTACTGCTGCGCGGCGATCGCGCCCGGCACGTCGTGCGGGTAGACGTAGCCCTGGGCGTGGCCGAGCTTGACCGCGCCCTTGTAGTGGCCGTCGCGCAGGTGCGGCGGGACCGGACCCGCCTTGCCGGCCCGTACGTCCGCCAGGGCCGCGCCGATCGCGGTGGTCGCCGCGTTGGACTTCGGGGCCAGCGCCAGCGCGATCGTGGCGTGGCTGAGGATGAGGGACGCCTCCGGGAAGCCGATCATGGCGACGGCCTGCGCCGCGGCGACCGCGGTGGGCAGCGCGGTCGGGTCGGCCAGCCCGATGTCCTCGCTGGCGGAGATCATCAGCCGCCGGGCGATGAACCGCGGGTCCTCGCCCGCCTCGATCATCCGCGCCAGATAGTGCAGCGCCGCGTCCACGTCCGACCCGCGGATCGACTTGATCAGGGCGCTCGCCACGTCGTAGTGCTGGTCGCCGGCGCGGTCGTACGTCACCGCGGCGCGGTCGACGGCCTCCTCCAGGGTGGCCAGGGTCAGGGTGCCCTCGCCCTTGGCCAGCGCCGAGCCCGCGCCGGCCTCCAGCGCCGTCAGCGCGCGGCGGGCGTCGCCGCCGGCGATCCGCAGCAGGTGCGCCTCGGCGTCCTCCGGGAGCGTCACCGCGCCGGCCAGTCCGCGGTCGTCGGTGAGCGCGCGGCGCAGCACCCCGCGCACGTCGTCGTCGGTGAGCGGCTCCAGGGTGAGCAGCAGCGAGCGGGACAGCAGCGGCGAGATCACCGAGAAGTACGGGTTCTCGGTGGTGGCCGCGATCAGGGTGACCCAGCGGTTCTCCACCGCGGGCAGCAGCGAGTCCTGCTGGGCCTTGCTGAAGCGGTGGATCTCGTCGAGGAAGAGCACGGTCTCGCGCTGGTAGCCGCCGGACTGGCGCTTGGCGCTCTCGATGACCGCGCGGACCTCCTTGACGCCCGCGGTGATCGCCGACAGCTCCACGAACCGCTTGTTGGTCGCCTTGCTGACCACGTAGGCCAGCGTGGTCTTGCCGGTGCCCGGCGGCCCCCACAGGATCACCGACGACGCCCCCGCGGGTCCTCCGGCGCCCTCCCCCACCAGTCGGCGCAGCGGTGAGCCGGGACGCAGCAGGTGCTGCTGCCCGACCACCTCCTCCAGGGTGCGCGGGCGCATGCGGACGGCGAGCGGGCTGCTGCCGGGGTCGCGCTCCTGGCGCTCCTCGGCGGCGGCGGTGAACAGGTCTGGCTCCACGCCACCGAGCCTAGGCCACGCCTACGACAGCACGCCGCCCCGAGGGACGGCGTGCGGGAGGCGCGAGAGGCGCTGGAGATGCGAGAGGCGCTGGAAGTGCGGCCGCCCGGTCAGAACGCGATCAGATGAGGGTCTTCCAGTAGTACCAGAACTTGACCAGGATCGCGGTGGCGATCACGCCGTACCACAGCACCGGCACCACCCAGTGGAACTCCAGCACCAGCGAGCGGGCGCCCTCGGGCACCTTGTACAGCCGGTGCTTGATGTTGTGGACGGCGGTGTACCAGAAGATCAGGATCGTGACGACCCAGGCCAGGGAGCACCACAGGCAGATCGCGTGGATGTTGTAGATGGTCTGGTACTGGAGCCAGGTGATGAAGCCGACGCCGAACAGGCCGCCGGCCTGCAGGCCGTACCAGAACCACGGCTTGTAGCGGGCGCCCGCCAGCATGCCCATGGCCAGGCAGATCACCACGGGGTAGGCGACCAGGCCGATGATCGGGTTCTGGAAGCCGAAGGCGTGGGCCTGCGAGCTCTCCATCACGTTGCCGCAGGAGATCACCGGGTTCAGGCTGCAGGCCGGGGTGTAGGTCTTGCCCTCCACCTTGGCCTGCAGCAGTTTGAACTTGTCGTCGGTGATCACGAAGGAGGCGACCAGACCCAGCGCGCCGCAGATCAGCAGCAGCCAGGTGAAGGCCCGGCCCGCCGCGAGCCCACCGGATGCCTCGGGTTCCCGATCGCCGTGCGTGCGGGGCTCGTCAAGAGCGGAAGCAGTCATGGGTGGCCGTTTCTCCGTGTCGTGGGGGCGGGCACCCCTCATTGTGCACGAGAGCCGTCAGGACGGAGTAAGTCCTGACGCGACTCCACCCGGACGAGCGGTTTGAACCAGCCGCTCCTTGACGGCGGCCACGATCTCCCCGGTCGGCACCGGCCCCTGCTCGCCGCTCTCCAGGTCCTTGAGCTGGACCACGCCCTCGGCCAGGTCCCGCTCCCCCGCCACCAGCGCGAAACGGGCGCCCGAGCGGTTCGCGGACTTCATCGCGTTCTTCATGCCCTTGCCGCCGAACGCGAAGTCGGCCGCGACGCCGGCCCGGCGCAGCGCGGTGACCGCGGTGAACAGCGTCCGTCGGGCCTCCTCGCCGAGCGGCACCGCGTAGACGTCCGTGACCGCGGGCAGCTCCAGCTCCACGCCCTCGGCGCGCAGCGCGAGCACCGTGCGGTCCACGCCCAGCGCCCAGCCGACCGACGGCAGCGCAGGGCCGCCGATCATCTCCGACAGGCCGTCGTAGCGTCCGCCGCCGCCGACCGCGGACTGCGAGCCGAGCCCGTCGTGGACGAACTCGAAGGTGGTGCGGGTGTAGTAGTCCAGGCCGCGGACCAGCTTCGGGTCGTCCTCGAAGGCCACGCCGGCGTCGGTCAGCAGCTCGCGCACCTGCTCGTGGTAGGCCTTGCACGCCTCGCACAGGTGGTCGGCGATCAGCGGGGCGCCGGCCAGCTGCCGCTGCACCGCCTCGCGCTTGTCGTCCAGCACCCGCAGCGGGTTGATCTCGATCCGCGCCCGGGTCTCCTCGTCCAGGTCCAGGCCGCGCAGGAAGTCCTGGAGGGCGGCGCGGTAGGCCGGGCGGCACTCCTTGTCGCCGAGCGAGTTCAGCAGCAGCCGGAAGCCGCGCAGGCCCAGCGACCGGTAGGCGTCCACCGCCAGGACGATCAGCTCGGCGTCGAGGACCGGGTCCTCCGCGCCGATGGCCTCGGCGCCGACCTGCGAGAAGTGCCGGTAGCGGCCGGCCTGCGGCCGCTCGTAGCGGTAATACGAGCCGGAGTACCAGAGCTTGACCGGCAGGTTCCCGGCCTTGTGCAGGTTGGCCTGGAGGGCGGCGCGCAGCACCGAGGCGGTGCCCTCGGGACGCAGCGCGAGCTGGGTGCCGCCCTTGGTGGTGAGGGTGAACATCTCCTTGGTCACGATGTCGGTCGACTCGCCCACCCCGCGGGAGAACAGCTCGACGTTCTCGAAACCGGGGGTCTCGACGTAGCCGTAGCCCGCGCGGCGCGCGGGGGCGGCGATCGCCTCGCGCACCGCGAGGTACGTCGCGGAGTCGGGCGGCAGCAGGTCGTAGGTGCCCTTGGGGGCCTGGAACGTGCTCACAGCGGCAGTCGTCACAATCCTCGTCGTGGAGTCGGCTGCGGGCCGGCTCCGGCGGCGCGGGCCGCCTCGCCCAGGTAGGGGTTGGCGGCGCGTTCGCGGCCGATGGTCGTCTGGGGGCCGTGGCCGGAGAGCACCACGGTCGAGTCGTCGAGCGGCAGGCACACGCGGGCCAGCGACTCGTACAGCTCGGCGGTGGACCCTCCGGGCAGGTCGGTGCGTCCGACGGAGCCGGCGAAGAGCAGGTCGCCGGAGAACAGCACCGGGGGGATCTCGGCGGTCTCGGGCGTCCGGTACGTCACCGACCCCTTGGTATGGCCGGGCGCGTGCGCGACGGAGAACCGCAGGCCCGCCAGCTCCAGCACGCTGCCGTCGGACAGCTCCCGCAGGTCGTCGGGCTCGCCGACGGTCAGCTCCCCGAGCAGCTGCGCTCCGATGGCCTGGCCGAGCGCCTTCTCGGGGTCCGCCAGCATGTAGCGGTCCTCGGGGTGGACCCAGGCGGGCACGCCGTGCGCTCCGCACACCGGGACCACGGAGGCCACATGGTCGATGTGGCCGTGGGTGAGGATCACGGCGACGGGCTTGAGCCGGTGCTTGGCGAGCAGGTCCTCGACTCCCGGGGCGGCGCGGTGGCCCGGGTCGATGATCACGCACTCCTCGCCCGCGGCGGGGGCGACCACGTAGCAGTTGGTCCCCCAGGCCCCTGCGGGGAACCCGGCAATGAGCACGTTCGTCCTTCTGTCGTCCGCGGATCGCGGCGTATCACGTCGGTGTACGAGCCTACCGGCGTCGGCGCGGCGGCCGCCAACTCGTTCCGTGCCCGGGCGCCGCGGCGTGTCCGGCGCCGCCGTGCGGGGCCGCCGGGCCCGCGACGGGGGGCCGCCGAGCCTGTGAACCGCCCGGGCGGACTGGACTGCGGGCCCGGCGGACGCGAAGATCTGCGGACGGCACACGACCAGCGATGAACAGCGACGAGACGACGGAGACGGCGAAGTGGTCACCAAGGATCAGCGGCGGCGGCAGCTCGCCCGGGAGAAGTTCGAGCGGCAGCAGCAGCGCCGGGTTCAGCAGCGCCGGCGCTCCAGGGTGCGCACGGCGGTGATCGGCGGTGTGGTCGCGGTGGTCGCCATCGGCCTGATCAGCGCGTACGCCGGCGGCGCCTTCGACAGCGACAGCGGCAAGAAGAAGGACGACGCGGCGGCCTCGCCGTCGGCCACCCCGTCGGCCTCCGCCGCGGCGGCCAAGGACCCGTGCGCCAAGCCCGCCGCGGGCAAGCCCGGCACCCAGCAGTGGAAGAAGGAGCCGGCGGTCACCATCGACAAGACCGCGCACTACACCTTCACGCTGGACACCACCTGCGGCGCCATCCCGATCTCGCTGGAGGCCGCGAAGGCTCCCGAGACGGTCAACTCCTTCGACTTCCTGGCCGGCAAGGGCTTCTTCGACCACACCAAGTGCCACCGCCTGACCACCAGCGCAATCTACGTGCTGCAGTGCGGCGACCCGACCGGCACCGGCAGCGGCGGCCCCGGCTACACCATCGGCGACGAGAACCTGACCGCCTTCGGCAAGGCCGGCGCGAGCGGCTCGGTGACGTACAAGGCGGGCACCGTCGCGATGGCCAACACCGGCCAGAAGCACACCGGCGGCAGCCAGTTCTTCCTGGTGTACAAGGACAGTCCGCTGCCGCCCAGCTACACCCCGTTCGGCACGATCAGCGCGGACGGCATGAAGGTGCTGTCGAAGATCGCCGCGGCCGGCGAGAGCAGCGGCCAGGGCGACGGCGCCCCGAACGCCACCGTGGTGATCAACAAGGCGACGGTCACCAAGTCCTGATGACGGCCCGGTGGCCGCGCCGCTCCTGATCGGTGACGGAATCGGTATCTGAATCGCGATCGGTCCGGCATCGGATGCGGACAGCCGGGCCGCCGGTCGCCTATGTTGGCGTTGGACCGGTCGGGGCGTGCGGCTCTGGCAGGAGTGAAACTGTGGACGATGTCCGTCGGGCGCGATTCGGCGGGGCATCACGTGAGGGAGGCGCTGTGAGCAGCGACCCGTGGGGCCGCGTCGATGAGACGGGGACCGTGTACGTGCGTACGGCCGAGGGGGAGAAGGAAGTCGGGTCGTGGCAGGCGGGGTCGCCGGCCGAGGCCCTGGCCTACTTCGAGCGCAAGTACGAGGGTCTCGTCGTGGAGATCGGCCTCCTCGAACGACGCGTACGAACCACCGACCTGGCGCCCAAGGACGCCCTGACCGCGATCGAGCACCTGCGGGCCGCGGTCGCCGAGGGGCACGCGGTGGGCGACCTGGAGGCGCTGGCCAAGCGGCTGGACGCGCTGGTGGCGCTGGTGGACTCCCGGCGTGAGGAACGCAAGGCGGCCCGGGCCAAGCAGACCGAGGAGGCCAGGACCGCCAAGGAGCAGCTGGTCGCCGAGGCCGAGCAGCTCGCGGAGAGCGAGCAGTGGCGCACCGCGGGCGAGCGGCTGCGCGCCCTGGTCGACACCTGGAAGGGCCTGCCCCGGCTGGACCGCAAGACCGACGACGAGCTGTGGCACCGCTTCAGCCACGCCCGTTCGGTCTTCTCCAAGCGCCGCAAGGCGCACTTCGCCTCCCTGGACGCGCAGCGCGAGGACGCGCGGCGCACCAAGGAGAAGCTGGTCAGCGAGGCGCAGGCGCTGTCGGGTTCGACCGACTGGGGGCCGACCGCGGCCCGCTACCGCGAGTTGATGGCGGAGTGGAAGGCGGCGGGGCGCGCGCAGCGCGAGGCCGAGGACGACCTGTGGAACCGTTTCCGCGGCGCGCAGGACGTGTTCTTCGCGGCCCGCTCCGAGGTGTTCGCCGAGCGCGACTCCGAGCAGCGCGAGAATCTGGCGCGCAAGGAGGAGCTGGTCACCGAGGCGGAGAAGCTGCTGCCGGTGACGGACCTGAAGGCCGCGCGGGCGTCGTTCCGCTCCATCAACGAGCGCTGGGAGGCGATCGGCCACGTGCCGCGGGACGCCCGCCCGCGGATCGAGGCGCGTATGCACGCCGTCGAGCGCGCGTTGCAGGAGTCCGAGGAGGCCGAGTGGCGGCGCACCAACCCCGAGGTCCGGGCGCGGGCCGCGGGGCTGACCGGGCAGCTGCAGGCGGCCGTGGACAAGCTGCGCGGGCAGATCGAGGCGGCCAGGGCGTCCGGCAACACCGCCAAGGCCGACAAGCTGCAGTCCGAACTGGACGGCCTGGCAGGCGCTGCTGGACGCGGCGCTGAAGGGCATGGGCGAGTTCGGCGGCTGAGGCACCGTCCCGGGTCGGCCCGGCCGGCCCGGCTCCCGCTCCCGCCTGAGCCCGCCGGGCCGGCCCCGGCGTGAACGGTCCGACGAACGGCCCCGGTTGCGCGTGCGCGCCGGGGCCGTACGACTCCGATGCCACGAACGCGTCTTGGCCCAGGCCCTGGTGACACACGCTCAAGGACGAGGGTCCGTTTGGGGCGATGGCGCACGGCATCAGCGCGGGTACGGCGGCGGGGAGCGCCGGCTGCGCGGTGCGTTCCGCACCCCGGCAGGCCGGGTCAGGGGCGGTCGCCGGTGCCGCCGCTGGTAGGGGCGGAGGTCGGCTGGTGGCCACCGGGGCGCGGCGTCTGCCGGGTGTCGTGGATGCTGTCGCGGGCGGCTGCGGCGACCGCCTGCGCAGTGATGCCGAACTCGGTGTAGAGGCGCTGATAGTCGGCGGAGGCGCCGTAGTGTTCCAGGCTGACGATGCGGCCGGCGTCACCGACCACGTCGCGCCAGCCCTGTGCGACCGCGGCCTCGACGCTGACCCGCGCCCGCACCGCCGGCGGCAGGATCTCGTCCTGGTACTCCACCGGTTGGGCGGCAAACCATTCCCTGCACGGCATCGACACCACCCGGACCGCCAGGCCGTCGGCGGCCAGCAGATCGCGGGCGTCCAGGGCGATCTGGACCTCGGAGCCGGTGGCGACCAGGATCACCTCGGGCACGGCGCCGTCGGCTGCGTCGGCGAGAACATAGCCCCCCTTGGCCGCTCCGCGGGCAGGGGCGTATGCGCCGTTGCTCCGGTCCAGGACCGGCAGGTTCTGCCGGGACAGGACCAGTGCGGCGGGCCGGTCGTGGTGTTCCAGGATGGTCCGCCAGCAGGCGGTGGTCTCGTTGGCGTCGGCGGGCCGGACGACGTCGAGGCCGGGGATGGCACGCAGTGCTGCGAGGTGTTCGACGGGCTGGTGGGTGGGTCCGTCCTCGCCCAGGCCGATGGAGTCGTGGGTCCAGATGTAGGTAGCGGGCAGTTGCATCAGGGCGGCCAGGCGTACGGCGGGGCGCATGTAGTCGGAGAAGGTCAGGAAGGTGCCGCCGTAGGGGCGGGTCAGGCTCTGCAGGGCGATGCCGTTGAGGATCGCGCCCATGGCGTGCTCACGGATGCCGAAGTGCAGGGTCCGCCCGTAGGGGCCGCCCTTCCAGTCCTTGGTCTGGCGGTCGGCGGGGATGAACGACGGCTCGCCGTCCATGGTGGTGTTGTTGCTGGAGGCGAGGTCGGCCGAGCCGCCCCACAACTCGGGCAGGATCGGCGCCAGCGCGGTGAGGACTTTGCCGGACGCGGCGCGGGTGGCCATGCCCTTGTCGTCGGCGGGGAAATTTGGCAGCGCGTCGGCCCAGCCGTCGGGAAGTTCCTGTTTCTGCAACCGATTGAGCAGCGCCGCCCGGTCCGGATTGCTCCTCTGCCAGGCGGTGAACCGCTCGTCCCAGCGGGCGTGGGCCTGCCGGCCGCGGTCCGCCGCCTGCCGGGTGCGCGCCAGGACTTCGTCCTCGACGGTGAAGTGCGCCTGCGGGTCGAAGCCCAGCAGCCGCTTGGTGGCGGCGACCTCGTCCTCGCCGAGCGCCGAGCCGTGGGCCTTGCCGGTGTTCTGCTTGGTCGGGGCGGGCCAGCCGATCAGGGTGCGCAGCATGATCAGGGAGGGGCGGCCGGTCTCCTGCGCAGCGGCGCGGGTGGCGGCGAGCAGCGCGTCGACGTCCTCGACGTATTCACCGCTGCGCGTCCAGTCCACGGTCTGGACGTGCCAGCCGTAGGCGGCGAAGCGGGCCGGGACGTCCTCGCTGAAGGAGACGTCGGTGTCGTCCTCGATCGAGATGTGGTTGGAGTCGTAGAAGACGGTGAGGTTGCCGAGTTCCTGGTGACCGGCCAGGGAGGCGGCCTCGGCAGTGACGCCCTCCATCAGGTCGCCGTCGGAGGCGATGACGTAGACGTGGTGGTCGAACGGGCTGGTGCCCGGCTCCGCGTCCGGGTCGAGCAGGCCGCGTTCGCGGCGGGCGGCCAGCGCCATGCCGACCGCGCTGGCCAGGCCCTGTCCCAGCGGCCCTGTGGTGATCTCCACCCCGCGGGTGTGGCGGTGCTCCGGGTGCCCGGGGGTGGCCGAGTCCCAGGTCCGGTACGCCTCCAGGTCCGACAGCTCCAGGCCGTAGCCGGCCAGGTAGAGCTGGATGTACAGGGTCAGGCTGGAGTGCCCGCAGGACAGCACGAACCGGTCCCGGCCCAGCCACTGGTCGTCGGCCGGGTCGTGCCGCATGACGTTCTGAAAGAGCAGGTAGGCCAGCGGGGCCAGGCTCATCGCCGTGCCGGGGTGACCGTTGCCGACCTTCTGCACCGCGTCTGCCGCCAGCATCCGCACGGTGTCCACCGCCCGCACGTCCACCCCGTCCCAACCGGCCCGCTCCGCCACCGGAAGCGCCAAGGACTGGTCGCGTCCTGCTGTGCTTCCGGAATGCTCACTCGCCATGCTGCTGCTCCTTCGTCGAATCGATGACCGGACGGCGGTACAGCGCCCGTACGGAGGGGTCCGCCGTACTGCCGTCCGCGTGAGGTGCGTCGTCCCGCGGGCCGCGGCGATCCCTCGCCGGCAACGGCGTGAGGGATCGTCCCGGGGAGCAATCAGCTGCCGGGCGCGGTCCGGGCATCGAGCGCGCGGGCGGCTGCCGCGGTCCGCAGCTCTTCCAGGGCCGTGCTCTGCCGCTCGGCGCGTTCCAGCAGGGTGTCCAGCTTCGCGGCGTCCAGGCGCCGGTCGGTGTCGGCCCGGGCGCGCAGGGTGCGCCAGCACGCTGCTTTGCCCAGGACGCCCAAGAGCATCGCCTCGGCTTCCAGGACCTCGCTGAGGGGGGAGCGCGAGAAGAGGTGGCCGTTGGTCTTCAGGCGGCCGGCCTTCTCCGCGACCCAGCCCAGAGCCGCCCTGGCGCGATCGACGGACACGCCCAGGTCGGACATGATCTGCGCCAGCGCGTCACGGTCCTCCTCCACCTGGCGGGCCAGGTCCGTCAGGACCGCTTCCTTCTCCTTTTCCGTCGCGGCGCCGGCGGCGCGACGGAAGAGCTCCAGGCCACCGGTCGCACCGGTGTAGTGGTCGTTGAGGTAGATCGCCAGCAGGTCGGCGCTGTCGGAACCTCCGTCCGCGGCCCCGGCCGCCGGTCCGGCGCCGGAGCGCATCGCCTCGCCCACCGATGCCGCGAGCTGCGCCCAGCTGGCCTCGAACTTCTCCAGCCCCTCGCGCTCCAGGGCGTCGGTCACGTCGGCGAAGTCGATGCCGACCGCCTGAAGCGACGCCAGGTGGGCTTCGGCGGCTGCGTAGTGGGCGGCCGACGGCTCGGCGCTCGCAGGAGGCGTGCCGTGGTCGGCGAACGCAGCAAGAGTGGCGCCGGGCATCGTGTTCACGGTGCCCGGAATGGCCAGCTCGCTGACGTACATCGTGTCCGGGTAGTCCGGGTTCTTCACTCCGGTGGACGCCCACAGCGGTCGCTGGACGTTGGCTCCGGCCGCGGCCAGGCGCCGCCAGCGCGGCTCGGCCACCATGTGCTCGTATGCCCGGTAGGCCAGCCGGGCGTTGGCGACCGCGGCCCTGCCCTTGAGGTTCCGGGCCTCGGGGGTGCCGATCTCGTCCAGGCGCCGGTCGGTCTCGGTGTCGACCCGGGAGACGAAGAACGACGCGACCGAGTGGATGCCCGACAGGTCATGTCCGGCGGCCTGGGCCTGCTCCAGGCCGGCCTGGTAGGCGTCCATCACGTCGCCGTAGCGGTCCAGGGAGAAGATCAGCGTGACGTTGACGCTGATGCCGCGGGCGATGACGGCGGTGATCGCGGCCAGTCCCTCACGGGTGGCCGGGATCTTCACGAACAGGTTCGGCCGGTCGATCGTCTCCCACAACCTGCCGGCCTGGTCGATGGTGACGTCGGCGTCGCGCGCCGATCCGGGATCGACCTCGATCGAGACCCGCCCGTCGACCCCGCCGGTGCGCTCATGAACCGGAGCGAGAACGTCGCAGCCCTCGCGGACATCGTCCGTGGTCAGCGCGAAGACGGCGTCATCGACGCTCGCGCCCTTCCCGCTCAGCGCCCGCAGCTGCTCGTTGTAGCGGTCGCCCTCGGACAGCGCGGAGGCGAAGATCGTGGGATTCGTCGTGACCCCCACCACATGCCGGTCCGCGATCAGCTTCTTCAGCTCACCACCGGCCAGCAGCTCACGCGACAGGTCGTCCAGCCAGACCGACACCCCCGCAGCGGACAGGGCGGCAAGCGGATCAGACGCACCGATAGCAGACATGAGCAAACCTCCAGAAGCGGTGATCAGCAGCTCAGCAGGAAGCTGAACCCGCCGAGGGCGCTGCCCGTCCGACAGGGGACAGACAGAACAACGGCTATACCCGCCTCCCCGCTCTCACCGGTCTCAAGCCCTCAGCAGCGACATCACCCCCCGCAAGGCGCAACACAACCGCGGCAGGTGCATGAAGGCGCTGGGAACCCTGCGCGAGGAGCAGGCGCGCCGGACCCCGCCACCGCACAGCCGCAGGACTTGGTCAACCGCGTCACCACCGCCAGCGGGCCCGGTGAGCCGACCGAACGGGACCACACGGCCGACGAGGCCGCTCACAACTCCTCCGCCGAGGTCAGCTGATCGCCTCGCCCCCTCGCGACGGAGGGCCGGCACCGCGCGATCGCCACCCGCTTGGCGTAGCGCCGCGCGGTCGCGTGGGCCGCGCGGGGGTCAGCCGGCGGCGCCGTCCGGACGGGCCGCCACGCGGCCGGCGGCCGGGCCGAACTCCATCAGGTCCAAGGCGTGTTTGAGCACCTCGCAGGCCTGGATGTGGTTGCCGGACTCCTGCAGGAGGTCGGCGAGCCGGCGGCAGACGAGGACCGCCTCCGGCCCCGCCGAGGTGTGGGTCTGGGCGAACGCCTGCTCCAGCACCTCGACCGCCTCCTTCACCTGCCCGGTGTCGGCGAGCAGTTCGCTCAGTTCGAGCTGCACCGCGAACGTCCCGCCGCCGTGCCCGGCCCCCTCGCGCATCGCGAGCCGCAGGATCGGCAGGGCGTCGCGGCTGCGCCCTGCGGCGCGCAGCCTGCGGGCCAGGCGCAGCCCGGAGGCGACCATCGCCGAGCGCACCTCGTGCGGCAGCACCGGCCCCGCCGGGCCGGGCTCCGCGGCGACGGCCCGGTTGCGCACCAGCGGCAGGCGGCCGACCGCGTCCTCCTGTGAACGGCGGGGCAGCGGGCGGTTCTTGGCCCGCAGCCGGCGTTCGAGCTCCTGGAACAGCGTGTCCAGGTCGATCAGCGCGGGGCCGTCCGGGATGCCGAGCCGCAGGATGTCCAGCAGCTCCCCGGTGAACGCGGTGTGCGTCTCGCCGTCCGGCGCGAGGGCGGCCCGGTCCCGGGGCGAGGCGGTGAGCACATAGGCGCCGTCGACCGCGGTGTGGCCGGCCACGCTGTCGGCCTCGCTCAGGGTGCGGGCGGCGCGCCCGCTGAAGCAGCAGTCGAGCACGACGATCTTGCGCCGTGCCTCGGAGCCGCGCACCACCGCGCGCAGGTGCTCGTAGGCCACGGCGGTGTAGCCGGTGTGGGCGCGCGACCCGGTGAGCGCCAGGTAGAGGTCCGAGGACTCGGTGTCGCGCAGGCCGTGGCCGGCGTAGTAGACCAGCAGCGTGTCGGTGGCCTCGCGGCCGGCCCGGTACACCGGGTCCAGCAGCTGCGTCGGGTCCTGCGGGTCGCCGACGACCTCCCGGTGCGCCTCGGGCAGGCCCCACAGCAACGGGTCGGCGAGCGCCTGCGACAGGTCCCGGAGGTTCGCGCCGACCGCGGGCAGCTGCTCCAGCTGGCTGTACGAGGAGGTGCCGATCAGCACGGCGCGCGAGGCGTTGGGGTCAGGGAGCTGCACGGCCGCCTCCGTCCTCGCCGGACGCCGGCTCCGGTACGGGCTCGGGCGCGAACGCGGGCCCTGGCGCGGGCACCGCGGGCGGCGGCGCGGCCGCGGGCGCCGGTACGGGTGACGGCGCGCGTACGGGCGCGGGTGGCGGCGGCGCGGGCGGCGGCGGCGCGGCCGCAGGCGCCGGTACGGGTGACGGCGCGGACGGCACGGCCGTGAGCAGCGGGGCCAGCAGGCGGGCGAGCGCGGCCGGGTCGGCACCCGGGTCGGCGGGCAGCTCGATCTCCGTACCGCCGCGGCGCAGCACCACGACCCTGCGGCGGGACCGCTCCGCCCGCGCGTCCCGCCACTGCGCGACCGACACCGCGAGCGCGCCCAGCGAGATCCCCGAGCCGACGGCGAACTGCAGCACGTCGAAGCCGAGCCCCATCTCGCCGGGCGCGGGCGGCGCGCCCACGATCCGGCCGCCGTCCAGGCCCTCGGCCGCGGCGACGCCCTCGTCCGCGCGCACCCAGCGCAGCAGCGAGCGCAGGTCGTCCTCGTGGTCCCCGTCCGGTCCCGGGGCCCCGTCGGGGCCCGCGCCGGGGGTCAGCACGAGCACGTCGACCGGGACCGTCCCCGTCCCCGGCCGTTCCCGCCGTGTCATCGGACCTCCCCCTCCTGCGCGTCGCAGCGCTCGCTCACCGAGGCGAAGACCGCGAGCGCCTCCGGGCCCGCGTCGAGCCGGGCCAGGCAGACCGCCTGCCAGTACTCGGCGGCCAGCGTGGTGGCGTGGTCGCGGCCCAGTTCCGCCGTGCACACCCGGGCCACCGCGGTCAGCATGCGGAACGCCTCCTGGAGCTCGCCGCGCTGCACCAGCGTGACCGCCTCGCGCAGTCGCGAGGCGGCGTTGCCCGCGGTCATGCTGCTCATCACCAGCTGCCGGGTGGCGTCGCTGAGCACCAGCGGCCGGGGACCGGCGGCCGACGACGCCGGGGCCGACAACCGGACCACGTGCTGCTCGTGCCCGCGGAGCCGGGGCAGGGCCAGGGCGTCCCAGACGCCGGTCACGGGCGCGTCGGGCCCGTCGAGGTACTCCGGCAGCGAGGCGTCCGGCGGCGCGGTGCGGCCGGCGCCGGTCATCGCGGCGAGCGCCTGCGCCTGGACCCGGGCCCCGACCTTGCCCACGAGCCGCATCCGGGAGGACGCGCCGGGCTGGTGGGGCAGCCGGGCGCGAACCTCCTCGGCGGTGCGCGGGCGGTGCGCCGGGTCGATCGCGACCAGCTCGTCGACCAGTTCGCTCAGCGCGGCGAAGGCGACCGGCTCCGGGTGGTCGGCCGCGCGTAAGGCCAGCGAGGGGATGCCGTCGCCCACGATCCGCAGCACCACCGCGCCGATGTCCTCCTCCGCCTCGAACGGCGGCCGGCCGGTGAGCAGGGTGTGCAGGCAGGCGCCGAGCCCGTACAGGTCGGTGACCGGCTGCGGGGCCCGGCCCTGCACGGCCTCCGGCGACATGTAGCGCGGGGTGCCGACGGCGGCGCTCACCGCCGTGACGACGCGGTGGTCGACGGCCCTGGCCAGGCCGAAGTCGAAGAGGACGACCTGTCCCGAGCGGGTGACCATGACGTTGGACGGTTTGACGTCGCGGTGCACGATGCCGGCCTCGTGCACCGCGGACAGGCCCTCGCAGATGCCGGCGGCGATCTCGCAGACCACGTCGACGTCGAGCGGCCCGTCCTCGGCGAGCGAGGCCAGGTCGACGCCGTCGAGCAGTTCCATCACCAGGTAGGGGATGTCGGCGTCGGTGCCGCCGACGTCCAGCACGCGGACCACCGCGCCGCTGTTCACCCGGGCCAGGGTGAGCGCCTCACGGCGGAAGCGCTCGCGCACCACCGGGTCGAGGGACGGCCGCGTGCCGGCGCCCCCGGGGGCGTCGTCGAACGGGGCCAGCAATTTGACGGCCACGCGGCGACCCAGCACCGTGTCCAGCGCCTCGTGGACGCGGCCGCCGCCCCCGCCGCCGAGCGGTCGTTGCAAGGCGTAGCGACCGCCCAGGAGCCGGCCGTCCGGACGCTCTCCTGCCACCACCGGTTGGTCCTCCCCCGTCCGGCCTGTCAGCTCGTCGTCACATCATGCACCCTGCCCGCCCGGCGCCCTCCGGGGGTTCCCGCGGACGCCACCGCCGCCTCCGGTCCTAGCGCTGGCGGCCGGAGGTGACGCGGTAGACGTCGTAGACGCCCTCGACGCCGCGGACCGCCTTCAGGACGTGGCCGAGGTGCTTGGGGTCGCCCATCTCGAAGGTGAAGCGGGAGGTGGCGACGCGGTCGCGGGAGGTCTGGACGGC
This sequence comes from Actinacidiphila sp. DG2A-62, assembly GCF_035825295.1. NCBI lineage: Bacteria > Bacillati > Actinomycetota > Actinomycetes > Kitasatosporales > Streptomycetaceae > Actinacidiphila > Actinacidiphila sp. DG2A-62. Next base: position 1,100,206 of record NZ_JAYMGI010000002.1, read on the forward strand.
CGCGGACAGGATGTTCACGTGCTGGTCGGACAGCACCCGGGTGACGTCGGACAGCAGCCGGGAGCGGTCCAGCGCCTCGACCTGGATGGCGACCAGGAACACCGAGGACTGGGTGGGCGCCCACTCGACCTCGATGATCCGCTCGGGCTGCTGGGACAGGGAGTCCACGTTGACGCAGTCCGCGCGGTGCACCGAGACCCCGTTCCCGCGGGTCACGAAGCCGATGATCGGATCGCCCGGCACGGGGGTGCAACATCGGGAGAGCTTCACCCACACGTCGCTGGTGCCCTTGACGATGACCCCGGGGTCGGCGTTCGCCCGCCGCTTCGTCCGGCCCTGGGTCGGGGTGGTGATCTCCGCGATGTCCTCGGTGGCGCCCTCCTCGCCGCCGAGCGCGTCGACCAGCTTCTGCACCACCGACTGCGCGGTGATGTGGCCCTCGCCGATCGCCGCGTAGAGCGCCGAGATGTCGGGGTAGCGCATCTCGTGCGCGAGCGTCACCAGCGAGTCGCCGGTCAGCACCCGCTGGATCGGCAGGTTCTGCTTGCGCATCGCGCGGGCGATGGCCTCCTTGCCCTGCTCGACCGCCTCCTCGCGGCGCTCCTTGGAGAACCAGGCGCGGATCTTGTTGCGGGCGCGCGGGGACTTGACGAAGCCCAGCCAGTCCTGCGAGGGCCCGGCGCCGGCCGCCTTGGAGGTGAACACCTCGACGGTGTCGCCGTTGTCCAGGGTGGACTCCAGCGGCACCAGCCGGCCGTTGACCCGGGCGCCGATGGTGCGGTGGCCGACCTCGGTGTGCACGGCGTACGCGAAGTCGACGGGGGTGGCGCCGGCCGGAAGCGCTATCACGTCGCCCTTGGGCGTGAAGACGAAGACCTCGCTCTGCGAGAGGTCGAAGCGCAGCGACTCCAGGAACTCGCCGGGGTCCTCGGTCTCCTTCTGCCAGTCCAGCAGCTGCCGCAGCCACGCCATGTCGTTGACCGCGTCGTCCTTCTTGTCCGAGCGCGGGCTGTCGGTGCGCACCTTGGAGGCGCCGGCCACCGCCTCCTGCTTGTACTTCCAGTGCGCGGCGATGCCGTACTCGGCCCTGCGGTGCATGTCGAAGGTGCGGATCTGCAGCTCGACCGGCTTGCCGCTGGGGCCGATCACCGTGGTGTGCAGCGACTGGTACATGTTGAACTTCGGCATCGCGATGTAGTCCTTGAACCGGCCGGGGACCGGGTTCCACCGCGCGTGAATGGTGCCGAGCGCCGCGTAGCAGTCGCGGACGGTGTCGACCAGGACGCGGATGCCGACCAGGTCGTAGATCTCCGCGAAGTCGCGGCCGCGGACGATCATCTTCTGGTAGACGCTGTAGTAGTGCTTGGGGCGGCCGGTGACGGTGGCCTTGATCCGGGCCGCCCGCAGGTCCTGCTGGACCTGGTCGGTGACGACCGCGAGGTACTCGTCGCGCTTGGGGGCGCGCTCGGCGACCAGGCGCACGATCTCGTCGTACATCTTGGGGTAGAGGATCGCGAAGGCGAGGTCCTCCAACTCCCACTTGATGGTGTTCATGCCCAGCCGGTGGGCCAGCGGGGCGTAGATCTCCAGGGTCTCGCGGGCCTTCTTCTCCTGCTTCTCCCGCTTGAGGTAGCGCATCGTGCGCATGTTGTGCAGCCGGTCGGCCAGCTTGATGACCAGCACCCGCGGGTCCTTGGCCATCGCGACGACCATCTTGCGGACCGTCTCGGCCTGCGCGGCCTCGCCGAACTTGACCTTGTCCAGCTTGGTGACGCCGTCCACCAGCAGCGCGACCTGGTCGCCGAAGTCGCGGCGCAGCTGGTCCAGGCCGTACTCGGTGTCCTCGACGGTGTCGTGCAGCAGCCCGGCCATCAGCGTGGCGGGGTCCATGCCCAGCTCGGCGAGGATGGTGGTGACGGCGAGCGGGTGGGTGATGTACGGGTCGCCGCTCTTGCGCTTCTGGCCGCGGTGCCAGCGCTCGGCGACCTGGTAGGCGCGCTCGATGCGGCGCAGCTGCGCGGTGTCGCCCTTGGGATCGTTGCCCCGGACCACCCGCAGCAGCGGTTCGAGCACCGGGTTGTACGGGCTGGAGCGCTGCACGCCGAGCCGGGCGAGACGGGCCCTGACCCGGCTGGAGGAGGCGCCCGGGCGGGTGAGGGCGACGCTGCCTGGCGTCCGCACCGGGCGTATGGCCGGCGGCGCGGGCCGGGCGGCTGCGGTGCTCTCGGTGGCGCCGGCGGCCGGGCCCGGAGCGGCGTCGTCCGCGCGGCCGGCGCCCGGATCGGGCCTGCCTGCGGCGTCCAGTGGCTGGGCCTGGTCTGGCAAGTGCACTCCTCACACGGTGGTGGGAGTCCCATGGTATCGACCTGGGGCGATCCGTGACGGCCCGCGGGGGCAAGGCGGCCCCCGCGGGTGCGGTCAGATCACGATCAGCGCGTCCAGCGCCGCGCCGGACAGTGCCGTGGCCAGGCGCTGCCTGCCGTCGAGGAAGCCCAGCTCCAGCAGGACCGCGACGCCCACCACCTCGGCGCCGGTGCGGCGGATCAGCTCGACGGCGGCCTCGGCGGTGCCGCCGGTGGCCAGCACGTCGTCGATGACCAGCACCCGGTCGCGGGGGCCGAAGGCGTCGGACTGGATCTCGATCTCCGCGGTGCCGTACTCCAGCGCGTAGCTCTGGCCGAGGATCTCGCCGGGGAGCTTGCCGGCCTTGCGGACCGGCACGAAGCCGAGGTGGGCGCGGGCGGCGGCGGGTGCGGCGAGGATGAAGCCGCGGGCTTCGAGGCCGACCACCTTCGTCGCCGCGTGCCGGCGGCAGAGCGCGGCGAGGGCGTCCACGAGGGCGTTGAAGGCGACCGGGTCGGCCAGCAGGGGCGTGATGTCCTTGAAGACCACGCCGGGCTGCGGGTAGTCGGGCACGTCCCGGATGCGGGAGACGAGCAGGTCCCGCAGTTCAGCGGAGGCGATTTCCGTCGAGGTCATGGCGCGTTTCTCTCGGTCGGGGCAGGGCGGGCGGGGCGTCGGGCGGCCCGGGTGGGGCCGGGGCGGGCCGGGCGGTGTCGGGGCGCGGCGGGGACGCGGGGGGCACGGGGGGCGCCGCCGGGCACAAGCGCGCCGCCGCCCGGCGGGAGGCCGGACGGCGGCGGACTGGGCTTCAGCGGCGCTTGCCCGAGGGCCGGCCGCGGCCGCGGTTGGTGCGGTTCGGCTGGTTGCGGACCGGGCGGCTGCCGCTCGCGGAGGAGCCGGCGGCCCGGCCGCGCGGTCCGACGACGCCGGCCGCGGCGGGCGCCGCGTCCTCGTCGTCGTCCGCGTCCGGCGTGTCGGCGGACTCGGCGTCCTCCGGGTCCTCGCCGCGCGCGGCGGCCTGCGCGGCCTTGGCCGCGTCCGAGGCCCGCTTGGCCAGCACCCGCTTGCGCAGCGACCGCATCTGCGGCTCGCGCTCCTTGAACTCGGCGACCAGCGGGGTCGCGATGAAGATCGAGGAGTACGCACCGGCCGTGAGGCCGATGAACAGCGCGAGCGCGATGTCGTTGAGCACACCGGCGCCGAGGATGCCGCCGCCGATGAAGAGCAGCGCGGCGACCGGCAGCAGCGCGACCACCGTGGTGTTGATCGACCGCACCAGGGTGCTGTTGAGGCTGCGGTTGGCGATGTCGCTGTAGGTGAAGCGGGACTGCCGGGTGATGTCCTTGCTGGCTTCCTTCAGACCGTCGAAGACGACGACGGTGTCGTAGAGGGAGTAACCGAGGATGGTCAGCAGGCCGATCACGGTGCCCGGCGAGACCTCGAAGCCCACCAGGGCGTAGACGCCGGTGGTGATGGTGAGGTCGTGCAGCAGGGCGATCAGCGCGGCGAGGGCCATCCGCCACTCGAAGGCGATGGCGAGGTAGATCACCACCAGGACCAGGAAGATGATCAGGCCTTCCAGGGCCTTGTTGGAGATCTGCTTGCCCCAGCTCGGGCCGATGATCTCGGCGTCGATCTGCTGCGACTTCAGACCCAGGTCCTTGGCGATCTCCGGCTGGAGGCGCTTGGACTCGTCGGTGGACAGGTCGGCGATCTGGATGCGCAGGCTGCCGTTGCCGAGCTTCTGGATGGTGGCGTCGTGGCCGCCGGTGTCGCCGCTGATCCGGGACTGCGCCTCGGCCACCGAGATGTTGCTGTGCTTGGGGGTGTTGAAGACGGCGCCGCCGGAGAAGTCGATGCCGAGCTTCAGGCCGTTCACCGCCAGGCCCACGATCGCGACGACGGTCACCAGGATCGAGAAGCCGTACCAGATCTTGCGCTTGCCGACGAAGTCGTACGAGACCTCGCCGCGGTGCAGCCGGTGCCCGAGCTCGCTGAGCTTCGACATCAGGCCTCCTTGGTCTCGTTGCTGATCGGGCGGCGGACGCTGCGCAGCGGCGCCTTGGTGCCGAGCGACTCGGGGTTGAGGCCGGACCACTTGTGGCCCTTGGCGTAGAAGGGGCGCCTGGCCAGGATCGTCATCAGCGGCTTGGTGAACAGGAAGACCACGGCCACGTCGAGCAGGGTGGTCAGACCGAGGGTGAAGGCGAAGCCCTGCACCTTGCCGACGGTGACCACGTAGAGCACCGCGGCCGCCAGGAAGGACACGAAGTCCGACACCAGGATGGTGCGCCGGGCGCGCGGCCAGCCGCGGGCGACCGCGGGTTGCAGCGAGCGGCCCTCGCGCAGCTCGTCCCTGATTCTCTCGAAGAAGACGATGAACGAGTCGGCGGTGATGCCGATGGCGACGATGGCGCCGCAGACGGCCGGCAGGTTCAGCGCGAACCCGATCGCGGTGCCGAGCAGGCACATGATCGTGTAGGTCAGCGCCGCGGAGACGGCCAGCGACAGGACGGCCACGAAGCTCAGGCCGCGGTAGTAGGCCAGCAGGTAGACCACGACCAGCGCGAGGCCGACGGCGCCGGCGATCAGGCCGCCGCGCAGCTGCTCGCCGCCGAGCGAGGCGGAGACGGTGGTCTTGTCCAGGGTCTGGAAGCTCAGCGGCAGCGAGCCGTACTTCAGGGTGTTCGCCAGATTCTCCGCGGAGTTCTGGGTGAAGCTGCCGGAGATCTGGGCGCTGCCGCCGGTCAGGGCGTAGGAGACCGAGGGGGCCGAGACGACGGTGCCGTCCAGGTCGATCGCGAACTGGTTGTTCGGCGAGGTGGCCTTGGCCAGGTCACCGGTGACCTTGGTGAACTGCGAGGCGCCCTTGGAGTCGAAGCTGAGGTTGACCACCCAGCCGTTGCCCTGCTGGTTGTCGAAGGCGGCGTTGGCGCCGTTGACGTTCTTGCCGAGGATGAGCGCGGGGCCGAGGACGTACTTGATCGAGTCCTTCTTGCCCGGGTTCTCGCAGCCGAGCACCTTGTCGGTGGGCTTGGTGTTCGAGCCGACCGCCTGGGCCTGCTTGGTGTCGGAGCAGTCCAGCTTGGCGAAGGCGGCCTGCAGGTCGGCCGGGATGCTGGTGTCGCCGACCTTGCCGGTCGCCGTCGACGAAGACGAGGAGGACGAGGGGGTCGCGGTGGGCGACGGGGTCGGCGCCTTGTCGGTGCCCTTCAGCGCGTCGGTGACCGCGCGGCCCTGCTTGCTCGGCGTGGTGGACGGGGTGCCGGACGCCTTGGACGACGGCGTGGCCGAGCTCTTGGGCGTGGCGCTGCCGGACGGGGTGGGAGTGGCCGACCCGGAGGGCGTGGGGGTCGGGGTCGCGGGGGTGGGCACGCCGTTGTCGACGGCGAGCACCTGGCGGAAGTACAGCAGGGCGGTGGTGCCGACCTGCTTCTCCGCCTCGTCCGCGTTCACGCCCTTGGGGATGTTGACGATGATGTCGCGGCTGCCCTGGACCTGGGTCTCCGCCTCAGACACGCCCATGCCGTTGACGCGCTGGGAGATGATGTCCTTGGCGATGTTCATATTGGTCTTGTTGACCGCGTTCGCCTGATCGGCCTTGGCTTCGAGCGTGATGCTCACGCCGCCCGCGAGGTCGATGCCCAGCCGGGGGGTCTTCTGGTCGGCGAGGAAGATCCCGCCGGTCAGCGCCACCAGCGCGATGAGGATCACGGCCAGAGCGCGCCCGGGGTATCCCTGGTTCCCCGAGGACCTGCGGCCCTTCTTGGCTGCTGCCACCTTCTTGTTTCTCCCTGTCCTACCGTCCCGCGAGCCTGCGCGCTCGAAGGGCGGCCACGAGTGTTGGAGCCGGACCCTTACTTCGCGCTGTCGGACGACTTCCCGAGGTCGACCACGGCGGCGTCCCGGTCGCCGTCCTGCTGCTTCGCGGAGGCGGACGCGTCCCCGCCGTCCTGCTCCGCCGCCTCGTGGGCGCCGTCGCCGGCGTCGGCGGAGTCGGCCGGAGCGTCCGTGTCGTCCCCGTCGGCCGTGTCGTGGAGGCCCTCGGGCTCCTCCGGCTCGATGCCGTGCACGATCCGGTTGAACTCGTCCTCGCCGAGGACCGCGCCGATCGCGTTCTTCGCGAAGTGCGCGTGCACGCCGTCCGTCAGCTCCAGGAGGACCGTGTCGTCGTTGACCTCCTTCACCACGGCGTAGAGACCGCCGATGGTGCGGACGCCGGCACCGGGCTCCATCTGGTTGCGCATCTCGACGGCCTGGCGCTGCTTGTTCCGCGCCGAACGGGTCATGAGGATCATGGCGCCGATCATGACGACGAAGATGAGGATCACGGGGTTCACGGTCTGGACGTTCCTTCGCACGGCCGGTGTGGAGGTCGGCCTGGGTTTCGGGATGTGTGTGCCGATCCACAGGAAAGGAAGGGCGCGTCGGCGGAGTCTAAGCGCTGGCTCGCCGTGGTAACAACGCCCAGCGTGGCACAGCAGTTCCTGAACGTGTGAGTCTAGCCGAGATCAGGGACCGAAAAGACCGCTCTGTCCCGGTCCGGGAGCACCCGTCCCCGGCGCCCCGCCGCCCCCGCCCGCCCCGTACGCCTGGCCCGGCGGCGGCGTCAGGCCCAGGTGGGCCCAGGCGGCCGGGGTGGCCACCCGGCCCCTGGGGGTGCGGGCCAGCAGCCCCTCGCGGACCAGGAAGGGCTCGGCCACCTCCTCGACCGTCTCCCGCTCCTCGCCGACCGCGACGGCCAGCGTGGACAGCCCCACCGGGCCGCCGCCGAAGAGCTGGAGCAGGGCGCGCAGCACCGCGCGGTCCAGCCGGTCCAGCCCCCGGCCGTCGACCTCGTAGACCTCCAGCGCGCTGGCGGCGATCTCCCGGGTGATGACGCCGTCGGCCCGCACCTGCGCGTAGTCGCGCACCCGGCGCAGCAGCCGGTTGGCGATGCGCGGGGTGCCGCGGGAGCGGCCGGCGATCTCCGCGGCGCCGCCGGCGGCCACCTCGACGTCCAGCAGCCCGGCCGAGCGGTGGATGACGCGTTCCAGCTCGGCGGGGGCGTAGAACTCCATGTGCGCGGTGAAGCCGAAGCGGTCGCGCAGCGGCGGCGGCAGCAGTCCGGCCCTCGTGGTGGCGCCGACCAGCGTGAACGGCGGCAGCTCCAGCGGGATGGCGGTGGCGCCCGGGCCCTTGCCGACGACCACGTCGACCCGGAAGTCCTCCATCGCCATGTACAGCATCTCCTCGGCGGGCCGGGACATCCGGTGGATCTCGTCGAGAAAGAGGACCTCGCCGTCCTGCAGCGAGGACAGGATCGCCGCGAGGTCACCGGCGTGCTGGATGGCGGGGCCGGAGGTGATGCGGATCGGCGCGCCCATCTCCGCGGCGATGATCATCGACAGGGTGGTCTTGCCCAGGCCCGGGGCGCCGGAGAGCAGGACGTGGTCGGCGGTGCCGCCGCGCTGCCTGGCCGCCTTGAGCACCAGGTCGAGCTGCTGGCGGACCCGCTCCTGGCCGATGAACTCGGTGAGGTCCTTGGGCCGCAGCGCCGCCTCCACCGCCTGGTCCTCGCGGTCGGCTGCGGCGCCGACCAGTCGCTCGGGGGTCTCGGCGGGGTCGTCCCAGTTCATCGTGGTCTCTCGGATCGGGTGCGGGTACCGGGCGTCATCGGGTGCGGCTCCCGCGCGGCCGGCGTGCCGCGGCTCGGGGGCGCGCGGGGTGCGGGGGCGTGGCGCGGGGGCGCGCGGTGTGCGGGCGCGCGGCGTGCGGGCGGCGGCTCATCGGGTGCGGTTGAGGCTCTGCAGGGCGGCCCGCAGCAGCGCGCCGACATCGGGCTGCGCGGCGGCCTCGGCCTGCGGCTCCACCGCGGCCACCGCCTCGTCGGCCTCCCGCAGCGCATAGCCGAGGCCGAGCAGCGCGGCGTGCAGCTGCTCGCGCCAGGACGCGCCGACCGGGGCGCCGACGCCGCGCCCGGCGCCCGCGCCGACCGGCTCGCCCAGCCGGTCCTTCAGCTCCAGCAGCAGCCGCTGGGCGCCCTTCTTGCCGATGCCGGGCACGGCGGTCAGCGCCTTCTCGTCGCCGGCCGCGACGGCCGCCCGCAGGGCGTCCGGGCGGTGCACCGCCAGCATCGTCTGGGCCAGCCGCGGTCCGACGCCGCTGACGGTCTGCAGCAGCTCGAAGACCTGCCGCTCGTCCTCGTCGGCGAAGCCGTACAGCGTCAGCGAGTCCTCGCGGACCACCAGGGAGGTGGCCAGCCGGGCCTGCTCCCCCACCCGCAGCGCGGCGAGCGTGCCCGGCGCGCACTGGACGGCCATGCCGACGCCGCCCACCTCGATCACCGCGGTGTCCGGTGCGAGTGCGGCCACCTGGCCGCTGACGAAGGCGATCACGCGCGGGGCTCCTGGATGCGTACGGTCGGGGGACGGCGGGCGGCGACGGCCTGCTGGATGCGGGTGGCGGCGGCGCCGCGCCAGATGTGGCAGATGGCCAGCGCCAGCGCGTCCGCGGCGTCGGCCGGCTTGGGCGGGGCGTCCAGCCGCAGCAGCCGCGTCACCATCGCGCCGACCTGCGCCTTGTCGGCGCGGCCGCTGCCGGTCACCGCGGCCTTGACCTCGCTGGGGGTGTGCAGGTGCACCGGCAGGCCGCGGCGCGAGGCGCACAGCAGGGCGACCGCGCTGGCCTGCGCGGTGCCCATCACCGTGCGGACGTTGTGCTGGCTGAAGACGCGCTCGACGGCGACGGCCTGCGGGCGGTGCTCGTCCAGCCACGCCTCGATGCCGCGCTCGATCAGCACCAGCCGCTCGCCGATCGGGGCGTCCGCCGGGGTGCGCACCACGCCGACGCCGACCATCGACAGCCGGCCGCCTGGCGCGCCGTCGACCACGCCGACGCCGCACCGGGTCAGCCCCGGGTCCACGCCCAACACCCGCACCGCGCGCCTCCCTTCGCACCGCCGTTCGCCCTGTTCCGGCAGGCTATCGGTTGCCGCCGACAATCGGCGGACCATGCGGAAGGGGCCGGCCGGGTGTGTCCCGGCCGGCCCCTTCCGCGCGTGTGCCGCCGGCTGTCGGCGGGTCGGCCCGCTGCGGCGGGTCAGGCGTCGACCTTCTCCATGATCTCGTCGGAGACGTCGAAGTTGGCGAAGACGTTCTGCACGTCGTCGCTGTCCTCCAGCGCGTCGATCAGCTTGAAGATCTTGCGCGCGCCGTCCTCGTCCAGCTCGACCTGCATGGTCGGCAGGAAGTTGGCGTCCGCCGAGTCGTAGTCGATGCCGGCCTCCTGCAGCGCCTTGCGGACCGGCACCAGGTCGGTGGCCTCGCTGATCACCTCGAAGGAGTCGCCGAGGTCGTTGACCTCCTCGGCGCCCGCGTCGAGCACCGCGCCGAGCACGTCGTCCTCGGACAGGTCGCCCTTGGGGACGATCACCACGCCCTTGCGGTTGAACAGGTACGACACCGAGCCGGGGTCGGCCATCGAGCCGCCGTTGCGGGTCATCGCGACGCGGACGTCGGAGGCCGCGCGGTTGCGGTTGTCGGTCAGGCACTCGATCAGCACCGCCACGCCGTTGGGGCCGTAGCCCTCGTACATGATGGTCTGGTAGTCGGCGCCGCCGGCCTCCTGGCCGGAGCCGCGCTTGACCGCGCTGTCGATGTTCTTGTTCGGCACCGACTGCTTCTTGGCCTTCTGGATGGCGTCGAAGAGGGTCGGGTTGCCGTCGGGGTCGGCGCCGCCGGTGCGGGCGGCGACCTCGATGTTCTTGATCAGCTTCGCGAAGAGCTTGCCGCGCTTGGCATCGATCACGGCCTTCTTGTGCTTCGTCGTAGCCCATTTAGAGTGGCCGGACATCCGACAGTCTCCTTCGCGTCACCTGGTGCATTCTTCGTCGCGCCGTCGATCCTACCGGTGAAGCGTCAGCTCCTTGTGCGCACGGCGGTCACGAAGAGTTCGTGGACCCGGTGGTCGCCGGTCAGCTCGGGGTGGAAGGACGTCGCCAGCACGTTGCCCTGGCGGACCGCCACGATGTGGCCGCCGTGCTCGGCGAGCACCTCGGCGCCGGCGCCGACCGACTCCACCCACGGCGCCCGGATGAACACGCCCTGCACCGGGCCGCCCGGCACGCCGCGCACGTCGACCTGCGCCTCGAAGGACTCGTTCTGCCGGCCGAAGGCGTTGCGCCGCACGATCATGTCGATGCCGCCGAAGGTCTCCTGGCCGGACCGGGGGTCGAGGATCTTGTCGGCGACCATGATCAGGCCGGCGCAGGTGCCGTACACCGGCAGCCCGTCGCGGATCGCCGCGCGCAGCGGCTCGGTCAGGCCGAACAGCGCGGCCAGCTTGGAGATGGTGGTGGACTCGCCGCCCGGTATCACCAGGCCGTCGACGCCCGCCAGTTCCTCGGGGCGCCGGACCGGCACGGCCGCGGCGTCCGCCGCGGCCAGTGCCGCCAGGTGCTCCCGTACGTCGCCCTGGAGCGCCAGGACGCCGATGGTGGGACCGCTCGTCATCGTCGCCGCGCCCTACCAGCCGCGCTTGGCGTACTGCTCGGACTCCGGGAGGGTGTCGATGTTGATGCCGACCATGGCCTCGCCGAGGTTGCGGGAGGCGTCCGCGACCACCTTGGGGTCGTCGAAGAAGGTGGTGGCGCGGACGATGGCCGCGGCGCGCTTGGCCGGGTCGCCGGACTTGAAGATGCCGGAGCCGACGAAGACGCCCTCGGCGCCGAGCTGGCGCATCAGCGCGGCGTCCGCGGGGGTGGCCACGCCGCCGGCGGAGAACAGCACCACGGGCAGCTTGCCCAGCTCGGCGACCTCCTTGACCAGCTCGTACGGGGCGCGCAGGTCCTTGGCCGCGGCGTACAGCTCGTTGTTGTCCAGGCCGCGCAGCCGGGAGATCTCGCCCTTGATCTGGCGCAGGTGGCGGACCGCCTCCACCACGTTGCCGGTGCCGGCCTCGCCCTTGGAGCGGATCATCGCCGCGCCCTCGGCGATCCGCCGCAGGGCCTCGCCGAGGTTGGTGGCGCCGCACACGAAGGGGGTGGTGAACGCCCACTTGTCGGAGTGGTTGACCTCGTCGGCCGGGGTGAGCACCTCGGACTCGTCGATGTAGTCCACGCCGAGCGCCTGGAGCACCTGGGCCTCGACGAAGTGGCCGATCCGGGACTTGGCCATCACCGGGATGGAGACGGCGTTGATGATGCCCTCGATCATGTCCGGGTCGGACATCCGGGCCACGCCGCCCTGCGCGCGGATGTCGGCGGGCACCCGCTCCAGGGCCATGACGGCGACCGCGCCCGCGTCCTCGGCGATCTTCGCCTGCTCGGGCGTGACGACGTCCATGATCACACCGCCCTTGAGCTGCTCGGCCATCCCGCGCTTGACGCGAGCGGTGCCGGTCTCGGGGGTGGTGGCGGTGGACGGTGTGGTGGACAAGGTGACCTCACTCCTGACGTACGGAACGCGGCGGGCCGCCGGGCGGGCGGCCCCTGGGCCGTGGCGGGGCCACGGTCGTCTCCATCGTCCGGCGGTGGGCGGGTGGCCGAAAAGGGCCAATTCCGCGCAGGTGGCTTCTCCGGTGGCGCGGGTGGACCGCCCGGCCCGGACGGTCAGCGCAGGACCGAGGCGCCGCCCTCGGAGGTGAGGTGGGGCGGCGGCTCGTCGTCCATCTCGAAGGCGAGCGGGAAGGGTGCGTGTCCGGCCAGGCGCAGCCAGCGCACCAGGCGGTGGTCGCGGACCGCGCGGGCGGCCCGCACGGCGTCGTTGTGGAACCGCCGGGCCATCGGCACCCGCCGTACGCACTGGGTGAGTTCGCCGATCGCCGCCGCGCCCCCGGGGGCGTCGCCGACCGCGGCGACGGTCTCCCGCTCGGCGAAGACCGCGCGCAGCGCCTGGCTCAACTCGCTCTCGGCGACCTCGCGTTGTTCCGGCTCCGCCTGGCGGGCCGCGTGCGCGGACTCGTACAGCACGATGGAGGCGGCGGGGTCGAGCAGGCCCGCGGTCGCCAACTCCTGGGCGACCGAGGCGCGGCGCAGCAGTTGCGCGTCGAGCGCGGCGCGGGCGGCGTCGATCCTCGCGTGGAGCCGGTCGAGGCGACCGGCGGTCCAGCTCAGGTAGAGCGCGACGGCGATCACCGCGAGGGCGATCCAGATCCAGGCAGTCATGGTCCGGCTACGGTACCGGGTGCTCCCGGGCGATCCTGCCCGTCCGGGCTGCCCTTCCCTCCCGGCTGCCGGATCTTCCTCCGGTGGGCCTCTCCGCCCGTCCGGGCTGCCCCTCCCTCCCGGCTGCCGGATCTTCCCCCGGTGGGTGGCTGGTCGCGCAGTTCCCCGCGCCCCTTGAACGCACCGCTCGGCGCGAGCGCATCAGGGGCGCGGGGAACTGCGCGACCAGCCCACTACTTGGGGAAGGTCCGGATCGAAAGGGATCGGGGCAGCCCGGACGGGCGGAGAGGCCCACCGGGGAAGGTCCGGGCAGCGGGGGCCGGGAGGGTCGACGGGGCGGCCCCCGTCAGTCGCGCGAAGCGCGCAGGCGGGCGAGGAACCCCACCCGGTCGTCCGCCGCGACGTGCGTCGCCCCCGCCGTGACCGTCTCGTAGACGGACAGGATGTCCCCGCCCACGACGGACCAGTCGAAGCGCCGCACATGCGCGGCCCCCCGCTCCCGCAGCTCCGCCCGCCGCCCCGGATCGCCGAGCAGCCGCACCGCCGCCGCGGCCAGCGCCTCCGCGTCCTCGTTCGCGTACAGCTCCCCCGCCGCCCCCTGGTCCAGCACCTGCGCGAACGCGTCGAGATCGCTGGCCAGCACCGGCGCGCCCGCCGACATCGCCTCGACCAGGATGATCCCGAAGGACTCGCCGCCGGTGTTGGGCGCGACGTACAGGTCCACGCTGCGCAGCAGCCGCGCCTTGTCCTCGTCGCTGACCATGCCGAGGAACTCCACCCGCTCGCGCATCGCGGCCGGCAGGCCCTCGACCGCCTGCTCCTCGTCGCCGCGCCCCGCGACCAGCAGGCGGACCCCGGGGCGCTGCTCCAGGATCGCCGGCAGCGCCCGCATGAGCACCGGGAGGCCTTTGCGCGGCTCGTCGATGCGCCCGATGAAGCCGATGGTGTCGCCCTGCCACTCCTTGCGCGGTTCGGCGCGGGCGAAGAAGTCGACGTCCACGCCGTTGGGGATGACCACCGCGTCGCCGCCGAGGTGCTCGACCAGGGTGCGCCGGGCGTACTCGCTGACCGCGATGCGGGCCCTGATCTTCTCCAGCGCGGGCTGCAGGATCGGGTACGCGGCGATCATCGCGCGCGAGCGCGGGTTGGAGGTGTGGAAGGTCGCCACGATCGGGCCCTGCGCGGCCCAGCAGGACAGCAGGCCGAGCGAGGGCGACGCGGGCTCGTGGATGTGGATGACGTCGAAGCCGCCGTCGTGCAGCCAGCGCCTGACCCGCGCGGCCGACAGGAAGCCGAAGTTGAGCCGGGCCACCGAGCCGTTGTACGGCACCGGCACCGCGCGGCCGGCCGAGACCGCGTACGGCGGCAGCGGCGTCTCGTCGTCGGCCGGCGCGAGCACGGAGACCTCGTGGCCGAGCCCGATGAGGTGCTCGGCCAGGTCCCGGATGTGGAACTGGACGCCGCCGGGGACGTCCCAGGAGTACGGGCAGACGATCCCGATCCTCACGCGTTCTCCGTCCCGGAGCCGTCGCCGCCGACCGTCGCGCTGCCCGTCCCGCCGTCCTCCGCACCACCCGCCGTGCCGGACGCCGTGCCGCCCGCCGCCGTGCCGCCCGCCGCCGCGCCACCCGCCGCACCGGCCGCCGTGCCGGACTCCTCCGCACCGCCCGCCGCCGCGCCTGCCGCCTGCGGCCGGGGCGGCAGATCCGCCAGCCACAGTCGCTGCAGCATGTGCCAGTCCTGCGGGTGCTCGGCGATCCCCGAGGCGTACGCGTCGGCGAGCCGCTGCGTCATCACGGCCGTGCGCCGCGCCCGGTCGCCGTCCGCGGGGACCTCCACCGGCGGGTGGACGCGGCCCTGCATGACGGGCGAGTCGTCGTACCAGAGGGTGACCGGCAGCAGCAGCGCGCCGGTCTGCTGGGCGAGCATCGCCGGTCCCGCGGGCATCCGCGTCTTCTCGCCGAAGAAGTCGACCTCGACGCCGTTCGCGGACAGGTCGCGGTCGGCGACCAGGCAGACCAGGCCGCCGGCTCGCAGCCGCCGGGCCAGGGTGCCGAAGGCGGCGCCGCCGGTGTGCGGCAGCACCTCCATGCCCAGGCCCTCGCGGTAGGCGACGAACCGGTCGTACAGCGTCTCGGGCTTGAGCCGTTCGGCGACCGTGGTGAACGGCGTCTCCAGCTTGGTGGTGACCCACGCGCCGGCCAGGTCGTAGTTGCCCATGTGCGGCAGCGCCAGGATGACGCCGCCCCCGGCGGCGAGCCCGCCGGTGAGGTAGTGCACGTCCGCGGGGTCGAAGCCGCCGCGGATGCGGTCCTTGCTCCACGCCGGCAGCCGGAAGGACTCCATCCAGTACCGCAGGTACGAGCGCATGCCCGCGCGGGACAGCTCGCGCAGCCGCGCCTGGTCCGCGTCCGGCACGACCCGTTTCAGGTTGGCCTCCAGCCGCCGCACGCCCTTGCCGCGACGCCGCCAGGCGGCGTCGGCGATGCCGCGGCCGAGCGCGGCGGCGGCCGGCTCGGGCAGCGTCTTGACCGCGCCCCAGCCCAGTCCGTACAGCCCGTCGGTCAGGCTGCCCCTGAGCCGGGCGGCCCGGGAGGCGTCCCCGTCGCTCACGCGCCGCTCCCCTGGCCGGCCTTCTCCAGCGCCACGGCGGCGTCGGCCTCCGCGGCCTCGCGGCGCACCGTGACCACCCGCTGGATCAGCGTGATCAGGCTGCCCACGGCGACCACCCACAGCGCGACCGGCAGCAGCCACTGGATGCCCGGCACGCCGAAGGTGCGGTGGAAGCCGGCGAAGCCGCACAGCACCAGGGTGATGACCAGCCGCTCGGAGCGCTCGACCAGGCCGTTGACGTTCACCGGCAGCCCGATCGCCTCGCCGCGGGCCTTGGTGTAGGACACCACCTGGCCGCTGGCCAGGCAGAAGAGCGTCACCGCGCAGAGCGTGAGGTTGTCGCCCTTGCCCGCGTACCACATGGCCAGGCCGCCGAAGACCGCGCCGTCGGCGACCCGGTCGAGGGTGGAGTCCAGGAAGGCCCCCCAGCGGCTGGAGCGGTTCATCTGCCGGGCCATGTTCCCGTCGATCATGTCGGAGAACACGAAGCAGGTGATGACGACGGTGCCCCAGAAGAACTGGCCCATGGGGTAGAAGACCAGGGCGCCGGCGACGACGCCGGCGGTGCCGATCAGGGTCACCGCGTCGGGCGAGACGCCCTTGCGCAGGAGGAACGCGGCGAACGGCGTGAGAACACGCGTGAAGAACGCACGCGCGTACTTGTTCAGCATGGTCTTCCCGACGGGTCGGTGCGGATGATGTGCTTCCCCGCGGCCTGCGGGAGTGCGGCCCGCGCGCTGCGGGTGCGCCCGCCGCGCGGCCACCGGATGGCCCATCGTAGCCAGCCGCGCGACCCGGATCGCGTGTGGCACCTCAACGACGTATGGACGGACCGTGACGATGGTGGGAAGGTCGAATGACCGAGGGCGTCGCCGTGGCCGCCCCGAGTCGTCCGCGGTCCCTCCGACGCCCTGATTCGCGCGCCCGCCCCGCGGGCGCGGTCCCCCATGCGGTGAGGACCGGGAGGCGAGACACATGGGTGGTGCGTCGGACAGGAACAACGGGCAGCCAGGGGCCGCCGGAGGGGCACCGGAGGCCGGCCGCCCCGAGGACATACGGAACGTGGTGCTGGTCGGCCACAGCGGTGCGGGCAAGACGACGCTGGTGGAGGCGCTCGCGCTGGCCACCGGCGCGATCAACCGGGCGGGCCGGGTCGAGGACGGCGGCTCGGTCTCCGACCACGACGAGATCGAGCAGCGCCAGCGGCGCTCGGTGCAGCTGTCGCTGGTCCCGGTGGAGTGGGACGGCATCAAGATCAACATACTGGACGCCCCCGGCTACGCGGACTTCGTCGGGGAGCTGAGGGCCGGTCTGCGGGCTGCGGACGCGGCCCTCTTCGTCGTCTCGGCGGCGCAGGACGGCGAGGGCATCGGCGGGGCGACCCGGCTGGTGTGGGACGAGTGCGCCGCGGTGGGGATGCCCCGCGCGGTGGTCGTCACGCACCTGGAGTCCGCGCGGGCCGGCTTCGAGGAGACCGCCGCGCAGTGCGCGGCCGAGCTGGGCGGCGACGACCCGGACGCGGTGCTGCCGCTCTACCTGCCGCTGCACGGCGAGCCGGGCCCGGACGGGCACGCGCCGGTGACCGGCCTGGCCGGGCTGCTGTCGCAGCGGGTCTACGACTACTCCGGCGGCGAGCGCCGGGAGGCCGAGCCGGACGCCGGGCTGCTGCCGGAGCTGCGCGAGGCGCGCAACCGGCTGATCGAGGGCATCATCGCCGAGAGCGAGGACGAGACCCTCATGGACCGCTATCTGGGCGGCGAGGAGATCGACGTCGCCACGCTGATCGCCGATCTGGAGCGGGCGGTGGCGCGCGGCGCCTTCCACCCGGTGCTGCCGGCCGCGCCCGCGGCCGACGGCGCCCGGCAGGGCCTGGGCGCCCTGGAGCTGCTCGAACTGATCACCCGCGGCTTCCCGACCCCGCTGGAGCGCGCCGCCCCGCCGGTGACCAGCCCGGACGGCACGCCGCTCGGGCAGCCGGCGTGCGACCCGGGCGGCCCGCTGGCCGCCGAGGTGGTCAAGACCTCCTCCGACCCGTACGTCGGCAGGATCAGCCTGGTGCGGGTCTTCTCCGGCACGCTGCGGCCCGACGAGACGGTGCACGTCTCGGGGCACGGCATGGAGGACCGCGGCCACGAGGACCACGACGTGGACGAGCGGGTCGGCGCGCTGTCGTCGCCGTTCGGCCGGCAGCAGCGGCCGGTGTCCGCCGCGGTGGCCGGGGACCTGGTGTGCGTGGCCAAGCTGGCCCGCGCGGAGACCGGCGACACCCTGTCGTCCAAGGAGCACCCGCTGCTGATGGAGCCCTGGCAGATGCCGGACCCGCTGCTGCCGGTGGCGATCGAGGCGCACAGCAAGGCCGACGAGGACAAGCTGTCGCAGGGGCTGGCGCGGCTGGTCGCCGAGGACCCGACGATGCGCCTGGAGCAGAACCCGGACACCCGCCAGGTGGTGCTGTGGTGCCTGGGCGAGGCGCACGCGGACGTGGCGCTGGAGCGGCTGCGCAGCCGGTACGGCGTGCAGGTCGACGCGGTGCCGCACAAGGTGGCGCTGCGCGAGACCTTCGGCGAAAGTGCTGCGGCCCGCGGCCGGCACGTCAAGCAGTCCGGCGGGCACGGTCAGTTCGCGATCTGCGAGATCGAGGTGGAGCCGCTGCCGGTGGGCTCGGGCATCGAGTTCGTGGACAAGGTGATCGGCGGCGCGGTGCCGCGGCAGTTCATCCCGTCGGTGGAGAAGGGCGTGCGGGCGCAGGCGGCCCGCGGCGTCGGCCTCGGCTATCCGGTGGTGGACATCCGCGTCACGCTCTCGGACGGCAAGGCGCACTCGGTGGACTCCTCCGACGCCGCCTTCCAGACCGCGGGCGCGCTGGCGCTGCGCGAGGCCGCCTCGGCCTGCCGCATCCACCTGCTGGAACCGGTGGACGAGGTGGGGGTGCTAGTGCCCGACGCCTTCGTGGGGCCGGTGATGAGCGATCTGTCCTCGCGCCGCGGCCGGGTGCTGGGCACCGAGCCAGGCCCGGGCCGTTCGCTGGTACGGGCGGAGGTGCCGGAGATCGAGATCGGCCGGTACGCGGTGGACCTGCGGTCGCTGTCGCACGGCACCGGCAGGTTCAGCCGGCACTACGCACGGCACGAGCCGATGCCGGCACAGGTAGCGGCGCGGCTGCGGGAGCAGGAGGAGCGGCAGGCCGCCGCGCACTGATCCGCGGCGGGCGGGCTGCGCGTCCGGGCGTGTCCGGCGCGGCTCGGGCGCGGCCGAGGGCCTACCCGGGGGCGTACTCGACCGGTCGGATCACGCCAACCCTGCGGCGCGGCATATGACAAGGGCCAATCGGCGGCCCGCACCCCCGGTGCGGGCCGCCGCGCGGCTAGTCTGGGGAGGCTGCGGACGTGTGACGGCCCCGGGCGCGGGGAATGGGCCGTTACGACCGGTCGGAGCCGGTGAAGTGGCGGGCACGACGGCCGAGTTGGGGGCTGCGGTGACGGACGGTTTCGACTTCAGCCCAGGGGCGCAGATCCCGCTCACGGGCGTCGACGGCGAGACGGGCGCGACGCAGGCGCTCTCCTCCGCCGCGTACCGCGACACCCCGGTTCAGAGCCTGATCGACGTCAACGACAAGGCGTCGCTGTCCAGCGGGCGGATCGCGCTGTTCCGGCCCAATCTGGGCGAGGCGTTCTCCCGCGCGGTGCAGGTGCGGATGCTCGGCGCGGCCCGCGGCGAGCTGGTGCAGTCCTTCGGCATCGAGCCGCAGACCGTGGTCGAGCACTGCCTGGCCGCCAACCGGCTGCGCCAGGAGCGCGACGCCCGGCTGACCGTGGTGATGGGCGTCTTCGGCCTGCTCTTCCTGCCCGGCGTGCTGCTGTGGCTGGGCGCCTTCCAGCTGCGGGCCGCGCTGGCCACGATGCGCAGCAAGGGCAGGCGGGCCGGCGCCTGGGCGGCGTGGTGCTCGCGGTCGCGGTGGCCTTCACCGTGCTGCTGGCGATCCGGCCGCCGTTCAGCGGCTTCTGGAGCCTGTACTTCCGGGTGCTGATGATCTTCCCGGTGATCGGCTGGTATCTGGCCAAGCGGATCTGCGAGCGCACCGCGAAGGATCTCAGGGACCGCTGGAGCGATCTGGCCGGCGGCTCCGGCGTCGGCGCGAAGATCCCGGAGGCGGTGCCGCGCAACCCCGGGCAGACCCGCGCGGAGAACCTCCGCAAGAGCCTGGCGAAGCTGTCCGCCGAGCAGAACAGCAACGTGGTCTTCTACGCCGGGCCGCGCGGCATACTCGGCATGGGCAGCCGCTGGGGCAGCTGGCAGATGGCCGAGGAGCTGACCCCGCGCGAGGGGCTCGCCGAGATCAACCCGTTCCGCAGCTGGGACGTGGTCCGGGCGATCCACGACCGGCTGAAGCTGCTGGAGCGCACCCCGATCCACACCGGCGGCTTCCCCAAGCCGTCCATACGCCACTGGGTGGTGGTGCCGATCGGCGAGAACGCCGGCAGCATCAAGCGGCCCACCGGCACCGAGGTCGAGGGCTACACCGTCAAGGACTTCGAGATCCAGCGGATCTGCAACACCCAGCAGTTCGGCAAGGGCAACCGGCACTACCTGGGCATCCAGTTCGTGCTGTGGGACGGCAATCTGGTGATCACCCTGATGATCACCGTGACCGTGCTCGCCCACACCCTGCGGGTGGAGGTCACCGGGCACGCGCTCGGGCCGATCGACGGGCTGTTCACCGGCAAACCGTCCGCGCCGACGAAGACCGTCAGCAAGTCGGTGAAGTTCTGGGAGACCAAGACCGTCAACCTGCCGCTGATCGGCTCCGACGAGGTGGTGCGGCTGGCCGCGCGCGCGCCGCTGACCTGGTTCCCGCCGATCCTGGACCACCTGGGCGGCACCCTGAAGCTGCCTGAGCCGTTCGGCCTGCGGCACACCTGGGCGGACAAGCCCTGGCAGCACCGCTTCATGGCGGACGACGCGCTGCGCGCCGCCACCCCGGTGCTGCGCGCGGTGCACGCCGCCGCGATCCAGGTGATGGAGGAGAACGGCGTGGACGTCTCGCGCTTCACCAGCCGCTCGATGAGCCTGAGCGGGCAGGTGCAGGAGGCGGCGCCGAAGAAGGCCGACGTCTACGACGCGTAGCCGGTCACCGCTCCCCCGTAGCCGGTCACCGCTCCCCCGCCCCGGCCGGCGACCGCCCCGGCCGGCGACCGGCTCGGCCCGCTCAGCCCTGCCAGCGGTCCGCGAGCAGCTTGCGCGTCTCCTGGAGCAGTTGCGGCAGCACCTTGGTGTTGCCCACCACCGGCATGAAGTTGACGTCGCCGCCCCACCGCGGCACCACGTGCTGGTGCAGATGGGCGGCGATGCCCGCGCCGGCCACGGCGCCCTGGTTCATGCCGATGTTGAAGCCCTGTGCCCCCGACGCCCCGCGCAGCGTCGTCATCGCCTGCTTGGTGAACGCCGCCAGCTCCGCCGTCTCCGCGCCGTCGAGCTCGGTGTAGTCGGCGACGTGCCGGTACGGCACCACCATCAGGTGGCCGCTGTTGTACGGGTAGAGGTTGAGCACCGCGAACACCCACTCGCCGCGGGCGATCACCAGGCCCTCCTCGTCGGACAGTGACGGGATCGTGCAGAACGGACATCCGTCCCCGGCCCCCGGGCCGGTGGGCTTGTTCTCCCCCTGGATGTACGCCATGCGATGCGGGGTCCACAGCCGCTGGAAAGCGTCCGGCACCCCCGCCCCGGTCTGCTGCTCCGGATCACTCGTCATGCGGATCAGCATATGGCCAACCCCCCGCACCGCGTGTCGCCGGGCCCGGTCCCGGCCACCGCCGCGATCCTGGCCGGATGGACGCCGACACCCCGCTGGCCCGCTGGGAGAGCCGCAGCGAGCCGCCCCTGTTCGCCGCCTCCCTGCTCTACCTCGGCGCCTACGCCGTCCACGTGCTGGACCCCGGCCTCCCGGCTGTCGGACACGCCCTGCTGGAGTGCCTGATCGGCCTGACCTGGGCGCTGTTCGCCGCCGACTACGCGCTGCGGGTGCGGCTGCGCGGCGAGCGCTTCGGCCCGCGCTACGTGCGGCGGCACCTGCTGGAGACCGTGGTCGTCCTGCTGCCGCTGCTGCGCCCGCTGCGGATGGTGGAGATCTACCAGGTGGTCCAGCGCGGCCGGCAGCGGCCGAAACTGAGCCTGTACGGCCGGGTGATCGCGTACGCGGGCACGACCGCGGTGCTGCTCGGCTTCGCCGGCGCCCTCGCGGTCTACCAGCAGGAGCGCGGCGCCCCCGGCGCGACGATCCGCACCTTTGGCGACGCGGTGTGGTGGACCTGCTCGACGCTGACCACGGTCGGCTACGGCGACGTCACCCCGGTCACCGCGGCCGGCCGGGCGCTCGCGGTGGTGCTGATGCTGCTCGGCCTGGCCCTGCTGGGCGCGGTCACCGGGTCCTTCTCGTCCTGGCTGCTGCAGGTCTTCACCCGGGAGGACGAGGAGCCCCCGGCGCGCTGAGCTGCGCGCCGGGGGCTCTCGACGAGGGCGGCCCGGAGCCGGGGGTACGGACGGCGCCCGCCCGCCGGCCCCGCCCGCGTCACCGCCCCTTCGGCCCGTCGGCCCTTCGACCCGCCGGCCCTTCAACCCGCCGGCCCTTCGACCCGTCGGCTCAGACCTGCACGCGGCGCTCCACCACGTCCACGAGCTTGGCCAGCGCCTGGTCGCGGGGGATGCCGTTCTCCTGCGAGCCGTCGCGGTAGCGGAAGGACACCGTGCCGCCGGCCATGTCGTCGTCACCGACGATGATCATGAACGGGACCTTCTGCTTCTGCCAGGTCCTGATCTTCTTCTGCATCCGGTCCGAGGAGGCGTCGACCTCGACCCGCAGCCCCTGCCGCTTGGCCTCCTCGGCGAACTCCCGCAGATACCCCACATGGCCGTCGCCGACCGGGATGCCGACCGCCTGAACCGGCGCGAGCCAGGCCGGGAACGCACCCGCGTAGTGCTCAAGCAGCACCGCGAAGAACCGCTCGATCGAGCCGAACAGCGCGCGGTGGATCATCACCGGCTGCTGCCGGGAGCCGTCGGCCGCGGTGTACTCCAGGCCGAAGCGGGCCGGCTGCTGGAAGTCCACCTGGATGGTCGACATCTGCCAGGTCCGGCCGATCGCGTCCCTGGCCTGCACCGAGATCTTCGGTCCGTAGAAGGCCGCGCCGCCGGGGTCCATGACCAGTTCCAGGCCCTGCTTGCCGGCCGCCTGGCGCAGCTGCTCGGTGGCCTCGGCCCACTCCTCGTCGGAGCCGATGAACTTGTCGGAGTCCCCGCGGGTCGACAGCTCCAGGTAGAAGTCGCTCAGACCGTAGTCGCGCAGCAGGTTCAGCACGAAGGTGAGCAGCGAGTCCAGCTCGTCGGGCACCTGCTCCTTGGTGCAGTAGATGTGCGAGTCGTCCTGGGTGAAGCCGCGGGCCCGGGTCAGGCCGTGCACCACGCCGGACTTCTCGTACCGGTACACCGTGCCGAACTCGAAGAGCCGCAGCGGCAGTTCACGGTAGGAACGCCCGCGCGCCCGGAAGACCAGGTTGTGCATCGGGCAGTTCATGGCCTTGAGGTAGTAGTCCTGCCCCTCGAACTCCATGGGCGGGAACATGCCGTCGGCGTAGTGCGGCAGGTGCCCGGAGGTCTCGAACAGCTTGGCCTTGCTCAGGTGCGGGGTGTTGACGAACTCGTAGCCCGCCTCCTCGTGGCGGCGGCGCGAGTACGCCTCCATCTCCTTGCGGACGGTGCCGCCCTTGGGGTGGAACACCGCGAGACCCGAGCCGAGTTCGTCGGGGAACGAGAACAGGTCGAGTTCACTGCCGAGCTTGCGGTGGTCGCGCTTGGCGGCCTCCTCCAGGAAGTCCAGGTGCGCCTTCAGCTCCTCCTTGGTCGGCCACGCGGTGCCGTAGATCCGCTGGAGCTGCTTGTTCTTCTCGCTGCCCCGCCAGTACGCGGCGGCGTTGCGCATCAGCTTGAAGGCCGGGATGTAGCGGGTGCTGGGCAGGTGCGGGCCGCGGCACAGGTCCTTCCAGCACAGCTCGCCGGTCTTCGCGTCGAGGTTGTCGTAGATGGTCAGCTCGCCGCCGCCCACCTCCACGTCGGCGCCGTCCTCGGCGTCGGCCGCGGCGCCCTTGAGGCCGATCAGCTCCAGCTTGTACGGCTCGTCGGCGAGTTCCTGGCGGGCGGCCTCGTCGGTGACGACGCGGCGGGAGAAGAGCTGGCCGCGCTTCTGGATCTCCTGCATGCGCTTCTCGATGGCCTTGAGGTCATCGGGGGTGAACGGCTCGTCCACGTCGAAGTCGTAGTAGAAGCCGTCCTTGATGGGCGGGCCGATGCCCAGCCGGGCCTGCGGGTGCAGGTCCTGGACGGCCTGCGCCATCACGTGGGCGGTGGAGTGCCGCAGGATGTTCAGGCCGTCGGGGCTGGTGATGTCCACCGGCTCGACCTCGTCGCCGTCGGCCACCTCGTAGGCCAGGTCCTTCAGCTGCCCGGCGACGCGCGCGGCGACGACCGAGCGCTCGCCCGGGAAGAGATCGGCGGCGGTCGTCCCCGTCGTGACCACCCGCTCCTCCGGTTCGGCGGAATCGCGTTTGATGATCACACGGAGGTCTGACACCGGTCTGCTCCTGACTTGGTCACGTCGGTGGTTCGGACGGCGTACGGGACACGTACGCGCCGGGGCGCGGGCGGCACAGGCCGCCGCACGCGAATCGTACCGAGCCGGGCGGCGGGACCGACAATCCTTTGCGTCGAAGCCGCCGACGCTCGTGCGCGGCGTACGCGATCCTCCGTCCGCCCGCGGCCGTCTGGGGCCGCCTTGCTAGGGTGCGGCTGTGCCATCGGTCAGGACGTTCCAGGTCACCTTCGACTGCGCGCGGCCCGTGCGCGTCGCACGCTTCTGGTGCGACGTGCTCGGATACGCGGTCTCACCGCCGAAGGGGTTCGGGACCTGGGAGGAGTACGAGCGCTCGCAGCCGCCGGAGGAGCGGGACTCGTGGCGCGCGTGCACCGACCCGACGGGCGTCGGCCCCCGGCTGTACTTCCAGCGCGTCCCCGAGGGCAAGGTCGTCAAGAACCGGGTGCACCTCGACGTCCGCGTCGGCACCGGCCTGGTCGGCGAGGAGCGTCTCGCCGCCCTCGAAGCCGAGTGCGCCCGCCTCCTCCCCCTCGGCGCGACCCGCCTCCGCCTCCTGTACGACGGCGGCGACGACTCGTGCATCGTGATGCAGGACGTCGAGGGCAACGAGTTCTGCCTCGACTGACCCTGGAGGCTGCCGTCTCCGCCCCCGTTCACACCTGCGGCCCCGGCGCATGCGTTCGCACGGTGCGCCCCTGGACCCGCGACGCCGTCGAGGGGTGGGAACTTTGGGCTTCGGCGTACAGCTTCTCGAAGTACGCGAGGAAGGGGCCGTCCCGGTACTCCCGCTCGGCCCGCACATAGGGGACGATCGCCTCCCACACCTGGATGATGCGGAAATGGAAGAGGCCGAGCGCGATCCGGCGGTTGATGGCCCCGAGTTCGTACATCACGCCGATGCTCTCGTAGAGGAAGGCGACGTTCCACACCGCGTTGCGCTCCCGCTCGGGGAGCCGGCTGACGGGGATGCCGTCCTGCGGATGGTCCGAACGCAACCGGGTCACCACGTAGTGCATGTCGTTCTGGTAGTCCTTGTTGCGGACGTCGCGCAGGTAGATCTCCAGGACCGCCGCGAAATCGACCGCGCTCCTGCTCTGACGGTCCTGCCGCCAGGCGACGACGATCGAGACGGCCAGCGCGACGACGGACGCGGCCAACGAGATGATCTCACTCACGCTTCCCCCCAGTGCCGACGGTGGCGCCCCGGCAGTGAGGACGACGGTCCGCCACTCCGCGGTTCTCGCCGCGCCCCGCCCGCCCCAGCCGGGGACAGGTAGCGCCACCCGGAGGGGCGGGCTCGGTCATGGAGACGACGGCACGTCGGTTGAACGTCGTACGTTTACCGTCCGCCTTGAGAATCTTGCTTGTCCCGCCGATCACCTTGGTGTGATCCTTCTACCGAACGAAGGACACGCGAATGGCTCACCCCCGCTGGCGTCACATGCTTGACGAGTCGAAGCGTCACGCCCTCAAGGGTGTGGACGAGTGGAACTGCTCCACCGGCAACTTCGGCGACTTCCTCACCCACATGCACAAGGCGTGGCACTACCTCTTGCACGCCGAGTTCAAGAAGGACGGTGTCGACTACCACTACAAAGAGTCGAACGGCCAGTACAAGATCATCGACGGTGAGCCGAAGGCGTGGGACCTGGAGTGGTGTGTCAAGCAGCGCTACACCAACAGCGCCGACCCGGTGCGCCTGAACCTTGAGCTCTTCGTGGCCCTCCGGAACAAGGTTGAGCACCGGTACGAGCACAACCTCAAGATCGTGACCGGCGGCAAGGCTCAGGCGCTCGTCATGAACTACGAGCGTGAACGGGTGGACCACTTCGGTTTCGACTACAGCCTTGCCAACGTGCTCCGCTTCCCCATCACCCTCCAGTCGTTGACGGCGGAAGGACAGGCCGAGCAGCGTGAGGCGGCCGCCAAGCTTCCCAAGGCGACGCGCGACCTCGTGACGCGGTTCGAGGCCAGCATGGACGAGTCCGTGAAGGACGACCTCCGCTACGACTACAGGGTGCGACTGGTGCCCATCATCGGCAACAAGACCGACGCGGATCTCGCTGTGAACTTCGTCAACTTCGACGACTTGACCGACGAGGAACGTAAGACCATGACGGAAGCCGGGCGCACGGGCACCGTCATGACCAAGTTGAAGCACGTCGAGGTGGCTAACAAGGCGAAGCTCCGCGCAACCACCGTGGCCGAGCGCGTTGAGGCACGATTGCCCTTCCACTTCAGTGCGTACGGCGAGCACACCGAGATGTGGCGACGGTTCAACATCCGGCCCCCCAAGGGCACCTCGGACCCGTGCATCACCAATGCCCGGTACTGCATCTACGACGAGCCGGTGAACACCTACCTGTACACCGACGCCTGGGTGGAAAAGGTCATCAAGGAGATCGGAACCGTCGACAAGTACCGCACCTTCTTCGGCAAGGAGCCCCGCATGAAGAACATGGCCACCTTGCCGCAGCAAGCGGTGTCCGACGAGCAGACCATAAGCAGGTCCGGGTGACCGAGGCTGGCCGCCGTCTGCTACTCGGCGGCGCGGCTTCGGGCTGCGAGCACCGGGATGGCCGCGATCTTCTCGGCGGTCAGGTCGTTCCAGACCAAGCCCTGCGGCCGGCGTCGGTTGGTGCAGCGGATCACCTCGTCCGGCGTCACGATGATGTCCACACTGAAGTCGTGATCAGTCTCGGGGATGTCCTCCCCGACCACCTGGAGGCCATGCACCGGCGCCACGATCACCGTCGCATCGGTCACGAGTCCGGCCTCGATCAGCAGCGCGACCTCTAGGTCGGAGTACCCGGCCCCCTTGCCGATGCGTGCTCCCGACCGGTGGACCGCCACGCTGCCGCAGATCACCACGTCGATCGGCCGCAGGGCATCAACGCCCAACCGGCGTGCGACCCGAGCCGCGCCCCGCTTCTCGGCGGCTTCCGCAGGAGAGACCGTCAGCGTCTTCGGGTCGAGCAGGTAGAACGGTTCCAGGCTCGCCATTCTCGGCACGGCCATGTACAGCAGCTTGCCGTCCTGGAGTGCACGAGTGCGCACCGGAAGCTGTGCCCAGTCGGGATTGGCCTTGACCGTGGTAGCTCGTTGCCACTCAGGCAGCTCGGCCAGGCGCTCAGCAGTTGCCTCGTTGCCGTAGAAGCCAGGAATCTTGCCGTACGAGTCGGCTGGCGCTCCGCCACCGTCGATGAGGCGACGCCACACCCGGTCACGGACAGCTTGCTTGGCCTGGTCGATCCCGCTCACGTGCTCACCCGTTCTCAGATCGGACGATCGTGCAGCGAAGCAGCGCCCGACCTCGATGCCGGGCCGGGCGCTGCTGTACGGTCGCGGACCTGCGCCCCTACGCCTGCCCGAACTCGCCCTCGCGGGCGGCGGCGACGAACGCGGCGAACTCGGCGTTGGTGAACGCCAGCGCCGGCCCCGAGGGGTCCTTGCTGTCACGCAGCGCCCGACCGCCCCCGGGCAGAGCGGCGACCTCCACGCAGTTGCCGTTGTTTCCGGAGTACGACGACTTCACCCACTCCAGCGGAGCCGCCGCGGATCGGTTGGTTGGCTTCATCGGTCCTGTTCCATTTCGTGAAGGGCGTCCTGGATGAGCGCCCGGGACCTGCTGACGTTGGCTGCGGCCATGTTGAGACGGCGGAACAACGTGGTGTACGTCTCCACGTCGGCCGGCTCTTCGTAGTAGAGCGTGCTGGTGGGCGACTCCGTGTACACGACGTCCGTCTCGGCCGAGGTCGGGAAGCTCATGATGACGAACGGCCCGAACAGGCAGGCGTTCATGGGATCTTCGCGCGGCAGCACTTGCAGCTCGACGTTCTGCTTCCGGCTGTCGGCAACCAGGGACTCAAGCTGCGCCTTCATCACGTCGCGGCTGCCCACCCGGTGGTACAGCACGTTCTCCGCGATGATCACCCAGAGCTGAACCGGGTCGTCCCTGGTCAAGATGTTCTTCCGCTCGCCGCGCACCTTGATCTGCGCTTCGATGCCCTCCTCGGTGGCATCCGGCGCCTGGAGCTTGATGAGCGCTTCGGTGTACTCGGGCGTTTGCAGCAGGCCAGGCACCAGGTTGGTCTCGACGTTGTACAGCTCCGAGGCGTCCCACTCAACGGCGGCATAAGCCGCGTACGCCGGGTCGACCACGTTGACGTACCGGCTCCACCAGCCCTTCTGCTTGGCCTCGCGCGACAGCTTCTCGATCGCCGCTCGTTCGGTCGGGTCGGTGACGTTGTAGGCATCCATGAGCGCCCGGAGGTCGGGCAGGCGGATGCCCGACTGAGCGTTCTCGATCCGGCCGACCTTCGACTCCGCCGACCCGAGCACCTTGGCCGCGTCCGCGTGTGTCAACCCGGCGATGTTCCGCAGCTCCTTGAGCGTGCGCGCGAGCCGCCTCTGACGAAACGTCGGGTTGTTGTTGATGGGCAACGATCGGCCGCCTCTCCTACGCCTTCTTGCAGGTCAAGTGTGCCGCTCCGACACGGTGAGGGCAACAGGCATTCGACTCTACTCAAAGTAGGGACTTGATACTCTGGCTTATCTACAGTGCATAGTACCTACTGTGTCAGTAGCTCCTTATCGTCTGCCCGGGCCGCTGTCACCCACCCAACCGCGCGCTCGTCCGAGAGGATTGAGGATGGCTGCACCCAGGTCGCTACAGGTGCGGTACCGGAGATACCGCCCTGCCGTACCCGTCGCTCGCGCCAAGGCCAGGGCCGTCGCGGACGAGTGGTACTTATCCCAGCACATCGCTGACTCCTTGGAGTGGGTGGTCGCCGAACTGGTGACGAACGCCGTGATCCATGGTCGAGCGACTCGCGGAAGCCACGTCGTGGTGGCCTACCACCTCGATGACGGTCTCCTCCGCGTCGAGGTCCGCGACACCGCTGACGGGCTGCCACGTTTGCTCTCCCCAGCCCCTCCGGACCGGGAAATCCCGCTCAGCGGTCGCGGACTCAGGATCGTGGCTTCGCTGGCTGACAGCTGGGGCGTCACACCCCGGGTGATCGGAAAGAGCGTGTGGGCCGAGTGGGCCGTCGCCACCAGGGAGTCCGCGCAGGAAAAGAGGAGTCATGCCCGCTGACGATCGAGGAGCGCGGGACGACATGACCGCCGCCCACCAGTCGAAACCGCCGATCTACGGCTACATGCGTGCGCACCCCGGCATTCCCGAAGCCGAAGTATTGAGGGACGAGCTACGGCTCTTCCGCTGGGCGCAGCTCGAAGGCTACGACCTGGCCGTCATCTTCCAGGAAGAAGAAGAGGGCAGCATCGCTGCGCTGACCGAGCTGGTCGAACAGCTCAAGCTCACCGACGACCCCGCCATCGTGGTGCCGTCCATGCAGCACTTCGGCAGCGGCCGTGTTCTCCAGGAACACCTGTGGGCGTACATCGTGCACTGCGTCGACGCCGAGGTGTACGAGGCGGGAGACCGATGACCGAAGCCCTCAAGATGTGCGGGTTCTTCGGCCCCGTACGGGAGGCGGCCTCGTGACCACACCGTCCACGCCGCTCGCGCCCAGGACCCTCTACGTCTCCAACATCCGCCTGGCCTCGGTGCTTACAGCCGTCAGCTTGTCGCGGGAGTTCATCCGGCAGACGCTCCAGCAGTGGCAGCTCAAGGAGCACATTGACAGCGCCGAGCTGATCGTCTCCGAGCTGGTGACCAACGCCGTCAAGATGACTGGCATCCCCGACCCCGATCCCAAGTGGGGCGACATACAGGGACACCACCTCATCGGAGTACAGCTCCGCTCGGTCGACGGGAAACTGTACGTAGAAGTCTGGGACCCGGGCACCGGCTCACCCGTCGTTCCCGAGCAGAGCCTCGACGCGGAAGGCGGTCGCGGCCTCTTCCTGGTCGAGACGCTGAGCAAGCGGTGGGACGTCTACCGCCCTCGTAGGGGCGGCAAAGTCGTCTGGGCCGAACTCGCTCTCAGCGACCCGATGACCGCTTCGCTGCCGACCGAAGCCCTGCCGCAGCGTGCATCAGGCAGTCGTGGCCCCACGGCCGACAGGGAATGGGAACTCCTGGACACGGCTCTCACGCAGCGGGTCCTCGATGGACTTGGCCAAGCCCCTCAGCATGACTACGGGTGCCGCCGGACAGCAGAACGGGGGCCGGCCCGGTGGGCGGCCCCCGAGGGGTGTGCCGGCTCTGGAGCCGGGGGGGGTGGGCGATACTGGGATCGAACCAGTGACCCCTTCGGTGTGAACGAAGTGCTCTCCCGCTGAGCTAATCGCCCGGGACGCCTTGAACAATACAGGCCCGAGGGCCGGGCGTTCAAACGAGAGGGCCGGCCGTGGCGGACGCGGCGAGCAGGGCGTGCAGGCCGGCCCGGCCGCGGCGCATCATCATCGCGTGGTTCGCGACGAACAGCGGCCGGCACGGCACCGCGAACGCGCGCATCAGGAGTTTGCGCACCTCGACCTCCTGCTCGAACAGCAGCCAGGTGCCGCCCGGCAGGTCCGGCACGGAGCCGTCCGCCGGAGTCGGGGGCCGCGACGGCGGCGCGCTGCTCGCCGCCGCCGGGCCGTCGGCCGGACCGTCCGCTGGCGCGGAGGCGTGCGGGCGGACGGGGCTGTCCAGGACCGTCCACCGCACCCACCCCTCAAGATCGCCGGTCATGGCGATCTCCAGCACCCGCGCCCGCGGGTCGTGGCGGGTCGCGGACGCGGCGACGACCAGGTCGTACGGGAGGACCGAGCGGAACCTGAGCACGCCGCTGGTCTCGCCGGTCTGCTGGACCTCGCGGATCTGCGGCCACCACTCGGGGTACCGGTCGGGGCGCTCCAGGACGCGGTAGACGGCGTCGGGGGCCGCGTCGAGGTGCCAGGCGCTGCGGAATCGGTAGTGACTCCAGTCCATAACCCCAGTGTGCGCCGCCGCGACCGGCCCCGGAGCCGTACCCGAAAGCTCCCCGCCGTGTCGCGGAACTCCCGCTCGGTGGGGGCTCGGCGCCCAAGTCCCTCACGCCGCCCGGCACTCGGGGCACGGACGCGGTCGGCGCCCGGCTCCCGTACGCGGTCGGCGCGCCCCCCTTACGCCGTTCAGCGCGCCGGCCGCAGCCCGTCCATCAGAAGGTCCAGCAGCCGGCCCGCCCTGGCCTCGTGCTCCGGCGAGGGCGCGACGGTGAAGATACCGATGAGGCAGGCCGCGATGTCCTCCGCGGTGACGTCGTCGCGCAACTCGCCCGTGCTGCGGCCGGCGTCGAGGAGGACGTCGATGGCCGCGAGCAGCTCGGTCTGGGTGCGGGCGTGGGCGATCTCGCCCGACTCGATCATCGCGAGCAGCGTGTCGAGCATGCCGTTCTTCGTCGCTATCCACTCCCCGAACAGGTCCATCCAGCGCCGCAGCGCCGCGGGCGGCGGGAATTGGACGAGCAGGTCGCGGGCGCCGGAGGTGAGCCGGGCGACCTGGTCGCGGTAGACCGCGTCGACGAGGGACTCGCGGGTGGGGAAGTGCCGGTAGAGCGTGGCGATGCCGACGCCCGCCTCGCGTGCGATCGCTCGCATCGACGGCTCGGTGTCGGCGGAGACGAACATACGGGTCGCCACGGCGAGGAGTTGGTCGCGGTTGCGGGTGGCGTCCGCTCGCAGCACGCCGGCCTGCGCTTCTTCCAAAACGGATCACGCTCCGGTTATGTGTTAGGGTTCGACTAAACGGAGCATAGTCCGCTTTTGCTCCGCCCGTTCTCGTCCCGAGGGAAACACGTGAGCATGCAAGAACCGAGCGGCACCACGTCGGCGGCCACGAGCAGGGCGGTCCTGTTCGAGTCGTTCGGCGGCCCCGAGGCCCTGACCGTCCGCGACGTGCCGGCGCCGCAGGCGGGCCCCGGGCAGATCCGGGTACGCGTCACCGCGGCCGGACTCAACCCGATGGACTGGTTCATGACCTCCGACGCGGAGACCGCCGCGCGCTTCGGGCTGAGCCTGCCGTGCGGGTTCGGCACCGACTACGCCGGGGTCGTGGACCAGGTCGGCGCCGGCGTGACCGGCTTCGCGGTCGGCGACCGCGTGTTCGGCGGCGCGCTGTCCCGCGCGGTCGCCGACCACGTGGTGGTCGACGCGGCGGGGACCATCGCGGCCGGCGGCGACGCCCACCACACCCCCGACGGTGTCGACGACCGCACCGCGGCCACCCTCTCCATCGCGGGCTGCACGGCCGCCGCCGCCCTCGCCGTCGTCAAGCCCGGACCGGGCGACACGCTGCTCGTCGGCGGCGCGGGGGGCGGCGTCGGCGTGTTCGCCGTCCAGCTCGCCCGGATCGCGGGCGCACGGGTGATCGGCACCGGGTCGGCGACGTCGGCCGACGCCCTGCGCGCCCTCGGCGCCGAGCCGGTCGCCTACGGCGAGGGCCTGGTCGACCGGGTCCGCGCCCTGGCCCCCGGCGGCGTCACCGCGGCCGTCGACCTCTTCGGCACCGACACGGCGCAGGCGGCACGGGACCTCGGGGTCCCGGACGCACGCATCACCACCATCGCCGCACAGGTCGACGGGATCACGCCGACGAACGGCGCCAACGCCGCCCCCGGCACCCTTGAGGAGATCGCCGGCCTGGTCGCGGAGGGGCGGCTGCGCGTGCCTGTCGCGGCATCCTTCCCGATGGAGCGGATCCGCGACGCGGCCGAACTCCAGGCCGGCCGCCATGTGCACGGGAAGGTCGTCGTCGACCTGCAGTAGCCCCCGGACGACGGGGAGCACCGACCGCATGCGTTTCAGGGGCCGCCCGGCTGGGCGGCCCCTGAAACGCATGCGGTTCGTCGAAACCACGGGTGGGCGATACTGGGATCGAACCAGTGACCCCTTCGGCGTGAACGAAGTGCTCTCCCGCTGAGCTAATCGCCCGGGCGAGAACAAGATTACCGCACCCTCGGGGCGCTCGTGACCAGCCCGCGGCCGGGCCCCGCCGCCGCGCCGCGCGGGCGGGGAAGCCCCCGCGACCCTTGGCCCGAACACCACCTTTTTCGTCACGCTCCGCAGTCACGAAGCCCCGCGAGGAGCGTTGCCGGCGCTCACCGAGATGGCCGCCGCGCAGGTCCGGGCGCTGCGCCGGACGAGCTACCAGAAGCCGCACAAACACCTCAGAGTGGTTTACAACGTCCTCGCAGGTGGCATGTCGATTTCGCCGACGTGCGAATCCCCCGAGCGCACACTGAGCGAAAGGCCATGGCGCTTATGAACACCACGGTCAGCTGCGAGCTGCATCTGCGCCTCGTCGTGTCGAGCGAATCCTCACTGCCTGTACCCGCGGGCTTGCGGTACGACACGGCAGATCCGTATGCCGTGCACGCCACCTTCCACACCGGAGCCGAAGAGACGGTCGAATGGGTGTTCGCCCGCGACCTGCTCGCCGAGGGTCTGCACCGCCCCACCGGCACCGGCGACGTCCGAGTCTGGCCGTCCCGCAGCCACGGCCAGGGCGTCGTGTGCATCGCCCTCAGCTCCCCGGAGGGCGAAGCCCTGCTCGAAGCCCCGGCGCGGGCCCTGGAGTCCTTCCTGAAGCGGACGGACGCCGCGGTGCCGCCGGGCACCGAGCACCGCCATTTCGATCTGGACACGGAGCTCTCGCACATCCTCGCGGAGAGCTGACCCCGGGTTCCCGACGTCCGCGGCCGTCCTACTCGGGGGACAGCCCGGACCAGCGACCAGCAGCACCGGCAGACCCGCGCCGGTGTCGTCGCCGCACGCACGAGAGCCGTCGCCGTGGAGGCCACACCCCCACGGCGGCGGCTCTCGCGCGCTAGAGTCGTCCGGGACGCACCCCACACCGCCGGCAGGGAGCGACCCCGTGCTGATCAACCATGACACCAGATGCGCGCTGGACAGCGTGGTCGACCTGGTGAACACCCAGCCGAGCATCGAGGGGCACGAGGCCCTCGCCGACGTCGCGTCGCTGCGGCGGTTCGTGGAGCGCAACCGGGTCAGCGAGGTGGGCCGGCTCGACCGGCGCGACGTGCTCAGCGTGCACGCGGTGCGCAGCAGGTTCTCCGAGGTCTTCGCGGCGCGCGACGACGCCACCGCGGCGCGGATGCTCAACGAGATGATCGCCGCGGCGGGCACCACGCCGCGGCTCACCGACCACGACGGCTACGACTGGCACGTGCACTACTTCGCGCCCGGCGCCTCGCTCTCCGACCACCTCGCCGCGGACTGCGGCATGGCGCTGTCCTTCCTGATCGTCGCGGGCGAGCGGGAGCGGCTGCGCCGCTGCGACGCGCCGGACTGCCGCCGGGCCTTCGTGGACCTGTCCCGCAACCGGTCGCGCCGCTACTGCGACAGCCGCACCTGCGGGAACCGGCTGCACGTCGCCGCCTACCGCGCCCGGCGCCGCGAGGCCGCCGCGGGCTGACCGCCCGGACCCGCCCGTTCGGCGCCGGACCGCCTCAGAGGAAGAGCAGGTCCCATACGGCGCCGCCGCCGATCAGCCCGCCGATGACGCACAGGAAGAGCATCAGCGGAGGCTGCGAGAGGGCGTAGAGACAGCCCCGGGGCTCCTCGGCGCCCATCGCGACCGCCGCCTCGACCGGGGAAGCCGGCACGGACGGCGCGGCGGGGGCGGCAGCGGTGCGGGGGGCCGGTGCGGCGTGGGGGGCGGGCGGGGTGTGGGGGGCGGGTGCGGCGGAGCCGCTCGACGCGGGGTTGCGTGGGGCGGAAAGCGGCGCGAGCGAGAGTTCCGAGCGGTCCGCGCGCGGCGCCTTCAGGCAGTCCCGTGGGGAGGTGAGCACGCACCGATGATCGCGCAGCGCAAGATCGCGTGTGGTCCAACACGCGGAGTTTACAAGGCCGTTTACCTGGGTCTCGGATGCCGGAT
This sequence comes from Actinacidiphila sp. DG2A-62, assembly GCF_035825295.1. Lineage (NCBI taxonomy): Bacteria > Bacillati > Actinomycetota > Actinomycetes > Kitasatosporales > Streptomycetaceae > Actinacidiphila > Actinacidiphila sp. DG2A-62. The sequence goes on from NZ_JAYMGI010000002.1 coordinate 1,134,778, forward strand.
ACCGACAGCCGAGACAGCTCGTCCCAGATAGTGTGCGTCGGTTGGGCACCCGCGGGAAGGGCCGCCGAGCACTCGCGGCACCGGTGCGGGTGCGCGTCAGATCCCGCGGCACGGGTGCGGGTGCGCGTCAGATCCCGCGCCGCCGCAGGATCTCCTCCACGTCCTCGAACCCGGAGAGCCCGCTGTCGCCGCCGCGACCCCTCTTCGGTTTCCCGGCCCCCCGGCCGGCACCGCCGTCCGCGCCGCCGGAGGTCCGGCCCGTGCCGAGGGCGGCGGGGGCGCCGGCGCCCGCTCCGGAGACGCCCGCGGGCTCGGCGGCCCGGTCCGTGGCGCGACCGCCGCCGCGGCCGGCGAACAGGCGAGTGATGCCGTAGAGCCCGGCGGAGCAGGCGAGGACCGCGAAACCGGTCCACACCGAGGGCTTGAAGACCAGGTCGGCGGCCCAGTCACCGACCGCGGTGCCGATCTTGCGGCCCAGGGTGACCAGGCCGGCCATGGCGAGGCCGACCGGCAGCAGCGCGACCGCGGCGATCCGGGTGGCCCGCAGGTAGCGCCTGCGGTACGCGGTGAGCACGGCGATCGCCAGTCCGGCCGCGGACAGCGCGGCGCAGAAGGTCGTGGTCAGCATCGTGCGGCTCCCCAGGCGGTTCGGCCGGTCCCGCGGGGTCCGGCCGAGGGCCGCCGCGGGTTCGTCCCTCCATCCTGCCTCGCCCCGCCCCTCGCCGACCACGGTGCGAGCCGGTCTCCGGGCGGACTTCAGGGTCATCTGCGGGAGATCTCCGGGGCGGCTCATCCCCAGGTGCGGTGCGGGGTCCTCCCCAGGTGCCGCGGGGCCTCCTCCGCGAGTGGGAGACTGGGCGCCATGACCGACCCCGCCCCGGACGCGACCCCCGCAGCGACCCCGTCCGCCACGACCGCCCCGTCCGCCGCCGAGAAGCCCGCGGGAACGCCCGCCGGAACTCCCGCGGCGACTCCCGCGGCAGCCTCCGCGGGGACGCCCGCCGGCTCCTCCCCGCGCCGGTTTTGGAGTTCTGGTGCGAGCTGCAGTGCCCCGACTGCCGCACCGCCCTCGGCGACCTGGCGGCGCTGCGCGAGCGCTACGGCGACGCGCTGGACATCCAGTTCCGGCACTTCCCGCTGGACAAGCACCGGCATGCCCTGGCGGCGGCGCAGGCGTACGAGGAGGCGCACGCGCAGGGCCGCGGCCGGGAGTACGCGGAAGCGGTGCTGGGCCGGGTCGAGGAGCTGGAACGCCGCGGCGAGCCGCTGCTGGTCGAGGTGGCGCGCGATCTCGGTCTGGACGCCGAGGAGGTCGACACCGCGCTGGTCGACGGCCGCCATCTGCTCGTGGTCGACTCCGACGAGGCCGAGGGCAAGGCGATCGGCGTCACCGGCACGCCCACGTACGTGATCGGCGGGGAGCTGCTGGACGGCTCGAAGAGCCAGGAGGGGCTGCGCGCCCGGATCGAGGCCGTCGCCGACCGTCTGCTGGCCGGGCGCGACTGAGCCGCCGGGCGGCCCGGGACCGGGCGCGCCGCGCGCCCGGCGTCCGTCGCCCCCTCAGAGCAGCCGCTTCTCGAAGTGCCGTGCGGTGGTGCGGTAGCCGAGGGACGCGTAGAGCCGCAGCGCCGTGGTGTTCGCGGAGAAGACGTTGAGGCCGAGGACGGCGCATCCGACCTCGCGGCAGTGGTTCTCCGCGGCGAGCATGGCGGTCCTGCCGTGTCCGCGGCCCCGGTGCTCGGGGGCGACCTCGACGTTGAACACCCACGGCGGCGCGTCCGTGCGCAGCCAGACGAAGCCCACCCCTTCGCCGTCGTGGTCGATCCCGAGCATCGCGGTGCCGGGCGCCGGCTCGCCGTCCCGCAGCAGCGCGGCGACGCCGTCCCGGCCGCGGCGCTCGGCCTCCTCGGGCGGCATGCCGCCGGCCACCACCGCGTCGACGTAGGTCCGGTGGCCGCGTTCCAGCCAGGGCCGCGCCTGCGCGCCGGTGAGCGTGCGGGCGGTGCTGCCGTGCGGGAGCGCGGCGGGCGGGCCGGTGACGTCCTTGGCCATGTGCCGGCTGCGCTCCGCGTAACCGAGGGAGTGCGCCAGCCGCAGCGCGTACTCGGCGTCCGGCGGCACCGAGGCCAGCGCCACCGCGCAGCCCCACGAGCGCAGCACCTCCTCGGCGGCGAGCGCGGCGACGGCGCCCCGCCCGCGCCGCCGGTCCGGCTCGGCCACGAACAGCGCGCCGATCTCCCCGACGCCTTCGCCGAGCCGGCCGCCGGCCCGCAGTTCGACGCCGCCGACCGGACGGCCGTTGACGCACACGGTGTACGGGCGGAAGCGCTCCGCGTCCGCACCGCGCGTCTCGGGTCCCGCCGGCCGCAGGGTGGTCGTCATGGGTCACGCTCCCGGGGTGTGCGCCGTGGCCTGTGCTGTCAGGGTGTGCCGTGCGCGGTCACGGGTTCGGGTGCTGCGCGGCGCGCTCGGCGAAGATCCGCATCGCCTTCGCGGTGACCGGACCGGGCGCGGCGGGCAGGTCGCGGTCGTCCACGCGGTGGACGGCCTGGACGTCCCGCAGGCTTGAGGTCAGGAAGACCTCCTCGGCCTCGTAGAGCGCGTCCATCGGCAGGTCGGCCTCCTGCGCGCCGGCCCACTCGATGACCAGCGCGCGGGTGATGCCGGCCAGGCAGCCGGACTCCAGGGGCGGGGTCAGCAGCCGGCCGCCGAGCACCACGAACACGTTGGAGCCGGTGCCCTCGCACAGCCGGCCCCGCGTGTTGGCGAACAGCGCCTCGGAGCCGCCCTCGCGGTGGGCGCGGTCGAGCGCCACGACGTTCTCGCCGTACGAGGTCGTCTTCAGGCCGGCCAGCGCGCCCTTCTCGTTACGGGTCCAGGGCACGGTGACCACGGCGGTGGTGTCCGGGCGCTCGGTCGCCTCGGCGAGGGCGACGACCAGGGTGGGGCCCGCGTCCCCGCGGTCGGAGCCGAGCGGGGACAGGCCGCCGGTGTAGGTGATGCGCAGCCGGCCGAGCGGCATCGGGTTGGCGGCGAGCACGGCATCGCAGGCGCGGGCCACCTCCCGCGGGTCGGGCTCGGGCAGTCCGAGGCCGCGCGCGGACCTGGCCAGGCGCTCCAGGTGCCGCGTGGTGGCGAAGGCGCGGCCGTGCACCGCCTTCAGCGTCTCGAAGACGCCGTCGCCGACGGTCAGCCCGTGGTCGAACACCGACACCGTGGCGTCCTCGGTGTCCCGCAGGCCGCCGTCCACCCAGATCCTCACGACAGGGTTCCTCCGTTCGTCCGCGGGCCGGCGGGGTCGCCGGCGGCCGTGCTCCGGCCGGCCGGCCCGTCGGTCCGGTCGGTTCCGTGGCCTCCCGACCCGTACATCCCCGACGCTACCGCCAGCAGCCGTGACGCCTTCAACTCGGTTTCGGCCCACTCCCCCGCCGGGTCCGAGTCCCAGGTGATCCCTGCGCCGGTCCCGAACCGCAGCACCGGTCCGCCGGGCCCGGTCCGGTCGATCCAGAACGTGCGGATGCCGACGGCGAGTTCGGCGGTCCCGCGGTCGGCGTCGACCCAGCCGACCGCGCCGCAGTACGGGCCCCGGGGAGCGCTCTCCAGGTCGGCGACGACCCGCAGCGCACGGGACTTGGGCGCGCCGCTGACCGAGCCGGGCGGGAACGCCGCGCCGAACAGCTCGGGCCAGCCGGCGCCCGGCCGCAGGTCGCCGCGGACCGTGGAGACCAGGTGGACCAGGCCGGGGTGCGACTGGTACGCGCACAGCTCGGGCACGGTGACTGAACCGGTGGCGCAGACCCGGCCGAGGTCGTTGCGCACCAGGTCCACGATCATGACGTTCTCGGCGTGGTCCTTGGGCAGCATCTCGGCCGCGGTGCGGGCGGTGCCCTTGATCGGTCCGGACTCCACGCGGGCGCCGTCGCGGCGCAGGAACAGCTCGGGCGAGGCGGTGGCGATCTCCACACCGTGCGCGGGCAGCCGGATCGTCCCCGCGTAGGGGGCGGGGTTGCCGAGGGCGAGCAGGCCGGCGAGGGCGTCGATGTCGGCGGGGACGGGGGCGGGCGCGGGAGCGTGGCGTGCGCAAGCGCCGCCGGGAGCGGGAGCGGCGGTCGGGGCGGCGGGAGCCGCGGGCAGGGGCGCGGTCAGCACCCGGCACAGGTTGACCTGGTAGACCTCGCCGGCGGCGATCCGCTCGCGGATGGCGCGGACGCCGGCCTGGTAGCCGGCCCGGTCGGCGGAGGAGGTCCACGCGGACGGCTCGGGTCCGCGCCAGCGGCGGGCGCGCGCGGCCGCGTCGTCCGGGGCGCGGCGCACGTCGCCGAACCGCGCGCAGACCGTGCGGCCCTCGAAGTCCGCGGCGACCGCCCAGAATCCGGCGCCGTCCAGCGCGGCGACGTCGTCGGTGACGTCCCGCAGGTCGGAGGCGAGGAGAGCGCCGAAGCGGGCCAGGGGTGGGAGGTCGCGCACCGTGTTTCCCGGGGGTCTGGGCAGGTCGGGGGCCGAGTCTAGGCCCGGCACCGGCGGCGCCGGCAGGGGCGTCCCCGGCGTCAACTCCTTGTCATTGTCCCGGCACGCTGCGGAAACCGGTTTTTGAGCTGGACCGGGAATCCGCTAGAGTTCACCTCGTCGCCCAGGAACGTGATCCGGGGTCGGCAGGCGGACGTGGCTCAGTTGGTAGAGCATCACCTTGCCAAGGTGAGGGTCGCGAGTTCGAATCTCGTCGTCCGCTCGATGTGGGGGAACGACCCGAACCCCCGCCGCGTTGGTGGAGTGGCCGAGAGGCGAGGCAACGGCCTGCAAAGCCGTCTACACGGGTTCAAATCCCGTCTCCACCTCCAAGGACGATTAGCTCAGCGGGAGAGCGCTTCCCTGACACGGAAGAGGTCACTGGTTCAATCCCAGTATCGTCCACCACGGTGTTCCGCCCTGATCGGGCGGACTCGGCACCGGACCCGCGCGATTAGCTCAGCGGGAGAGCGCTTCCCTGACACGGAAGAGGTCACTGGTTCAATCCCAGTATCGCGCACTGCGGCGGTCGCCCCGGCGGGTGGCCGCGACCGGAGCACGTGGAGCCGGAGCACGGACGATTAGCTCAGCGGGAGAGCGCTTCCCTGACACGGAAGAGGTCACTGGTTCAATCCCAGTATCGTCCACGCGCAAGCACACCGGAGGGCCGGAGGCGTCGAGCCTCCGGCCCTCCGCGCTGTGTGCGGCCGCCGGGAAGGGCCGGCCGGAGAGGCCGGCCGGGGTCGGGAAAGACCTGGGCGGACCCGGGCCGGGAGAGACTCGGAAAGGCCCGGGCGCGGAAAGACGCGGAAAGACATAGTGCCCGGGCATCAGCTGATACCCGGGCACTGTCGTCCGCCGTACCCCCGTCCCCACGGGGTGATACCGGTGTGTCCCCGGTCCGGACCGCTCTTCCGGACCTTGAAGCGTTGTGACGCGCCCCAGTGGGCCGGCCACGGACGACGACTGTGGGGGCGGCGGACGCTTGACCTCGGGGGACGAGTGCTTCGTCCGCCGCTTGACCTCCACAGTAGGCGCGGACGCGGGGCCGGTCGTCATGCCCGCGGACCCCTTTGAACGCCACCCGGAGGATGACAGCCGGGGCGCCGGCTGACTCCCCTGGGTGGAGGCGGGCCGCCGTCGCCCCAGGGTGATCCCTGATGCGGCGGCGCTGCGGACCGGTGCGGCCGACGTGTCGGCCCGTTCAGCCCGTCGGTTCGTCCTCCCGCGGGATCGGCTGCTCGACCAGCGCGAGCACCCGGGTGGCCATGAAGCGGGCGGTGCGCACCACCGTGCCGCTGCGGGTGACCTCGCTGACCTCGACCACCCCGCGGCGCACCGCCGTCTCGACCCGGCGGCCCGCGCGGGTGGCGACCACTTCATACGTGCGGGTGGTGTCCCCCGCGTCGACGACTATCTCCACACGATCACCTTTCACGGCGTCACTCCCCCTTGTCGCGGCGGCCGTTGGTGAAACGGGGCCTCGGATCGCCGCCTCGCGAACCCGCTCCCACCGTCCAGGTTCCCACCCGCCACCGACAATTCACGGCTCGTCGCCTGCGGGCCTTCAGCGCGCACGGGCAGTTCAGTCCGTAAGCTGTGGGCGGCCGAAGCGGCCAGTCAGCGGAGTGGGGCCTCCCCACCACCGGAGGTAGGGGACGGACTTCAGATGGCGATGATGCGGCTCCGACGCGAGGACCCGCGGGTCGTCGGCGCGTTCCGGCTGCACCGCCGGCTGGGCGCGGGCGGCATGGGCGTGGTCTACCTGGGCGCGGACAAGCGCGGCCAGCGGGTGGCGCTGAAGGTGATCAGGCCGGAGCTGGCCGAGGACCAGGAGTTCCGGTCGCGGTTCGCCCGCGAGGTGTCGGCCGCGCGGCGCATCCGCGGGGGCTGCACGGCACGGCTGGTGGCCGCGGACCTGGAGGCCGAGCGGCCGTGGTTCGCCACGCAGTACGTGCCCGGGCCGTCGCTGCACGACAAGGTCGCCGAGCACGGTGTGCTGCCGGCCGCGGAGGTCGCCTCGATCGGCGCGGCGCTGGCCGAGGGCCTGGTCGCGGTGCACGAGGCGGGGGTCGTGCACCGCGACCTGAAGCCGTCGAACATCCTGCTGTCGCCCAAGGGCCCGCGCATCATCGACTTCGGCATCGCCTGGGCGACCGGGGCGAGCACGCTGACGCACGTGGGCACCGCGGTCGGCTCGCCCGGCTTCCTCGCGCCCGAGCAGGTGCGCGGCGCGGCGGTGACGCCGGCCACCGACGTGTTCGCGTTCGGCGCCACGCTGGCGTACGCGGCGACCGCCGACTCGCCGTTCGGCCAGGGCAGTTCCGAGGTCATGCTGTACCGCGTGGTGCACGAGGAGCCGGACCTCGGCGGGGTGCCGGACGCGCTGGCGCCGCTGGTCTACGCGTGCCTGGCCAAGGACCCGGAGACGCGGCCGTCCACGGTGCAGCTGTCCGAGCGGCTGGCGGAGATCGCGGCGCGCGAGGCGCGCGGCATCGGCGCGCCGGCGCTGCCGCACGGCGAGATCCCGAAGGCGGCGGGGCCGCGGCCGGAGCGGCCGGTCGGGCGGCGCGCCGAGGAGTACGCGCAGCAGCGCACCGAGCGGCGGTCGGCGCCGGGCGTCGCGGCCACCGGCTCCGGGCGGCGCGGCGCGGCGCGTCCGCAGGGCGGCGGCTCGGCCACGGACGGCGGGCGCGCCGCGGGCCGGACCCCGGGTCCGCGCACCCCCGCGCGGCGCGGCCCGGCCCGTGGGACGGCGCCCGGTCGCGCGACGCAGGGGCGTACCGCGGCCGACCGCCCGGCCTCCGGCGGCCCGCGGACCCCGGCCCGCACGGCGGGCGGCCGGCCGTCCCGCCCGGCCGGCCTCCGGCTGATGCGGCAGCGGCTGTTCGTGTTCGTGTTCGTCACGCTGATCGCCGCGGTGTGCATCGCGGCGCTCCAGGGCTGCCACAGGTTCTGACCCCGGCCGCCCGCGTTCCCCGCGTGCCCTGCGTGCGGCGGCTCGGGGCTGGGCGCGGCAGGCGAGCCGGACGCGGCGGGCGGCGCCGGTCCGGCGACGTGCCCGTCGTCAACAGCGGCCACGCGCCGCGCGCCTGGGTGCGGCGGCTCGGGCCGGGACGCGGCATGCGGGGCCGGACGCGGCGGGCGGGGCCGGGCCGGCGACGTGCCCGTCGTCAACAGCGGCCACGCGGCCCGGTCGGCCGGAGTGGCCCTCGCCGGAGGTTGAAGGCGGGCCGGCGGGAGGCGGGAGCCCGCGGCGGCCACGCTGCGGCCCGGCCGGTCGGCGTCGCTCTCCTCCCCTCCCCCTTGCCCTCCCCCTCGCCTGAGGCGGACCCGCGACGGGCGCGGCCCGGGGACGAGTTGACGGAAGGGCGTACGGGAGGGTGGCGGGCGGGGCGATTGTGGGTTAGCTTGAACAAGCGCTTGCTTAGAACGCTGACGCGTCGTCGAGCCGGCGCGACCGCCTGGTGCCGAGGGGAAGGACTTCCGCGTCGATGACGAGCAACGCCACCCCGGAAGGGGTCCGCGCGCGGGTGCGCGAGCTGCTGGCCGCGCACGATCCGGCGGCGCTGGAGCCGCTCGACTTCCTGCGGGCCCGCTTCGACGCGGGCCTGGCCTGGGTGCACTTCCCCGAGGGCCTGGGCGGCCTCGGCGCCCCCCGCGCACTGCAGGCGGTGGTCGACGCCGAACTGGCGGCGGCCGGCGCGCCCGACAACGACCCGCGGCGCATCGGCATCGGCCTGGGCATGGCCGCGCCGACCATCCTGCGCTACGGCACCGAGGAGCAGAAGCACCGCTTCCTGCGCCCGCTGTGGACGGGCGAGGAGGTCTGGTGCCAGCTGTTCTCCGAGCCCGGCGCCGGCTCGGACCTCGCGGGACTGCGCACCCGCGCCGTACGGGAGGACGGGGGCGGCGACGGAGGCGGCGACTGGATCGTGGACGGGCAGAAGGTGTGGACGTCCAGCGCCCACAACGCCCGCTGGGCGATCCTCATCGCGCGCACCGACCCGGACGTCCCCAAGCACCAGGGCATCACCTACTTCGTGTGCGACATGACCGACCCCGGCGTGGAGGTCAGGCCGCTGCGGCAGATCACCGGCGAGGCGGAGTTCAACGAGGTCTTCCTGACCGGCGTGCGGATTCCCGACGCGCACCGGCTCGGCGCGGTCGGCGAGGGCTGGCGGGTCGCGCAGACCACGCTGATGAACGAGCGCGTGGCGATCGGCGGTTCCGCGCTGCCCCGCGAGGGCGGCATGATCGCGCCGGTCGCGGCGGCCTGGCGAGAGCGGCCCGGGCTGCGGACGCCGGAGCTGCACGACCGGCTGCTGACGCTGTGGGTCGAGGCGGAGGTGGCGCGGCTGGGCGCCGAGCGGGTCAGGCAGCAGCTCGCGGTGGGCGCGCCCGGCCCCGAGGGCAGCGGGCTCAAGCTCGCCTTCGCCCGGCTGAACCAGCAGATCAGCGGCCTGGAGGTGGAGCTGCTCGGCGAGGAGGGGCTGCGCTACGGCGACTGGACGATGGTCCGGCCGCAGACCGTGGACTTCTACGGCCGGGACGCCGGCTACCGCTACCTGCGCGCCAAGGGCAACTCGATCGAGGGCGGCACCTCGGAGGTCCTGCGCAACATCGTCGCGGAGCGGGTGCTCGGCCTGCCCGCGGAACCCCGTATCGACAAGGACGTCGCGTGGAAGGACTTGCCCCGATGAGCGCTTCGACGCAGCCCGGCACGGGCCCGGACTCCGGTATGCAGCCCGGCGGTACGCAGCCGGGCGGCGGCACGGGCCCGGGTCAGGAGCGCGGATCCGGCTCCGGTGCGCAGCCCGACCTGCTCTACACCGATATCGAGGAGGACCTGCGCTCGACGGTCCGCGACGTGCTCGCCGACCGCTGCCCGCCGGCCTCGCTGTCGGCCCGGGTCGAAGCCGCGGCCGAGGGAGCGGCGGACGGCGGACCGGCGGACGGCCGGTCGGCGGAGCCGTCCGCACGGGCGTCCGCACGGCCGTACGACCCGGCGCTGTGGCGGGTGCTCGGCGCCGATCTGGGCCTGGCCGGACTGCTGGTGCCGGAGAAGCTGGGCGGCCAGGGCGCGTCCGCGCGCGAAGCGGCCGTCGTGCTGGAGGAGTTGGGCGCGGGCGTCGCGCCGACGCCGTTCCTGGGCAGCGCGGTGCTGGCGACGAGCGCGCTGCTGGCCTGCGACACCGCGGACGCGGGCGTGGCGGCGCTGCTGGGCTCGCTCGCCTCGGGCGCCGCTACGGGCGCCCTCGCGGTGCCTCTCGCGGCGGCGCCGGGCAGCGCGTTCCCCGGTGCGGTCCGCGCCGACGCCGCCGGCCGTCTGACCGGCACGGTCACCAGCGTGGCCGACGCGCTCGCCGCCGACGTGCTGGTGGTCCCGGCGGTCGGGCCCGACGGGCCGGGGCTGTACGAGGTCGCGGCCGGCGACGCGGCGGTGACCCCGTTCGTGTCGCTCGACCTGACCAGGCCGCTCGCCGACGTGGCGTTCGACGGCGCGGCGGCCCGCCCGCTCCCCTCGGCCGACGCGGCGGCCGCGCTGGACGCCGCGCTGCTCGCCGGGGCCGGGCTGCTGGCCTCGGAACAGTTGGGCCTGGCGCAGTGGTGCCTGGACGAGACCGTGCGGTATCTGGGCGAGCGCCACCAGTTCGGCCGCGTAGTGGGCGGCTTCCAGGCGATCAAGCACCGGCTCGCCGACCTGTGGCTGGAGGTCGTCTCGCTGCGCGCGGCGGCGCGCTCCGCCGCGGACGCGCTGGCCACCGGCACGGACGCCGCGATCGCGGTGCGCGTCGCGCAGGCGTACGCGTCGGGCGTCGCGGTGCACGCGGCGGAGGAGGCGGTCCAGCTGCACGGCGGCATCGGCATGACGTGGGAGCACCCGCTGCACCTCTACCTCAAGCGGGCCAAGGCGGACCAGATCGCCGTCGGCACCGCCGGCCGCCACCGCGCCGCGCTGGCCCCCCTGCTGGACCTGCCCGCGGCCTGAACGGGACGCCTCCGGCTGGCGGACGGCTGCGGGGACAAAGCGCGACCGGTCGCGGTCTGTCCCGGGCGCGGTCACGGGCGCGGTCACGGGCGCGGTCACGGGCGCACGGCGCGCCGGACGCCGCCCGGCCGCAGACCGCGCACCGGCAGGAGCGCTCCCCGCGCCGGACGCCGCCGGCGCCGGGGCAGGCGTCGAACTGCGCGCCGGCCACCCCGCCCGGAGCCGCCCGGGTCGCCCACGGCGAGCGCCCCGGCGAGCCCCGGTCCGCCACCGCGCCCGCAGCCCCCGGGGACCCGCCCAGGGCACGCGCGGCGAATCCCAGCCCGCGACCGCGACCGCCGACCGGACGTCGGCGCGGGCCGCGCCCGGCTCTCCCCTGCGCCATCGGCCCCGGGGCCGCCCCAAGGCACGCGCGGCGGACCCCCGGCCCGCCACCGCGCCCGGGTCAGCGTGCGACCGGGCCCCGGCCGCACGCCCGCGCAGGCCGTGGCCTGACCGAGGCCGCGCTCGTCGCCGGGCAGGCCACTGCCTGGGCCTCCCGGTCCGCCCCGGCCGCAGCCCGACCGTGCGTACGGGCCGAGCACGGCCGCGAATCGTCGGCCGCGGCCGGGCGGTGGCCGGGAGCGGCGGGGAGGCCGGGGCGGCGGCGCGGGTCAGGTGCGGGTGTAGACCGTCTGGAAGCGGAAGTACGCGTCGAAGCCCTCCGGGCCCAGTTCGCGGCCCAGGCCGCTGGCCTTGATGCCGCCGTAGGGCGCGCCGAGGTCGAGGTCGAAGAAGTTGACGCCGACCGTGCCGGTCTCGACGCGGCGGCTGACCGCGAGGGCCCGTTCGACGTCGCTGGTCCAGATCGTGCCGCCGAGGCCGTAGGGCGAGTCGTTGGCGAGGGCGACGGCGTGGTCGAGGCCGTCGTAGGGGACCACGCACAGCACCGGGCCGAAGATCTCCTCCCGCACCGCGGGGTGGGAGTGGTCCAGCCCGGTCAGCACGGCGGGTTCGGCGAAGTACCCCTGCTCGGGGACGTCTCCGGCACGGCGGGCGGTGGCCAGCCGCCCGCCGTCGGCGAGCGCGGCGGCGACGCGGGAGCGCACCCGGTCCCGGCGGGCGGCGCTGAGCAGCGGGCCGAGCCGGGTCTGCGGGTCCAGCGGATCGCCGATCGGCAGCGCGTCGGCCGCTGCGGCGATCCGCGCGGTGATCTCGTCGTGGCGTGCCCGCGGCACCAGAACCCGGGTCGACATGTAGCAGGCCTGGCCGCTGTGCAGCAGCGCGGCGGCGGCCAGCCCCGCGGCGATCTCCTCCGCGTCGGCGTCGTCCAGCACGATGGCGGCGGACCTGCTGCTCAGCTCCAGGACCACCGGGCGCAGCAGTTCCGCGCACGCCGCCGCGACCTTCCGGCCGGCCGCGGTGGAGCCGGTGAAGGACACCTTGTCCACGCCGGGGTGGCGGACCAGGGCGGCGCCGGTGACGTCGTCGCCGGGCAGCAGGTTGAGCACACCCGGCGGCAGTCCGGCCCGCTCGGCGGCGGCCACGATCGCGCGGGCGCCGAGGAAGGTGTACGGCGACGGCTTGAGCACCACCGTGCAGCCGGCGGCGAGCGCGGGCGCGAGCTTGAACATGGTGATGGGCTGCGGGAAGTTCCACGGCGCGACCACCGCGACCACCCCGGCCGGCAGGCGGCGCACATGGCTGTGGCCGGCTCCGTCGGCGCGCGGGCGGCGCTCCTCCAGCGGTGTGTTCCTGGCCAGGGCGGCGTGGTAGCGCAGGATCGCGGCCGGCGCGTAGCCCTCGGCGGGCACCGCGGTGCTGATCGGCATGCCGTTCTGGACGCTGGTCAGCGCGGCGCGCTCGGGCGCGTTCTTCTCCAGTTCGGCGGCGAACGCCTCCAGCAGGACGGCGCGGGCCACCGGGTCCAGGCCGGCCCAGTGCGGGTCGCGCAGCGCCCGGCGGGCGGAGGCGACCGCGCGGTCCACGTCGGCCGGGCCGGCCAGCGGCAGTGTGCCGGCGTCGCGCCCGTCGGCGGGCGAGACCAGCGGGAAGCGGGCCCCGCCGGAGGTGGCGAGCCACTGCCCGTCGGCGTGCAGGGGACGGCCCGGATCGTCGGCGCCCGGCGCCCCGTCCGGGCCCGGTGTCTCGCCCGGGGTCGGCGCCTCGTCCGGGCCGGCGGATCTGTGCGGCGGCTGCGGTCGGTCGGCGGAGGGCACGGGCGCGGCATCCGCCCGCGTGTCCATGGGAGCGTGCATCGGCGTGTCCTTCGGTCGGCAGAACGGGAGGTACGCGGAAAGAGCTGTACGCGGGGGGATGTGCGCAGGTACGGGACGACGGAGGCGCGGGCCGTACGGAGACGCGGCCGTGCGGAGGCGCGGCTGTACGGAGGTGGGGCTGTACGGAGGTGCGGGGCACACGGCGGTACGGCCGTACGCGCGTCGAGGGTACGCGGGGGTCGCGCGCGGCGCGGAGGAGCGTACGCGGTGGGCGGCGGCGCGTGTCGGACGGGCCGGGACGCGCTGCCGCCCACCGGACGCGGTCCGCGGCTCCCGACGGGGGGAGGGAGCCGCGGACCGGCAGGGGGGCGGGGCCGTGGAGGTGTCAGGTCGTTCGGGGAGCGTGCGCCGCGTCGTCCGCGAGGCACGCGCGGGCCCGGTCCCGGGCGGCGCCGGTCGGGGGTCCGGCACCGCCCGGGCGGGTTCCGGCGCCCTGGAACGCCGTACGGGACGACGGGGCGGCACCGGAGCCGGTGGCCCCGTCCCCGCTCCGGGCCGAAGCGGGGACGGGGTGCTGGGGGGCGGTCAGCCCGCCTTGGCGCCCTGCAGTTCGGGCGAGGCGTCCTCGGCCGGCTGGTCGCCGCGCGGCTTGCCCGGCGCGAAGAACGCCGCGGCCATGCCGACGAGGGAGGCCGCCGCGCCCAGCCCGAGCGCGGCCCGGAAGCCGTCGACCGCGGCGGAGGCCGAGGAGTAGTCGCCGTTGGCGGCGAAGACCGCGCCCATGAAGGACACGCCGAAGACGCCGCCGAGTTCTCGCATGGAGCTGTTGGCGCCCGAGGCGATGCCCATGTCCTCCGGCTGCATCGAGGCGAAGACCAGGTTGATGCCGGTGGGCAGGGCCATCGCGATGCCGGCGCCGCCGAGGATCAGCGGCGCCACCAGCGCGCCGTAACCAGTCCCGTCGCCGACCGCCAGGGCCAGCCAGCCCAGCGAGACCGTCAGCAGGAACAGGCCGGCGATCATGAAGGGCTTGTTGCCGTACGTGTCGGCCTTGCTGCCGGCCAGTGGCGCGACGATCATCGGCATCGCGGTCCAGGCCAGCAGGCGCAGGCCGGTGGCGAGCGGTCCGTCGCCGAAGCCGACCTGGAACAGCTGGGACAGGATGAACAGCGCGCCGATGAGGGCGAAGTGCTGGAAGAAGGCGGCGATGTTGGCGACGCTGAAGCCGCGTACCCGGAAGTAGCGCAGCGGCAGCATCGGCTGCGGGGCGCGGCGTTCCCACATCAGGAAGGCCACCAGGAGCACCGCGCCGACCGCGAAGGCGGTGAGCGGCTCGGCGTCGCCCCAGCCGACGGCCGGCGCCCGGACCGCGCCCCACACCAGGCCGAGCAGGCCGAGCGAGGCGAGCAGCAGGCCGATGACGTCGAGCTTGGGCCGCGGGCCGCGGCTCTCCTGGAGCAGCACGGCCGACAGCACGGTCGCGGCGCCGCCGATGGGGACGTTGATCCAGAAGATCCAGTGCCAGGACAGGCCCTGGGTGATCAGGCCGCCGAGCAGCGGTCCCGCGGCGATGGCCAGGCCCGAGACGCTGCCCCACACGCCCATCGCCTTGCCGCGGGTCTCGGGCGGGAAGGCGTTGCTGAGCAGGGTCAGGCTGACCGGGATGGCGATGCCGGCCGCGACGCCCTGCAGCACACGGGCGATGACCAGCACCTCGACGGAGGTGGACAGCGCCGCCATGGCGGAGGCGAGGGTGAAGACGCCGAGGCCGGTGGCGTAGACGCGCAGCCGGCCGAAGCGGTCGCCGAGGGCCGCGCCGGTGAGCATCAGGCAGCCGAACGCCAGGTTGTAGGCGTTGATCGTCCATTCCAGGTCGGACAGGCTCGCGTGCAGATCGGTGCGCATCGTGGGCAGGGCGGTGACGACCACCATCACGTCGAGCGAGGTGAGGAAGGCGCACACGGCGACGAGTGCGAGCGTCCACCCTGGACGCACCGGTCGGGTCGTGGCGTGGGACGCGCTCATGGCTGACCCCCGGTCTGGTCGTGGATGTGGGGACGGTTCACGGTGCTCAGTGCTCGCAGTGCTCGCAGGACCCGCTCGCGGCGGCGCGCTCGGCGGCGGTGGCCGGCTCGCCGTTCTCGCCGTGCGGGAGGTACTGGTCGTGCAGCCGCCACCACTGGTAGGCGGGGCCCTGGGGCCAGCCCTCGGGCGAGTCCTCCCAGGTCTCCTGGCGGCCGAAGGGCGTCATGTCCAGCAGGTTGAGGTCCATGCGCAGGCGGTCGACGCCGCGGGCGGCGGTGAAGTAAGTGCGGAAGACCCGCTCGCCGTCGCGCAGGAAGACGCTGAGGCCGAAGCCGCCGTCCAGGCCGCAGTCGGCGGAGAACTCCTCGCCGATGCTGGAGTACCAGGGCACCGTCCACTCCATGCGGGTGCGGTACTCCTCCAGCTGGGCCAGCGGCGCGGGCGAGGTCAGCACCAGGTTGGTGTCGCGGGCGCGCAGGTGGGCGAGGTTGCCGATGTTGTCGGTGAAGCCCGAGCAGCCGGGGCAGCGGTGGTCGGAGCCCGGGGTCATCATGAAGTGGTAGACGATCAACTGCCGCCTGCTGTCGAACAGGTCGAGCAGGCCGACCTTGCCCTCCGGGCCCTCGAAGACGTAGTCGGTGGCGAACTCGACCATGGGCAGCCGGCGCCGCTCGGCGGCCAGCGCGTCCATCGCCTTCGTGGCTTCCTTCTCCTTGACCAGCAGTGCCGCGCGTGCCTGCGCCCATTCCTCTGCGGACACCAGCGGCGGCATGTTCACGCTCATGACTCTCCTCGCGCATTTCCGGGTGCGGTGACACCGGGCGTTCGCGGCGTCACACAGCGCCTGACCAACGATACGGTAGCAGCAACTCCTAATTTCTAAGAGCCCATCACCAAAAGAGTAACCCCGGGCTATGATGAACGCATGACGGGAAAGCGCACATACGGGCAGGCGTGCGGTGTCGCCCACGCGATGGACCTGCTGGGCGAGCGCTGGGCGGTGCTGATCGTGCGGGATCTGATGCTGGGACCCAAGCGCTTCAGCGACGTGCAGGCCGGACTCCCCGCCGCGGGGCCGAACGTGCTGACCCAGCGGCTGCGGGACCTGGAGGCCGCGGGCATCGTGCGGCGCAGGACGCTACCGCCGCCGGCCGGCTCGAAGGTCTACGAGCTGACCGAGTGGGGCGCCGAGCTGGAGCCGATCATCTCCCGGCTGGGCCTGTGGGGTTCGCGCTCCCCCGTGGTGCCGGTCAGCGGGGACTACCCGCCGGACTCGCTGATGCTGTCGCTGCGCTACTGCTTCGAGGCCGACGACGACCCGGGGTGGAACGCGGTCTACGACATCCGGCTGGGCCGCGAGCAGTTCACCGCGACGGTGGCCGCCGGCCGGCTGGAGCAGGTGGTCAGGGACCATCCCAGGACCGGCCCCGACACGGTCATCGCAACCGATCCGCTGACCCTCAGCGAGGTGATGGCGGGCCGCCGCGACGTCCGCGAGGCGGTGGACGAGGCCCGGATAACGCTGGACGGCGACGCCGAGGCGGGCTTCCGGCTGCTCGCCGCCGCGCGCAGGTGAGCCGCGCGGACCCGACCGTCCGAGCTCGTGTGCGCCGCGCGGCCCCTGCCGTCCGCGCGCATGTGAGCCGCACGGACCCGGCCGTCCGCGCGCACTCGGCACGATCGGAGAGGCCGCGGCGGACAAGCACGATCCGAGGTGCACCGGCCCGGCGGCGCGGCGCAGGCTGACGGACAGCGCGGCCGGCCTGCTGCCGGACCCGCCCCGCGACGACGCCACGGGAGGCCACGCATGGTGCAGACGAGGGTTCCGACCCGTGAGGAACTGGTGCGACGCGCAGCGGACCTGGTGCCGCTGCTGCGGGAACGCTCGCTGGAGATCGACGCCGCGCGGCGGCTGCCGCCGGACGTGCTGCAGGCCGTGGTGGACTCCGGGCTGCTGCGGATGCGGGCGCCGCGGCAGTACGGCGGGTACGAGAGCGACGCCCGCACGCTAGTCGACGTGCACGCCGAACTGGCCCGCGGCAACAGCTCCGCCGCCTTCTGCGTGTCCGTCTGGTCGCTGCTGATATGGATGGCCGGGCTGTGGCCCGACGAGGTGCAGGACGAGGTCTTCGCCACCCCGGACGTGCGGGTCAGCGGCACCCTCGCGGTCGGCGGCAGCGCCCGCCGCGTCGACGGCGGCTGGGTGTTCAACGGCACCTGGAAGTTCAACAGCGGTGTGCTGCACAGCCAGTGGAAGGTCACCGCGGCCATGCCGGAGGGCCCCGAGGCGGCGGCCGGCCCGGTCACCGCGCTGGTGCCGGTGGAGGCGCTGCGCATCGTGGACGACTGGGACACCCTGGGCCTGCCCGGCTCGGGCAGCGTCACCACCGTCGCCGAGGACGTCTTCGTGGCCGACCGGTACGTGGTGCCCACCGGCGACCTGCTGCGCGACCAGTGCAAGTCCAAGGCCAACTACGGCAAGGCCGACTACCAGGTGCCGATGCTGGTCACCTCCACCGCGGCCACCGGCGGCCAGCTGGTCGGCGCGGCCAAGTACGCGATGGAGGTGTTCCTCGACCGGCTGGAGGGGCGCCCGCTGACGTACACCGACTACGCCGCCAAGCGCGAGGCGCCGGTGACCCATCTCCAGGTGGGCGAGGCGCAGTTGCTGATCGAGGAGGCCGAGGCGCGGATGCACCGCTTCGCCGACCTGATCGCGGACAAGTCGGCGCGCGCCGAGGAGTGGACGCAGGACGAGCGGGTGCTGTCCCGGGTGCAGCTCGGCCGCACCGCCCAGCTCGCCAAGCGGGCGGTGGACATCCTGGCCAGCGCCGGCGGCGGGTCGTCGATCTTCCGTGACGTGCCGCTGCCGCGCATCCAGCGCGACGTCCACGCGGTGACCATCCACGCGCTGACCCACCCCGACACCAACATCGAGCTGTACGGCCGGATGCTCTGCGGCCTGGAGCCCAACTCCGCCTATTTGTAGGCCCGTCCGGGGCCGCTGACCGGTCCCGCAGGCGGTCCCTCCCCCGATCCGGCAGGCCGGGACGGGCCGGGCGCATCCCGTCGGCCCCGTCCCGCCCGGCCTGCCTCCGCATGCCCGCGGGCGCGCCCCGGCGCGCCCGCGCACGCCCCGGCACACCCCGCCGTGCCGAGGCATGCCCCCGTACGCGCCGCCGTGTCGAGGCATGCCCCGGTACGCGCCCCCGTGGCGCCGGTTTCCCGTGTTCCGACCGCTTCGCACCGATTGGAGACGACATGCAACCGTTCCGCGTGAACATCCCCCAGGAGGCGCTGGACGATCTCAGGCAGCGGCTGGGCAACACCCGCTGGCCGATCGGCCTCCCGGAGGACGGCTGGTCCCGCGGCGTCCCGCAGGACTACCTGCGGGAGCTGGCCGCGTACTGGCGGGACTCCTACGACTGGCGGAAGCTGGAGGACCGGCTGAACGCGCTCCCCCAGTTCACCACCGAGATCGACGGCGCCAACGTGTACTACCTGCACGTGCGGTCGCCCGAGCCGGACGCGGTGCCGATGATCATCACGCACGGCTGGCCCGGCTCGGTGGTGGAGTTCCTCGACGTCATCGGGCCGCTGACCGACCCGCGGTCGCACGGCGGCGACCCCTCGACCGCCTTCCACCTGGTGATCCCGTCGATGCCCGGCTACGGCTTCTCCGGCCCGCCGGCCAGTCCGGGCTGGACGGTCAAGCGGGTGTCGGAGGCGTGGAAGGAGCTGATGAGCCGGCTCGGCTACGACCGGTACATCGCCCAGGGCGCCGACTTCGGCTCCGCGGTGGCGCTGGTGCAGGGCCTGGTCGACGCCGAGAGCGTCATGGGCGTGCACGTCAACACCCTGGTGACCGGGCCGGGCGACGACCCGGCCGAGCTGGAGGGGCTGACCGACCGGGACCGGTCGGGCATGGCCCGCACCGAGCGCTTTCTGACCGTGCTGGCCGGCTCGATGAAGCTGTACTCGACCCGCCCGCACACCGTCAGCTACGGGCTGCACGACTCCCCCGTCGGCCAGCTCGCCTGGGTGATCGAGAAGTACAAGGACTGGGCGGACGCGCCCGGCGTGCCCGAGGACGCGGTGGACCGCGACCGGCTGCTCGACATCGTCTCGGTGTACTGGCTGACCCAGACCGCGGGCTCCTCCGGCCAGTTCTACTACGACAACGTCGACTTCCTGCCGATCTCCGGCAACGCGGGCCACTACTTCCCGCTGCCGATGCCGGTGGGCGTGGCGACGTACCCCGAGGGCCCGTTCAAGCCGGTGCGCCGGTTCGCCGACCGGGAGTTCGCCAACATCGTGCAGTGGCGCGAGTACGACCGCGGCGGCAACTTCGCCGCGCTGGAGGAGCCCGACCTGTACGTGGACGACGTGCGTGCCTTCGCCCGACTGCTGCGCGAGCAGTCCTGACCCACGAGGAGAGACATGTCCACCACGAGCGCGCCCTGGGGCGACGCCACGGCGATCCTGGCCGCAGCCGGGGTGCCGGAGGACCCGGGGTACTACCACGAGTTCACCGCGGCCGACGAGAAGGCCGTGCTGACCGTGCCGATGCGCATCCAGCAGGCATGGGAGCTCAACGACCCCGACCTGTTCGCGGAGACCTTCGCCGAGGACGGCAGCCTGCTGATGCAGGACACGCAGCTGACCAGCCGCGAGGAGATCAGGACCTTCATGCGGGACGGGTTCGGCGGCGCGTACCGGGGCGCGAAGGTGCGCGGCTGGCCGCTGTCGGTGCGCTTCCTCGCCCCCGACGTGGCGGTCGTCGTCAGCCAGGGCGGCATCATCCTGGCCGGCGAGGAGGAGGTGGCCGACGCCCGCCGGGTGCGGGTCACCTGGGTCGTAGTCAACAAGGACGGCGTGCCGCGGCTGTTCTCCCACCAGAGCAGCCCGCTGGCCGGCTAGCCGACCGCCCGGAGGAGGCCCCGAGATGACGATCCGACCGGGGCGGCCGCCCCCGACTTCACCCTGACCGACCACAACCGCCGCGAGGTGTCGGTCGGCGCGCTGTGGCGGGACCGCAGTGTGCTGCTGGTGTTCTACCCGTTCGCCTTCAGCCCGGTGTGCGACGGCGAACTGTGCCAGGTGCGCGACGAGTTGGAGCAGTACCAGGCGACCGGCACGCAGGTCGTCGGGGTGTCCGTGGACACCCCGTTCGCCCTGCACGCCTGGGCCGAGCAGCGCGGCTTCGGCTTCCCGCTGCTGTCGGACTTCTGGCCGCACGGCGAGGTCGCCCGCTCCTACGGCGTCTTCGACGAGCGCCTGGGCGTCGCGCTGCGCGGCACCTTCCTGATCGACCGCGGCGGCGTGGTGCGCTTCAGCGAGGTGCAGGGGCCGCGCGAGGCGCGCGACCAGGAAGGCTGGAAGAAGGCGGTGGCCGCGCTCGACGGCTGAGCCGGCCGGTCTGCGCAAGGGGCCCGCGGCGCGCACGACGCGCGGCGGGCCCTTTGCCGTGTCCGGCGGGTCCGGCCGGTCCGGCGGGTCCGGCCGGTCCGCCACACCCGCGCGCCGCCCAGGTCCGGCGCGTCCGTGCGTCCGTCGGGTCCGCCGTGTCCGGCGTGTCCGGCGTGTCGGGGCAGCGAGAAGCGCCGGGGCGCTCACGCAACGCCCCGGCGCCGTGACGCGGCCCCGGACCGGACCGCCGTCCCGGTCGGCCCGCCGATGGCCGACCGGGAGTTCCTCGTGCCGCCCGCGGCTCAGGCCGTGGCGGCCTCCGGCTGCGCCGCCGGCAGCGGGGCGACCCCGCGCACCAGGTCGGCGGCCTTCTCCGCGAGCGCGACGACCAGCGCGTTGGGCTGGCCCCGGCCAGCCGCCGGCAGCACCGACGCGTCGACCACCCGCAGCCCCTGCGCGCCGCGCACCCGCAGTTCCTCGTCGACGACCGCGCCGATCGCGCAACTGCCCGCCGCGTGGAAGATGGAGTGCGCGTAGCGCCGCACGTACGCCTTCAGGTCGGCGTCGGAGTGCGAGGCCGGCGCCCGGTGCACGTCGCGGACCCACGCGGCCAGCGGCTTGCGGCCGGCGATGTCGAATGCCAGCCGCAGCGCGGCGACCGCGGTATCGAGGTCCTCGGGCTCGGCGAAGTAACGGTGCTCGATCCGCGGCTTGGCGGTGGGGTCCGCCGAGGCCAGGCTCACCCGGCCGCGGCTGCGCGGGGTGAGCAGCGCGGGGCCGCAGGACAGCGCGTGCGCGGTGGGCAGGCCCAAGCCGCTGTCCACGAACATCACCGGCGCGGCGAAGAACTCCACGTCGGGCGCGGGCAGTTCGGGCCGGGTGCGGACGAAGCCGCCGGCCTCCGGGCCGTTGGAGGTGAGCGGGCCGCGGCCCTCCTCGGCGAACCGCCTGACGTCCTGCGGGGTGCCGGCGGCCAGCAGGCTGACCGGCTCGGTCCCGGTGACGTTGAGCGGGATCAGCGGGTGGTCGTGCAGGTTCGCGCCGACCTCGGGGTGGTCCAGCGCCACGTCGATGCCGAACATGCCCAGCTGGTCCGCCGGGCCGATGCCGGAGAGCATCAGCAGCTGCGGGGAGTTGTAGGCGCCGGCGCACAGGATCACCTCGCGCTCGGCGCGCACCACCACCTCCTCGTCCAGCCGCCGGCCGGTCACGCCGACCGCGCGGGCCCCGTCCAGCAGCACCCGGTGGACCCGCACGTCGGTGCGCACGGTCAGGTTGGGCCGGTCCGCCGCCGGGCGCAGGTAGGCCGCCGCGGTGCTGTGCCGGCGGCCGTCGCGCTGGGTGACCTGGAAGAAGCCGAAGCCGTCCTGCCGGGCGCCGTTGAAGTCGTCGTTGGCCGGGTGTCCGGCGGCCAGCGCGGCCTCCACGAAGGCGGCGGCGAGCACGTTGCCCGAGCGGCCGTCGGCGACGCCCAGCGGGCCGCCGGCGCCGTGGTAGTAGGACGCGCCGCGCTCGTTGTCCTCCGAGCGGCGGAAGTACGGCAGCAGCTCGTCGTAGCTCCAGCCGGCCAGGCCCCACTCGTCGAAGTCGCGGCGGTTGTTGCGGGCGTAGACCATGGCGTTGACCGAGCTGGTGCCGCCCAGCACCCGGCCGCGCGGCAGGTAGACGCTGCGGCCGTGCAGGGCCGGCTCCTCGGCGGTGGCGTAGTCCCAGTCCACCTCGGTGCGGAACAGCCGGGAGAAGGCGGAGGGGACGTGGATGTTCTCGGCGCTGTCGACGGGCCCGGCCTCGATCAGGCAGACCCGCAGCGACGGGTCCTGCGACAGCCGCGCGGCCAGCACGCAGCCGGCCGAGCCCGCGCCCACGATCACGTAGTCGTACGTCGCGTCGTCGTTGTCGGCGGTCATGGCGTCGTCCTCACACGTAGAGCGTGTTGGCGTCCAGGCCGCTGAGCACGCGGCCGTAGAGCTCGAACGCGGTGGTCGGGTAGATCAGCGCGTGCAGGTTGGTGGCCTGCACGTTGCGGTTGATCCGCTGCATCGCGGCGTCGTCGTACAGCGAGGAGCCGCCGCTGGCGGAGGCCAGCACGTCGACGGCGTCCTTGGCGAGCGCCGAGACCATGCCGACGTCGGCGCGGCTGCGGGCCCGCTCGCGCAGCGTCCAGGACTCGCCCGCGCGGGTCTTGGCGTCCAGCACGTCGGCGATCCGGAAGCTGTGGAACTCCGCCTGGTCGGTCTTCAGCGCGGCCTCGGCGAGCTGGAGGTGGGTGACCGGCGCGTCCCGCTGGGTGGCGTACTCGGTGTAGGTGATGGAGCGTTCGGGCATCCGCCGCACGAAGACGTCCATCGCGCCCTGCGCCATGCCGAGCAGGGTGCCGACGGTGGCCGCCGCGGTCACCGGCATCAGCGGGGTGCGATACATCACCGAGTCGGCGTTGGCCTGCGAGCGGTACTGCTGGGTCAGCACGTCCACCAGCGGCATCGTCCGCTCGGCGGGCACGAAGACCTCGCTCGCCGCGGTGCTGACGCTGCCGGAGCCGCGCAGGCCCGCCACGTGCCAGTCGTCCACGATCTCCAGGTCGGACAGCGGCACCAGCGCCATCAGCGGCTGCATGCCGCCGTCCGGCGTGGGCGTCATGGCGATGATCTCCTGCCACTGGGCGTGCAGGGCGCCGCTGATGAAGCCCCACTTCCCGGTGAGCCGGAAGCCGCCGTCGACCGGCTCGGCGTGGCCGCTGGGGCTCAGCGTGCCGCAGATCCGCACGTCGGGGTCGGCGAAGACCTCGTCCTGGACGTGGTCGGGGAAGACCCCGGCCATCCAGGCGGGGATGGTGTAGATCGACGTGACCCACCCGGCCGCGGCGTCGCCGCGGCCGAGCGCCGCGCCGATCGCGACCAGGGTGCGGGCGGAGATCTCCCGGCCGCCGTAGCGGGCCGGTTTGCGCAGCCGGAAGAAGCCGCCGTCGGCGAGCGCGGCCACCACGTCGTCGTGCAGCCGGCGGTTCTCGTCGGACCACCGGGCGTGCTCGTCCAGCAGCGGCGCCAGGCCGGCGGCGCGGCCGACCAGCTCGTCGTGTTCGCGCTGCTCGTCGTGGTGGGTGTGCGCGTCGCGCTCGTGGTGCTCGTCGCGCGCGGGCGCGTCGGTGACGGTCACGGGGCCTCCTCGCAGATGGACGCACACCGGTGGCGACCGGGGCGTGGCGGATCGATCCGGGCGGGTGGGAAGGGCACGGCGCGGACCCGTCCGGGCGGGACGGGGCAGGTCGCTGCGGTCCCTCCATCGTTTCGGCGGGGCGTTCCCGGTGCACCTCCGGTCGTGCTGGCCGCCGCCGCGCACCGGCCCGCCGCACATCCGAAGGTGCCCGCGCGCACGGCGCGTTGCGACGATTCGAGCGGTTCCCCCGCGTCTCGGATCGAGGAGAGGACTGTCCATTGAGCGAGAAAAGGGCCGAGCACTGGTGCTCGGGGAAGCATGGCCGGGATGCTCGCCGCCCGGGTCCTGGCCGAGGTCCACGACGAGGTCGTGGTGGTCGACCGGGACGAGCTGACCGGTGTGGACGCGGCCCGGCGCGGTGTGCCGCAGGGGCGGCACGCGCACGGTCTGCTGGCCCGCGGACAGCAGATCCTGGAGGACCTCTTCCCGGGGTTCACCGCGGAGCTGGAGGCCGCCGGGATACCCGTCGGCGACCTCGGCGGCCAGGTCCGCTGGTACTTCGACGGGCACCGGCTGAGCCCGGGCCCGACCGATCTGCGGCTGGTGGGGGTGGCCCGGCCGGTGCTGGAGGGCCATGTCCGCCGCCGGGTGGCCGCGCTGCCCGGTGTGCGGTTCCTGGAGGGCGCGGACATCGCCGGGCTCACCGTCTCCGGCGACGGCGGCCGGGTCACCGGGGCCCGGGTGCACCACGAGGGGCGCGAACAGGCGCTGGCAACCGACCTGGTGGTGGACGCCACCGGGCGCGGCTCGCGGGCGCCGGTGTGGCTGGAGGAGCTGGGGTACGGCCGGGTGCCGGAGGAGCGCATCAGGATCGACCTGACGTACACCAGCGTGATGTACCGCTGGCGGACCGATCCGTTCCGCGGTGACATGTCGATCAACCCGGTGGCCACGCCGGCGAATCCGCGCGGCGCGTTCCTGCACACGCTGGGCGGCGACCGCTGCATGCTGTCGCTGACCGGGGTGCTGGGCGACCGGCCGCCGACCGACCCGGAGGGGCTGATGGCGTACGCCACGTCGCTGCCGGTGCCGGACGTCGCGGAGGCGCTGCAGGACGCGGAGATGCTGGGCACGCCGGTCTCCTTCCGGTTCCCGGCCAGCCAGCGGCGGCGGTTCGAGCGGCTGCCCCGGCTGCCCCGGGGGTTCCTGGTGGCCGGCGACGCGGTGTGCTCGTTCAACCCGGTCTACGGCCAGGGCATGGCGGTGGCCGCGCTCCAGGCGGTGACGCTGCGCCGGCACCTGCTGCGCGGCGGCGACCCGGACCCGCGGGCGTACTTCGCGGACATCGCCGGGGTGGTGGACGTGCCGTGGGAGATCGCGGCCGGCGGCGACTTCGCCTTCCCACAGGTGGAGGGCCGGCGGACGCTGAAGGTGCGGATGGGCAACGCGTATCTGGCCCGGCTGCACGTCGCGGCGCGCTCGGACGCGGTGCTGACCGAGCGGTTCCTGCGGGTGGCGGGCCTGGTCGACCCGCCGCAGGCGCTGATGGCGCCGGCGACCGCGCTGCGGGTGCTGCGCGGCTCGCGCGCGAAGGCGGCCTGACCGCCTCCCCCGGCTGCACGGGACGAGCCCGCGGCGTGCGCGCCGCGGGCTCGTCCCGTGTGCCCCCGGTACGGTGCCGGGGGTGCGGTGGGTCAGGCCAGGGTGCCGTCCGGGCGGAGCCGGCCGACGACCTCCAGGACCGCGTCGACCGCGCGGGCGGCCTGCTTCTCGTCGATGACCAGCGGGGGCGCCAGCACGAGCATGCTGCCGTAGGGGCGGGCGATGACGCCGTGCCGCCTGCGGATCTCGAAGGCGACCTGCTCCACCGGGCCCCAGGCCATGGGGGCGCGGGTGGCGGGGTCGGCGAGCAGTTCCAGCGCGGCCAGCGAGCCGGCCACCCGCAGGTCGCCGACGACCGGCAGCTCGGTGGCCGGGGCCAGTCCTGCGCCCAGCCAGTCGGCGATCACGCCGGCCTTGGCGATGAGTCCCTCGCGCTCGATGATGTCGACCGTCGCCAGGCCCAGGGCGCAGCTGACCGGGTGGCCCTGGAAGGTGTAGCCGTGGAAGAAGCCGCCGGTGGTCAAGATGGTGTCGGCGATCTCGTCGGTCATCAGGGTGGCGCCGAGCGGGACGTAGCCGCCGGCGATGCCCTTGGCCATGGTGATCATGTCGGGTTCCATGCCGCGCGGGCCGCTGTCGAACCAGTGGCCGGTGCGGCCGTAGGCGGTGACCACCTCGTCGGCGATGAGCAGGATGCCGTTGCGGCGCAGCACCTCGCGCACCCGCGGCCAGTAGTCCTGCGGCGGGACGAGCACGCCGCCGCCGGCCATCACCGGCTCGCCGATCATGGCCGCGATGTTGCCGGCGCCGATCCGGGCGATGGTCGCCTCCAGCTCCTCGATGAGGAAGTCGGTGGTGTCCCGGCCGCCGTACAGCTCGGCCGCCCGGTAGGGGTAGGGCGGGCTGAGCTTCTCCACGTGCGGCAGGTTGGGGCCGACGCCCTCGTGCATGGGCGGCAGGCCGGTGGCGGTGCCGCTGCCGTAGGTCGCGCCGTGGAAGGAGTAGTGGCGGGCCAGGATCCAGGTGCGGTCGGGCTCGCCGCGGCGGTGGTGGTAGAGCCGGGCGGCGCGCATCGCGGTCTCCACGGACTCCGAGCCGCCGCTGGTGAAGAAGACCCGTTCGATGCCTTCGGGGGCCAGCCGGGCGATCCGCGCGGCGAGCCGGATCGCCTGGTCGTTGGAGAACTCCAGCAGGCTGGTGAAGTACTCCAGCGTGCCGATCTGCCGGGCGGCGACCTCGGCGAGCTCCTTGCGGCCGTGGCCGAGCGGCGAGTGCCAGACGCCGCCGCCGGCCGCGTCCAGCAGCTCGTTGCCGCGGGCGTCCCACACCGTGCAGCCCTCGCCGCGGACGATGACGGTGCGGTCGTGGATGTCGCCGCGCTGCATGGAGCGGAACAGGTGGCGCCGGTCGAGGTCCTCCAACTCCTGGGCGGTGGCGGTCTGGTCGGGCGAGGTGATGGTCATGGGCGTCTCCTGGGTGGCGTCGGCGGAGGTCCGCCGGGTCAGCGGGCGGTGTCGGCGAGCAGGTGCGGGTCGGCCGGGTCCAGCGGCGGGCGGCCGGCGATCAGGTCGGCCGCCTTCTCGCCGATGGCGATGGCCGAGGCGTTGGGCGCGCCGCGCCCGGTGGTGGGCATGACTGAGACGTCGGCCACCCGCAGGCCCTCGATGCCCATGACCCGCAGCTCGGGGTCGACGACCTTGCCGATGGCGCAGGTGCTCGACCCGTGGAAGATCGAGTGGGTGTAGCCGCGGATGTACTCGGTCAGGTCGGCGTCGGACTCCGAGGCGGGCGCGTTCAGCCACGCCTGGTGGTAGGGGCCCATCGCCTTCTGCCGGGCGATGTCCAGGCCGATCCGCACGCCGGCCAGCGCGGTCCGCAGGTCGTCCTCGTCCTGGTAGTAGTTGTGCTGGATCTTCGGCTTGGTGGTGGGGTTGTTCGAGTCCAGCGTGACCTCGCCGCGGCTGCGCGGGGTGAGCATCACCGGGCCGTAGGTGATGGCGTGCCCGGTGGGCAGGCCGAGGCCGCTGTCGGCGAACATCAGCGGGCCGGAGAAGTACACGACGTCGGGCGCCGACAGCCCGTCGCGGGTGCGCACGAAGCCGCCGGCCTCGGGGCCGTTGGAGGTGAGCGGGCCGCGGCCCTCCTCGGCGAACTGCCGTACGTACTCCGGCTCCTCGGCGATCAGCAGGCTGACCGGCTGGTCGTGGGTGAAGATCAGCGGGACCAGCGGGTGGTCCTGGAGGTTGCGGCCGACCTCGGGGTGGTCGAGCACCACGTCGATGCCGAGCATCCGCAGGTGGTCGGCCGGGCCGATGCCGGAGAGCATCAGCAGCTGCGGGGAGTTGTAGGCGCCGGCGCACAGGATCACCTCGCGCTCGGCGCGCACCACGACCTCGTCGTCCAGCCGCGAGCCGACGACACCGACGGCGCGGTTGCCCTGGGTGAGGACCTTGTGCACCTGGATGTTGGTCTCGACGGTGAGGTTGGGCCGGTCCATCGCCGGGTGAAGGTACGCCACCGCGGTGCTGCACCTGCGGCCGTCGCGCTGGGTGACCTGGAAGAAGCCGAAGCCCTCCTGGTCGCCGGCGTTGAAGTCGTCGTTGGCCGTCCAGCCGGCCTGGCCCGCGGCCTCCAGGAACGCCTGGGACTGGATGTTGCGCGAGCGGCCGTCGCTCACCGACATCGGGCCGCCGGCGCCGTGGTAGTACGACGCGCCGCGCTCGTTGTCCTCCGAGCGGCGGAAGTACGGCAAGAGCTCGTCGTAGCTCCAGCCGGGCTGCCCCCAGGAGTCGTAGTCCAGCTTGTTGCCGCGCAGGTACAGCATGGCGTTGATGGAGCTGGTGCCGCCCAGCACCCGGCCGCGCGGCAGGAAGATGCGCCGGCGGCGCAGCGCGGGCTCCTCGTGGCTGTCGTAGTCCCAGTCCACCCGGGTGCGGAACAACTCGCCGAACGCGGCGGGGATGTGGATGGTTTCCAGGTCGTCGGAGGGGCCCGCCTCGATCAGGCAGACCCGCACCGAGGGGTCCTCGGACAGCCGCGCGGCCAGCACGCAGCCGGCCGAGCCCGCGCCGACGATCACGTAGTCGTACATCACAGCACTCCTGAAGTCGTAGCGGTCGGGATCGGCGGCGCGCGGCCGCCGGGTCGCAAGGGGCGGTGGCACCGCCGGGTCACAAGGGCGGCCGGGGCCGCCGGGTCATGAGGAGCCGCCGCGGGCCGCCGGATCGCAAGGGCGCGGCCGGGGCGGCCCGTTCACACGCGGGGGCCGGGGGCCGCGGGGTCGAAGTCGGCCGAGCCCGGCCGCAGGCCGGGTCCGCCGGCCGGCCCGGCCGACCCGCCCTGCCCGGGCGTGTCGGCGGCGCGGGCGTCCGCGGCGATCCCCCGGTAGACGGCGGGCCGGCCGCGGCGCAGCCACAGCGCGTAGCCCAGTCCGCCGACCGCGGCGGCGGCCAGCAGCCAGGGCAGGGCGTTGACCGCGGTCGCCGACGTGCCGGTCAGCAGCGGGAAGTTGTCGACCAGCAGCACGGTCGAGGCGATCAGCCCGGCCGCGCCGATCAGCGGGGCGAGCACGGTGCGCCACCAGTGCCCGTCGTCGCGGCGGCGGAAGAACCCCACCACGGCGACGGCCGCCGCCGCCTGAAGCGCCACGATGCCGAGCGTGCCCAGGCCCAGCAGGCTGGTGGCCAGGCTGGTGTACGGGTCGAGGCCGCCGGCCGCGAAGGCCGCGACCACCACGACGGTCAGCCCGCTCTGCACGGCGCTGGCGCGGTGCGGCGAGGAGTGCCGCGGGTGCGCCCTTCCGAGCCGGGCCGGCAGCAGCCGGTCCCGGCTGAGCACGAAGGTGTAGCGGTTGGCCGCGTTGTGCAGCGCCAGGGTGGCCGCCAGCATGCTGGTGCACAGCAGCGCCTGCATCACCGAGGACATGGTGGAGGACACGTAGCGGGTGCTGAGCGAGAAGAAGAGGTTGCCCAGCTGCTCCCCCGCGCTGCCCCTGACCTTGTCGGGGCCCTCGGCGCCGACCGCCACCCACGCGGTGAGCGCGTAGAAGCCGGCGATCACCACGACCGATGCGTAGGTGGCCCGGGGCACCGCGCGGGTGGGGTTGCGGGCCTCCTCCCCGTACAGCGCCGCGGACTCGAAGCCGATGAAGGACATGAAGGCGAACATCACGCTGACGCCGAGCGCGCCGCTGAAGACGGTGTGCGGCTGGAACGACGCGCCCGGCAGGGCGTGCAGGCCCCGGTCGGCGAGGATCGCCACGTCGAGCACCGCGAGGACGCCGATCTCGGCGGCCATCAGCACCGACAGCACCCGGGCGGACACGTCGATCTGGCGGTAGCCGAGGACCGCGACCACCGCGACGGCGAGCCCGGTCCACACCTCCCAGGGCAGCGTCAGCCCCCAGCCGGCGACGGTCAGCCGCGCGAAGTACCCGAAGGCGCCGGTCAGTCCGATCGCCGCGGCGTTGTACGACACCACGGCGACCAGTCCGGCCGCGACCGCGAGCGGCCGGCCGAGGCCGAGCCTGACGTAGGTGTAGAAGCCGCCGGCGTGCACGATGCGGCGGCTCATCGCGGCGTAGCCCGCCGAGAAGCACAGCAGGACGACGCCCGCGAAGACGAACACCGCGGGCAGCCCCGCGCCGTCGCCGAGTGCGAACGCCAGCGGGACGGTGCCGACGACGCAGGCCAGCGGCGCGGCCGCGGCGACCACGAGCAGCACGATCTTCGGGGTGGTGAGGGTTCCGCGCAGATGCGCCGGCTCCGCCATGGGTCACTCCTGTCGTTCGGGGCGCGGTGGGTGGGGGCCGGGCCGGCCGGGCTCCGGCGGGGCGCCGCGGGCGGTCAGCCGCCGAGCGGGCTGGTCTGGTGGGAGAACAGCTGCCAGTCGCCGCCGCGCTTGACGACGACCCACTGGCCGCGGAAGGAGTTCTCCGGCAGCGGCGTCTCCTCTCCCTTGCGCAGCACGCCGCCCTCGGTCACCGCGACGGCGACCTCGTCGGTGAGCAGCCTGATCTCCACCGGGGTCTCGGAGATGCGCGAGCCCGCGTAGGCGCCCTTGAAGGCGTCGGCGAGGTACTGCTCGATCTCGGCGCGGCCGCGCAGCTGCACGTCGCCGATGAGTTCACTGCCGTCGTCGGTGAACAGCGCGCTGTACGCGCCGGCGTCGCCGGCCTCCCAGGCGACGCGGGCCCGCAGCGGCACGGTGAGCACCGCGCCCTCGGGGCCGTTGGAGTACGGGCCGTACTGCGTCGCCCACTGCTTCGCCTGGTCCACCAGGGACCTGGCTCCTGCGGTCATGGGGTGACTCCCTTCGTCCTCGTGTCGTACACGTGCCGTGCCTGCGGCACGGGTTGGTTCTCGGTGGGGTGCGGTGCGGGTGCGGTGCGGGTGCGAAGCACGTACGCGTGCGGGCTGGGTGCGTGCGGGGGCGGATCGGGGTGCGGCGGGGAGGCGCGGCGGGTCCGGGCGGACCGGACCCGCCGCGCCCGGTGTGCGGTTACCAGCGCAGGGTCGCGCCGGCGCCCCGCGGGCTGTTCTGGTAGCTGGCGAGCTGCCACTGCCCGTCGGCCTGCTTGACGCACACCCAGGTCGAGCGCACGGCCAGCTCGTCGTCGATCTCGGTCTCACCGGCCGCGAGGATGCCGCCGTGCGTACGCAGCACGGCGACGTTCTCGCTGGGGAAGCGGACGTCGACCGGGGCGCCGGTGACACCGGTGCCCTTGAACGGTCCGGCGTACGCCGCCGCCATGAACTGGCGGATCTCGTCGCGGCCACGCTTCAGGACGTCACCGGGGAGGATGAGGATCCCGTCCTCGGTGAAGACCTCGGCCACGCCTTCCGCGTCGTTGCGCGCCCACGCGGCCACCAGCCGCAGCGGAACGCTGAGCGCCTCCTTCTCCCGGTCGCTGGTGAACGCGCCGTAGTACGCGTCCAGATCACTCGCAGCCGTCAGGGTCTGCGTCATCTCATCCACTCCTTTAGGGACACGCGGCGGCCCGGGTACCGGCAGTTCCAGCACACCGCACGACCTACTGTGGAGAAGTGACGTAACCACTTCATCTTTAATAGTGCTATACCCTCGAAGACGAAGTCCGGAGCCGCATCCCGGCCCCCGGAGCGGGTACGCATCCGGTGCGGGAGGGGGCGATCCGACACCGGTCTAAACCTCTTCACGCCTTCCGCATGCCTTCCGTATGCCTTCTGCCCATCCGCCGCACGCCTTCTGCTTGCCTCCTGCAATCGTCCTCGGGTCCGCACGTTCGAAGAAATCCGACGCAGCGTTTCCCGATAGCCGCATTCCTCGTTTCGCACTT
Source organism: Actinacidiphila sp. DG2A-62 (assembly GCF_035825295.1). NCBI lineage: Bacteria > Bacillati > Actinomycetota > Actinomycetes > Kitasatosporales > Streptomycetaceae > Actinacidiphila > Actinacidiphila sp. DG2A-62. Next base: position 1,165,979 of record NZ_JAYMGI010000002.1, read on the forward strand.
CTTCCGGGTTGCCCTTCCGGAGCACGTCAGGGGCACAGTGGGTACGTTCCGTCGCCGACTTGAGTGGCGGTTCCATGCTTGCCCGATGTGAGGCCCGCTGCTACGGTTGTGGACCGTTGTCACCAGACAATTCGTTCGTCAATACCGTGAAGTGGCCAGGGCGTTTGGTGCAGCGCCCGCCTTTTCGGTCACGTGAGGCACGTACGCGATACCGGCATGCTCAGGCATGCATTCCAGGGGTGCACGATTTCGTCAGCTCTCTGCCGAGCCAGCTTGGAGAAGAGATGGACCCTGCCGCGAAAACGCCTGACCTCACGATGGAGCAAGCAATAAGTCGGGCCATCCAGATCATGAAGGTGAATTTGTCCGACCCGCTGACTATGGACGACATCGCCCGCGCGGCGATGTACAGCAAGTTCCACTTCTCACGGGAGTTCCAACGCGTCACAGGAGTATCACCGGGACGCTTCCTGGCGGCGCTCCGCCTGGAAGCCGCGAAAGCGCTTCTCGTCACCACGTCGCTGAGCGTCATCGAGATCAGCCACCGGGTCGGATACACCAGCGTCGGCACTTTCAGTTACCGGTTCGCGCAAGCCGTCGGTCTTGCTCCCTCGGCCTTCCGCAAGGCCGGCGGGCGGCGGGCGGCCGTGCGCACCCGGGACCGCGGCGACCAGCGCCCGGAGGACCGCGGCGGCCGGGGCCGGCCCGCGGCGCGGAGACGGTGACGGTGCGCGGTCAGATCAGCGCGCCGCCGGAGCAGCGGCACCGGCCGGTGGCCGTGGCGCTGTTCCGCACGCCGTACCCGCAGGGCCTGCCGGTGCGCTGCGCGCTGCTGCGCCGGCCCGGGCCGTTCGTCCTCGACGAGGTGCCGCCGGGCCGCTGGCACCTGATGGCCTGTTCGGTCCCGGTGGGCTACGGTGGCCCGCTCGCCCCCGCGGGCGTGCTCCCGGCCATCGCGGACCCGGTGGCGATCGACGCCCGCCCCGGGGTGCCGGTGCTCCCGGCCGACCTCGCGCTGCGCGCGCAGAACGAACTCGACCCGCCGATCCTGCCGGCCCTGCCGGACATCTCGTCGGCGGCGTTCCAGGACGACGCGCGGCGCGCGGCCGGATAAACCGGATAAAGGGGCGGGGCCGAACAAGGGGGCGAGGGCCGAACAAGGGCGGCCGGGGGCCGCCGAGGGCCGGGGAGACGAAGACGGGCCGCCGGGGCTTCCAGGGAGCCGCCGGGGGCCGGGGGAAACGGGCCGGGGGAAACGGGCCGGGGACGGCCGGGGGTGCGCGCCGGGGAGCCGCAAGGACCGCCGGGGGTCAGTGCGGCGGCGCGGCCAGAGCGTAGAAGGCGACCGCCGCGGCGGCGCCGACGTTGAGGGAGTCGACGCCGTGGGACATCGGGATGCGCACCCGGGTGTCCGCCGCCTGCTGGGCGCGACGGGTCAGGCCGGGGCCCTCCGCGCCCAGCAGCAGGGCGAGCCGGTCGTGCCGGGGCAGCGCCGCCAGGTCCACGGCGTCGGCGGCCGGGGTGAGGGCGGCCAGGTGGAAGCCGGCCGTCCGCACCACCGCGTCCAGGTCCTGCGGCCAGCGCTCCAGCCTGGCGTACGGCACGGAGAACACCGCGCCCATCGACACCTTCACCGACCGCCGGTACAGCGGGTCGGCGCAGTCCGGCGAGAGCAGCACCGCGTCCATGCCCAGGGCGGCGGCGCTGCGGAAGATCGCGCCGATGTTGGTGTGGTCGTTGACCGCCTCCATCACCGCGACCCGGCGGGCCGCGGCCAGCAGCGCGGCCGGCTCGGGCAGCGGCTTGCGGTGCATGGCGGCGAGCGCGCCGCGGTGCACGTGGTAACCGGTCACCTGCTCGACCACCGCGGGCGCCACCACGTAGACCGGCGCGTCCGACGCGGCGATCACGTCGCCGAGCGCGTCCAGCCACTTCTCGGACAGCAGCAGCGAGCGCATCGCGTAACCGGCCGTCAGGGCCCGGCGGATCACCTTCTCGCCCTCGGCGATGAAGAGCCCCTCGGCCGGCTCCCGGCGGCGGCGCAGTTCGACGTCGGTCAGCGCGGTGTAGTCGCCGAGCCGGGGGTCGTCCGGGTCGTCGAGGGCGAGCGGATCAGCCACGGCCGTCCGCCGCGCCATGGTCCTCCGCCACGCCGCCGAGGTCGCCCGGGACGGCCGGGTGCCCGGCGTCGGCCAGGTCCCCGGGGTCAGGGGAGCCGAGGAGGTCGCCGGGTTCGCGGGGGCCGACGCCGACCACGTCGCCGATCACCACGACGGCCGGCGCCCGTACGCCCTGCTCCGCGACCGTACGGGCGACGGTCCCCAGCGTGGCGTCGACCCGGCGCTGGGCCGCGGTGGTGCCCTCCTGGACGACCGCGACCGGCGTGCCGGCCGCGCGCCCGCCGGCGATCAGGGTCTGCGCGATCGCGCCGAGGCGCTCGACCGCCATCAGCAGCACCAGCGTGCCGCGCAGCCGGGCCAGCGCCGACCAGTCGACCAGCGAGCGCGGGTCGTCGGGCGCCACGTGCCCGCTGACCACGGTGAACTCGTGGGCCACGCCGCGGTGCGTGACCGGGATGCCGGCGGCGCCCGGCACGCTGATCGAGCTGGAGATCCCGGGCACCACGGTCACCGCGATGCCCTCCGCGGTCAGCGCCTCGACCTCCTCCATGCCGCGGCCGAAGACGTACGGGTCGCCGCCCTTGAGCCGGACCACGGCCCTGCCCGCCTTGGCGTGCTCCACGAGCGCGGCGTTGATGGCCTCCTGGGCCATCGCCCGGCCGTACGGGATCTTCGCCGCGTCGATCACCTCGACGTGCGGCGGGAGTTCGTCCAGCAGGTCGCGCGGGCCGAGCCGGTCGGCGATCACCACGTCGGCCTCGGCGAGGAGCCTGCGACCGCGCACGGTGATCAGGTCGGGGTCGCCGGGGCCGCCGCCGACCAGCGCGACGCCGGGCTGCCGGGCCCGGTGCCGCGGGGCGCCGAGGGTGCCGTCGCGCAGGCCCGCGACCACCGCGTCCCGCACGGCCGCGGAGCGGCGCGGGTCGCGCCCGGTCAGCACGGCCACGGTGACGCCGTCGGTGCGGCCGGTGGCCGGGGTCCACGCGGAGGCGGCCTCGGCGTCGTCGCTGCGCACGCACCACACGCGGCGGGACTCGGCCTCGGCGGAGGCGGCGGCGTTCGCGGCGGCGTCCGGGGTCGCGACCAGGGCGTACCAGGCGCCCTCCAGGTCGCCCTCGCGGTAGCGCCGCGGCTCCCAGCGGATCTCGCCGGCCGCGGCCATCGCCTCCACGGACGGGGTCACGGTCGGCGAGACCACGACGATGTCCGCGCCGGCGGAGATCAGGGCGGGCAGGCGCCGCTGGGCCACCTGACCGCCGCCGATCACGACGGTGCGTCGGCCACGCAGTCTCAGCCCCACCGGATACGCCGGTACGTCTTCCCGCACGTTTCCCACTCCTCCCGAATGCCCCTACCTTAAGCGCCCGCCTCGGACCCCCGGCCCGCCCGACCTGCCCCTTTCCCCCGGCAACCGGATCTTCCCCCCGGTGGCCCCGTCCGTCCGGGGGCGCCCCGATCCCCGGGCTGCCGGAGCTTCCCCGGTGGGTGGCTGGTCGCGCAGTTCCCCGCGCCCCTGGGGAGCCGGCCTCGCAGGTCAGCGCGGCCTCCCCCGGCGCGGGCTGCGCGGACGCCGGGCGTGCACAAACAGGGGCGCGGGGAACTGCGCGACCAGCCCACCACTCACGGAAGGTCCGGCGAACAGGCGACCGGGGCAGCCCGGAAGGGCAGCAGCACCACCGGGGGAAGATCCGGCAACCGGGGTCCGGGGCAACCCCGGGCGGACCGGGCGGACCAGCAGAGCCGCCTCACCCCTTCTCGGTGACGCCCGCCGCGTCGAACGTCGCGACCTCGTGCATGACCCGCGCCGCGCTCTGCACCAGCGGCAGCGCGAGCAGCGCGCCGGTCCCCTCGCCGAGCCGCAGATCGAGGTCGACCAGCGGCCGCAGGCCCAGCGTGGTGAGCGCGGCGACGTGCCCCGGCTCGGCGCTGCGGTGTCCGGCGACGCACGCCGCGAGCACCTCCGGCGCGATCGCCCGGGCGACCAGCGCCGCCGCCCCCGCGCTGACCCCGTCGAGGATCACCGGCGTCCGCAGCGCCGCCCCGCCGAGCAGCAGCCCGACCATCGCCGCGTGCTCCAGCCCGCCGATCGCGGCGAGCACGCCGATCGGATCGGCCGGGTCCGGCCGGTGGCGGTCCAGCGCGCGCCGCACCACGTCGACCTTGCGCGCGTGCATCTCGTCGTTGATGCCGGTGCCGCGCCCGGTGACCTCGGAGGGGTCGGCGCCGGTGAACACCGCGATGAGCGCCGCCGACGCGGTGGTGTTGGCGATGCCCATCTCCCCGGTGAGCAACGCCTTGTTGCCCGCCGAGACCAGGTCCCGCGCGGTCTCGATGCCGATCTCGATCGCCCGCAGCGCCTCCTCCCGGCTCATCGCCGGGCCCGCGGTGAAGTCCGCCGTGCCGGGGCGCACCTTGCGCGGCAAGAGGCCCGGGGTGCTGGGCAGTTCACCGGCCACGCCGACGTCGATGACGCAGACCTCCGCGCCGACCTGGTTGGCGAACGCGTTGCACACCGCGCCGCCGCCCAGGAAGTTGGCGACCATCTGGCCGGTGACCTCCTGCGGCCACGACGTCACGCCCTGGGCGTGCACCCCGTGGTCGCCGGCGAAGATCGCGACCGCCGCGGGCTCGGGGATCGGCGGCGGACACTGCCGCGAAAGGCCGCTGAGCTGCGCGGAGATGATCTCCAGCATGCCCAGCGCACCGGCCGGCTTGGTCATCCGCTTCTGCCGCTCCCACGCCTCGCCGAGCGCCTTCGCGTCCAGCGGGCGGATGCCCCGCAGCGTCTCCTCCAACAGGTCGTGCGGCTCCTCGCCGGGCAGCGCCCGGTTGCCGTACTCCTCCTCGTGCACCACCCACGACAGCGGGCGGCGCTGCGACCACCCGGCCTGCATCAGCTCGGGCTCGTCCGGGAACTCGTCGACGTACCCGACGCACAGGTACGCGACCACCTCCAGGTGCTCGGGCAGGCCGAGTTCCTCGACCATCTGCCGCTCGTCGAAGAAGCTGACCCAGCCGACGCCCAGGCCCTCGGCCCGCGCGGCGAGCCACAGGTTCTCCACGGCGAGCGCGGAGGAGTACGGCGCCATCTGCGGCTGCGTGTGCCGGCCGAGGGTGTGCCGGCCGCCGCGGGTCGGGTCGGCGGTCACCACGATGTTCACCGGCGTGTCGAGGATCGCCTCGATCTTCAGCTCGCGGAACTGCCGCGCCCGGCCCTTCGGCAGCGACTTGGCGTACGCGTCGCGCTGCCGCATCGCCAGCTCGTGCATCCGCTCACGGGTCTTCTCCGAGCGGATCACCACGAAGTCCCAGGGCTGCGAGTGGCCGACGCTCGGCGCGGTGTGCGCGGCCTCCAGGACGCGCAGCAGCACGTCGTGCGGGATGGGATCGGGGCGGAAGCCGTTCCGCACGTCCCGCCGCTCCCGGATCACCCGGTGCACGGCGTCCCTGACGGCCGGGTCGTACGGCTCGGCGGCCGTGACCTCGCCCGCGGGCACGTCGGCGTCCGCGGGCACCTCCGGGTCCGCCGGCGCGGTCCCGCCGGTGGTCGCGGTCCCACCCGCGGCGGGGGCCGTGCCCGGCCCTTCGGCGGAGGCCGCGGGCGCGGCCTGGGCCGCCGCCGGCTGCGCGGCTTGCGTCTCCTGCGGCGCGGCGACCGGCGCCGCGCCCGGCGCGGTCTCGGCCTCCGCGACGGCCTTCTCGGCCTGCGGTCCGGCGGCGGCCTGTGCGACGGCGGCGGTGCGGCGCCGGGCCGCCCGCCGGGGCTTGGCGGTGCCGCCGTGTCCTGCCGCCCGCCCGGTCGCGGTCTCGCCCTCGGCCGCACCGGTGGGCCCCGCGACGGGGGCGGCGTCCGCGACGGCGCCCTCCTGCGTCGGCTGCGGCTGGGCGCCGGCTTCCTGGAAGCCGTCAGCCTGCGCCTGCTCGGCCGCGTGCGCCGCGCCCTCGGCGGCCTCGCCCTCCGGCGCCGGAGCAACGTCCCCGGTGGCCGGCACGGCGTCCGGCTGAGCGACGGCGGTTTCCGGCGCGGCGGCGTCCAGCGCGACACCCTGTGCTGCCGCAACGGTCGCGGTCGGCGGTACGGGCGCGGTCTGCGCCGCGTCACCGGGACCGCCCGGCGCGGCGGCGGGCTGCGCGGCGGCATCCGGCCCCGCGCCGTCGCCGGGTGCGGGCCGCACCGCGGCGGGCGCCGGGCCGTCCGGCTGACCGGCGTCCCGCACACCGCCGGCCGCGACAGCGGCGGCCGTCCCGTCGCCGGCCTGAGCGGCTGGCGCGGCTGCCACGGGTGCGACAGTTGCCGCCGGTGCCGGAGCCTGGGCCGCGTCGGCCGAAGCACCCTCCGCCGGTGCGGAGTTCGGCGCCGCCTCCACGAAGTGGTCCGCGGCACCGGCCAGGTGGGCGTCCGCAGCGGGGGCGGCGAGGGCGTCCTCGGCCACCGCCTCAACGGTGCTCTCCCCCGCGTCAGCCACCGCGTCGGAGCCGACTGCCGCCCCCTGAGCGGCAGTCGGCGCCGACGCGGCGGGCGCGCCCGCCGCGGCCTTCGCCGCGCGCCGCCTGCCGTAGGGGCACCCGCCTGCGCGGATGCGTTCCCTCCCTCGGGAACGCCCGCGGCAGCGGTCTTGCTCGCGCGCCGGCGTCCCGTGGGAGCGGCGGTCGCCGCAGCCGCGTCCGGCCGGTCCTGCGCCTCGACGCCCTCGGCCGCCGTTCCGCCCGCGTCGGGACCGGCAGCACCGCCCTGTCCCTCGGCATCCGGCTGTACCACGGCCTGACCTCCGGCCGCCTGCCCGGCCTCCCCCGGCCCACCGGCCGGCGTGACCGCCGTACCCGTACCCGGCGGGGCACCGGCTCCGGCATCGGCCACGTCGGTCACCGCACCGCCCGGCCCGACGCCCGTAGCCGCACCACCCGCGGGAGCACCGGCCACGCCCGGGGCCGACTCAGCACCGACCCCCGCATGCGCGCCGCCCGCCGGCTCACCCGTCGTCCCGACGCCCGTACCCACACCGCCCGCAGGTGTACCGGCCACGCCCGGGACCGGCTCAGCACCGACCCCCGCATGCGCGCCGCCCGTCGGCCCGACGCCCGTACCCGCACCACCCGCGGGAGCACCGGCCACGCCCGGGCCGGCTCAGCACCGGGTGCCGCCTGGACGCCGTCCGGCGCCGCACCGGCGGGCGCGGCTGCCGCATCCGGGGCAGCGCCCGCTTCGGCGTGGCCGCCGTCCGCCTCACCGACCGGCTCGACGCCCGTACCGGCGTGGCTCTCGGGGCCACCCGCCGGCTGGACGTCGGCGCCCGGGGCGTTCTGCGCGGCCACGCTCTGCGGGGCGGCGCCCGCCGCACCGGCCGCGGCCTCGACGCCCGGCTGCGCGGCCCCGCTCGGACCCGCGGTGTGCGGTTCCGCGCCGGGGTCGGCGGCGGCCTGGGGCACGCCTGCCGCCGGGCCGTCCGCGGCCGGCGCGGGCTCCGGTCGCACGCCGCCGTCGACCGGAGTGGCGGCCGTGCGGGCCGCGGCGTCCGCCGGGCCGCCGGCGGCCGTTCCCGCCGCGGCCGGATCGTCGCCCTGTGCGGCCACGGCGCCCGCGACCGAGCCGTCCACGGCCTGGCCACCGGCTTGTTCCGGCAGGTACGTCCCGCCGGCGGGCGTTCCCTGCACGGGAGGCGCCTGGCCCGGACCGGCGACAGCCTCAGCGGCGGCGTCCGCGCCGGCGACGTCCGGTGCGGCGTCGGACACCGCGGCGTCGCCCGCGCCAGGCGCCGCGGCCTGCTCGGCCGGGACGCCTGTCCTGGGGCCGGTTCCGGTGGGCCGGCGGGGCCAGGCGCGGCTGCCCGCGGCCGGGCTCGTGGACTGCGCGGGGATCGCCGCACCGCCCAGCGCCGCCACGCCGTCGAGCGAGACCGGCGCGGACACCTCGGCGCCCGGGGCGTCTTGAGCGCCCGGCACGCTCTGGGCGTCGTGCGCGTCGGGCAGGCCGTGGCCCTCGCCGGCGTACGCGACGCCGCCGGGCGGTGTCGCGGCGTCGTCGGGCATGTCGGTGGTGTGGTCGAAGGGCACCGGGCCCGAGCCGCCGGGCACGGCGACGCCCGCCGCACCGGCCGCCGCGAACTGGGGGCCCTCGGCCGAGACCGCCGCCGGGAAGCCGACGCCCTGCGAGACGTTCGGGGCCGCGCCCTGCGCGGGGACGACCGGCTCGCCGACGGGCGCGTGCCCGCCCGGCACAGCGGGCGCGGCGGGCGCGGGAGCCGCACTCGCCGGGTCCGCGGGAGCTTTTTGCGCGGCGGCCGGGGCCGCCTGCGCGGGGCTGACCACGCTGTCCGCGTGCGGGATCAGGGACCGCTGCGAGGGCGTCTCCGCTCCCGCCGCCGGCCAGGTCCCCGTGGGCTCGCCGGTCTGCTGGGCGGGGATGCCGGAGGCGTCGTCGCGCGGGACGTCCAGGTACTCGGGGCCGACGGTCGGCGGGCCGGAGACGGCCGGGCCGCGGTCGGCGAGCGAACGCACCGACACCCCGCCGGTGTTGGGCTCGGGGATGGGCGGGCCCATGTGCAGCGGGCGGCGGGGGGCGGGCGGCGGCGTGGGGACGGAGTTCTCCACCGGGACCTCCGTGGGCACCTCGACGGAGATCCGCCCCGCGCCCGGGTACGCCTGCGGGGCACCGCCGTCGTACGGCTGCGGCGCCGCGCCCGGCCCGGTCCCCTCGCCCTGCGCCGGACCCGGTGCGAAGCCCTGCTGCGGAGCGGGCCCGGCACCTGCGGCCTGGGCCGGGGGCTGGACGGGGCCCTGGAGCGGGTTCTCCGGCTGCGGCGGCACCGGCTGCGGGTCGCTCCACGAGCCCTGTGCGCCCGGCATCAGCAGCACGTCGTCCTCGTCGTCCAGCGCGCCGCCGGGCGGGGCCGGCTGCTCCAGGTACGCGTACTCGGGGAGCGGGTCGGTGAGCGGGTCGCCGCCCCAACCGGGCTGCTGCGGCACACCGTTGCCGTAGGAGTCGTAGGCACCGCCGGGCTGCGCGCCGCCGGGTGCGTCGCCGCCGGGCAGTGCGCCGTGCGGCGCGGGAGCCGCGCCGTTCTCCGGCAGGCCCTCGGCGGAGTTCCGACCGGTGTCCGTCATGCGTGCCCCTCGCCCATCGGTTTCGCTCCTTCCAGCCGTCGCGCGCGACCGCTTCCGCACGCGTGCCGCCACCCCGAACGGACAACGAGTGCGCCCGGAATGCGGCACGTCGGCGCCGGCCGTCCCGAACACGCGAACGGTCCGTCGACGCCCGAGGACGGCACAACGGTCCGCCAGCCTACCCCGCTGCCCACGGGCGTCCGGCCAAGAGTCCGAACCTCGGGACGTATCTCACACGACTCTCGTAAATCCCGGTGCCACCAGCGGAAACGTGCTAATCAGCAGTGTCGTCGACCATGGTCGGAAACGGGTCGGCGAGGCCCAAGCGGCCGTCCCTCAAGGGGTGTTCGGGATCAGCGGCGGGTGCCGGTCAGCAGGAAGCTCACCGACCGGTCGCGCTCGGCCCATTCGCCGTCCAGTTCGACGGACTGCACCAGTGCGCGCTCCACGTCGTAACCGCCTTCCTCCAGCGCCCTGCTGACCGCTTCCGCCTCGTCGCGGTTGCCCGCGCTGGTGACGATGCGCTCGGGGCGGCGGGCGGCGACGGCGGCGGTGACCTCCGCGTCGGTGCAGCCGATCCGGACCACGTCCGGCTCGGGCAGGTCCTCCAGCGCGCCCGGCGCGGAGCCGTGCACGACCTGGAGTTGGACGCCGGCCCTGCGGCCGGTGGCGGTGATCCAGTCGCAGGCGTCCGCGTCCGCGTCGACGGCGATGACGGCCGCGCCGAAGCGGGCGGCCTCCACCGCCACCGCGCCGTCCGCGGCGCCGATGTCCCACACCAGGTCGCCGGTGCGCGGGCCGAGCCTGGCCAGTTGGAAGGCGCGGACCTGTGCGGGCAGGTCGCCGCCGTACTCCGAGGAGGGCAGCGCCCAGCCGCGGACCGGTCCGGGGAAGCCCGGGTCGCGGCCGGCGATCCAGCCGCCGCGGCCGGCCACCTCGGGGGCGGCGGAGGAGATGCCGCCGACCACGAGCACCACGTTGGGGTCGCGCCAGATGTGGTCGGCGACGTTGTCGGAAGTGATGACCGTGACCTCCTCCTGCTCGGTGCCGAGCGCCTCGCAGATGACGAAGGTGCGGTGCACGCCGTCGAGCAGCAGGGCGAGTTCCGCGGGTCCCGCGCCGGGCGCGGTGAGGACGGCGACCTTGGGGTAGGCGCGGCAGACGTTGACCGCGCGGCGCAGCGTACGGCTGGTGGCGACGACCACCCGGGCGTCGTCCCAGGGCATGCCGGCGCGGGCGAAGGCCTGGGCGACGGCGGAGACGCCGGGGACGACCTCGATCTCCAGGCCGTGTTCGGGGGCGCGCAAAGCGCGGACCACGCCGAAGAAGCCGGGGTCCCCGTCGGCGAGCACGACGGCGGTGCCGCGGTGCTGGGCGATGCGGCGGGCGGCGATGTCGATGCTGCCGAGGACGATCTGCTCGGCGTCCTCGGGCACGTACGGCAGCGCCAGGTGGTGCCGGGTGCCGGCGACGAGGGTGGCGGCGCCGAGCGCGGCGAGCGCGGCCTCGGTGGGGGCGAGCCGTCCCATCCGATCACGGTGACCCGGTCGGCCATCTCGTCTGCCTCCAGGCGTGTGCGGGTCGCTGTGGGGGCCGGGTCCGCGAGGGGCCGGCGTCCGCGGGAGCGCCGGGTCCGTGGCCCGGGGGAAGAACCCTAACCGGGCGCCGCCCGACGGCGGGCGGCAGGGTCGGCGACCCGGAGCGTGCCTGGTCGCAGGGCCTCAGCGCCAGTGGGCGTAGGCGGTGCGGTCGCTGGGGTCCGCGGGGTCCGGGTAGGACGACGCGTAGGACTCGTAGGGCTCCTCGTCGCCGTCCGGCGCCGAGGCGTCGTCCAGGTCCTCCGGCAGCAGGCTCCACACCAGCAGGTCGGTGCGGGTCTCGACCCAGCCGGCGTCGGCGGGGCCGGCGCCGTCCGCCCGGTGCGCCCGGTCCGCCGCGTCCCGGCCGCTGTGCTCGGGGCGGGTGCGGACCAGGCCGGCGCCGCGCAGCACGCCCTCGCTGACGCAGCCGATCTTCTGCGCGACCTGCTGGGAGGCGGTGTTGTCCGCGGCGGTGCGCAGTTCGACGCGCTGGAAGCCCTGTTCGCGGAAGAGCCAGCGGCAGACGGCGAGGACGGACTCGCTGGCGTAGCCCTCGCCGCGGGCCCAGGCGGCGGTGAGGTAGCCGATCTCGGTGCCGCGGATGCGCCAGTCGGTGCGCTGCAGGGTGACCGTGCCCACCAGCCGCTGGGTGAGGAACTCGGTGACGGCCAGCACCAGCCCGCGCCCCTCGGTGCGTTCGGCCGGGGCGGTGGTGGTGACGAACAGCCGGGCGTCCTCCGCGGTGTAGGGGTGGGGCGCCCCGGTCCAGGCGGTGACCAGGTCGTCGTTCATCATCTCGGTGAGCGCGGGCAGGTCCGCCTCGTCGTAGGGGCGCAGCACCAGCCGGTCCGTGCTGAGAGTGATGTCCGGGAAGGTGGCTGTCATTCGCTGCTCCGTAACCAGGGCATGGGTGGACTGCACAGCATGCAACATCGGACGCGGCGTCCGCCGGGCAGGGTGGCCGCGGGGGCGTGATGGCGCTCTTGCGGGTGAACGCCCTTCCAGAGTAGGGGGAATGCCCGTCGCGAGGAGTATCCGTGGACGTCATCCGATCCTGCTACCGTCAGCCCGCGTGACAGTGCACCACGCAGCAGGAGTCGGCTATCAGCGGGCCGCGGGGGTATATGAGCGCTCCCGGCCCTCCTATCCGCTCTCGGCGCTCGCGGCGCTGGCCGACGTGTTGCCGCTGGAGGCCGGCCGGACGGTGGTGGACCTCGGCGCGGGCACCGGCAAGTTCACCCGGCTGCTGGCACTGACCGGCGCCGAGGTGCTCGCGGTGGAGCCGGTGCGGGAGATGCGCGAGCGGCTGGCCGAGCTGCTGCCGGGGGTGGCGGTGACGGCGGGGACCGCGGAGGCGACGGGCCTGCCCGGCGGGTGCGCGGACGCGGTGGTGGCGGCGCAGTCCTGGCACTGGTTCCAGGCCGACCGGGCGCTGGCGGAGGTGGAGCGGCTGCTGCGGCCGGGCGGCGCGCTGGTGCTGGTGTGGAACACCTACGACACGTCGGTGCCGTGGGTGCGCGACTTCCAGGACATCTACTTCCGGCTGGCGCCCAAGGACCTGCCGAGTCCGCCGCTGGCGCCGCGGCCGGGCGAGCCGTACCGGCAGGACGGCTGGCGGGCGGTGTTCGACGGCCGGCCGGGGTGGGGCCGGATCGAGGAGCGGCACTGGCCGAACCCGCACTCCACGACGGTGGTGGACGTGGTGGAGCGGATGATGTCCTCCAGCCACATAGCCGTGCTGGACGCGGCCGCGCAGGAGCGCGTGCGCGCGGAGGTGGAGGCGGTGCTCGGCGACCACGGGGTGGCCGGGCCCGACGGCGCGATGGAGCTGCCGTACACCACGGACGTCTACTGGCTGCGGTACGGCTGAGGGCGCCGGTACGGGGGCGCGCGGTACGCGGGCGGGTGCGGACCGGACCGCCGCGCGGGCGGCGCGGGGCGCGCGACTGGACCCGCGAGGTTTTCTCTGACTAAGGTCAGAGAATGGATGCGGCACAGATCGAGCAGGTGCGGCGCTTCAACCGCACGGTGACCGGGCGCGTGGGCGTGCTCCACGACCACTACCTCGGCCGGGACCGGCCGATCGGCGAGGCCCGGCTGCTGTGGGAGGTCGGCGCGGACGGCCAGGACGTACGCCGGCTGCGCGACCGGCTCGGACTCGACTCGGGGTACGTCAGCCGGCTGCTGCGCTCCCTGGAGGCGGCCGGCCTGGTCACGGTCGAGCCGCTGCCCGATGACCGCCGGGTGCGCACCGTGCGGCTCACCGCCGCCGGCCGCGCCGAGCGCGACCTGCTGGACGCCCGCAGCGACGCACTGGCCGGCTCGCTGCTCGATCCGCTCAACGCCGGGCAGCGCGCCCGCCTCGTCGCCGCGATGGCCGAGGTGGAACGGCTGCTGACCGCGGGCACCGTCGCGCTCGACGTGGTGGACCCGGGCCATCCGGACGCCGAGCACTGCCTGCGCCGGTACGTCGCCGAACTGCGCGAGCGCCTCGACACCGGCTTCGACCCGGACCGCAGCCTGCTGCCGGACGCGGGCGAACTGCGCCCGCCGCGCGGCGAGTTCCTGGTCGCGCGGCTGCACGGGGAGCCGGTGGGCTGCGCCGGGCTCAAGCTTCCGGCCGGCGCCCCCGCGGAGGTGAAGCGGATGTGGGTGGCGCCGCACGCCCGCGGGCTCGGCCTCGGCCGCCGTTTCCTGGCGGAGCTGGAGGCGCGGGCGGTGGCGGCGGGCCGCGACCTGCTGCGCCTGGACACCAACAAGGCGCTGGAGGCCGCGATCGGCCTCTACCACCGGGCCGGCTTCCGCGAGGTCCCGGCGTTCAACGACGAGCCGTACGCGCACCACTGGTTCGAGAAGCGGATCGGCGGCGACGTCGCGTAACCGCGCGGTCGCGCGGGCCGGCCGGGGCGGGACGCCGGCGGCGAGGTGGAGCGGCGGCCCGGCGGCGACCCGGCGGGCGGGCGGCGACCCGGCGGGCGGGCGGCGACCCGGCGGCGACCCGGCGGACGGGCGGGGTCACCGCCCGTAATACAGTCCTCCCATGCTCGACGCGGTCATCATCACGGTCTCCGTCACGGCGCTGCTGCTCGCGGTGTGGTGCGGCTACGCGGCGTACCGCGACTCGGCGACCAAGGACTGGCACTTCGCCGGGATGGCCGTGGTGACGCTGGCCACCCTGGTCCAGCTGGTGATCTCCGTGGTGCAGCTGGCCCGGGGCGACCGGCCGGAGCAGGGCATGGCGGTCTTCCTCGCCTATCTGATCGGCGCGGTGTGCGCGATCCCGGCGGCCGCCTTCATGTCGCTGGCCGAGCGGACCCGCTGGGGCTCGGCGATCGTCGCCGCCGGCGCAGTGATCGTCGCGGTGCTGGAACTGCGGCTGCACGAGATCTGGGGAGGCGGACATGGCTGAGACGCACGCGGAAGGCCGGGGCGGCGAGAACGAGAACCCCGCCGGAATCGGCAAGGGGCCCGGACGGCTGCTGCTGTGGCTCTACGGGATGTTCACCGTGGCCGCGCTCTCCCGGTCGATCGTGCAGATCTGCACCAAGTTCCACCACGCGCCGCTGGCGTACGTGCTCTCCGCCGTCGCCGGCGTCGTCTACGCGGTGATCCTGGCCGCACTGGTCAAGGGCGGCGAGTCGGCGCGCAGGGTCGCGATGGTGTGCTGCTCGGCCGAGCTGCTCGGCGTCCTCACCGTGGGCACGCTGACCATCGCGGACTCCTCGGCGTTCGCCGACTCGACGGTCTGGTCCTACTACGGCGCCGACTACCTGCTGCTGCCGATCGCCCTGCCGGTCGCCGGGCTGCTGTGGCTGCGCCGCTCGGCGGCCGCGGACGGCGCCCGGTCCGGGTCCACGCGCGGGACCGGGACCGGGACGCCGGTGCTCAGGCGCTCGCCGCGTAGCTGACCGTGGACGGTTCGGGACGGGCCGGCTTCTCCATGTGGACCAGGCTCAGCCGGCGGGTCACCGGCTCGGCCGCGCCCACCTGCTCGTAACCGAGCTTGCGGTACATCCGGAGGTTGACCTCGCTGCGGTGGCCGGTGAACAGGCGGTACCGCTTGGCCTCCGCCTCGGCCGCCAGCCGCGTCTCCAGCGCGGACAGCAGCCGGCCGCCGAGGCCGTGCCGCTGCAGCCGGGGGTGGACGATGAGCTTGCCGATCCGGGCCGTGCCGTCGTCGTCGACGGCGCCGCGCACCGAGCCGACCACCTCCTGGCCGAGGCGGGCCACCAGGACGACGCCCTGGGCGAGTTCGGCGCGCAGTTCGTCCAGGGTCTGGGTCAGCGGTTCGATGGTGTAGTCGCCGTAGAGCTCTGCTTCGCCCTGGTAGCAGAGGTACTGGAGTTTCAGGATCTTCTCGGCGTCGCTGTGCTCCGCCGTAGAGATGGTCACGCTCATGCCCATGCGCGCAGGCCTCCCCTTCGAATCCGTCCGGGCAGTTGAGGGTGGGTGAGAGCGCCCGGGACGTGTGCCTGAGCGGAGTTGGTGCGGGTATGCGCCGCCTCCGTGGCGCCGATGATCGCACAAACATTCCGGCCGGGTACCGCCCCGCGCTACCCGTCTCAGTCCCGTCCGGGCGTGCCAAGGGTGCCCACTGCCGCTGACTGTTTACCGTGCATTACCCCGTACCACCGGGATTCCAACCCTCGATTTCAGGAGACTTCTCAGACATCCCAGACAGCGCGAGCGCAGCGGCCCCAGGCTGCCCTGTGAGATTCCCAACTCCCGGGAGATTTCCCGGTAGGTGAGGTCGGAACGGGACATCAGCGCGGACACGAGCTGCGGGCACCGGCCGGGCAGCGCGCGCACCACGTCGCCGATCGCCGCGCGCCGCTCGGCGGCCAGCGCCAGGTCCTCCGCGCCGGCCCCGGCGCCCGCGGGCTGGTGCGGGTCGGCGCCGAGTCCCGCGGGGGCGGACCGCCGAGGGCGGGCGCCGAGTCCCGCGCGTGCGGCCCGGCGCGCCTCGGCGCGGACCGCCCCGCGCAGCCAGCGCACCGGTTCGGCCGGCGCCGCGGGCAGTTCCAGCAGCCGCAGCCAGACGGCCTGTTCGACGTCGGCGGCCTCGACCGCGCCGCCCGGCGGGGCCTCGGCGGCGGCCTCCGCGGCCAGCAGCGGGAGCAGCCGCGCGTGGCGCTCGTACCGCTCCTGGAGCGCGGTGTTCATGGGAGCGGGGGACGGCACGCGGGGCATGGAACCGTGCATACCGGCTGCGCGGGCCGCGGCGGCGCGGGCACGCCGCCGCGGCGGTTCCCGGGGCGGGTGATCTTCACCCGATCAGGCGGCCGGCGCCCTCGGCACGGCAGGTCAGCACCGGGTCAACAGTGCGTATCCGGTGGGTGAACCCGGCGTGCGCGGGCGCCGGATGCGGAAGTATCGTCCTGGGGTACGGGCCGGTAGGGTCGTACCGAGGTACTCGCAACGTACTCGCACCTGTCGACCGTCTGACCGTCACCGTCCGGAGGGGTCCTTGTTCTCCCGCATGTCCCGCAGCGTGCTCAAGGTGATTCTCGGTGTGCTGATGCGCGTGCTGTACCGCCCGGTGGTCGAGGGCGTGGAGCACATCCCGGGCGAGGGGCCGGTGATCGTGGCGGGCAACCACGTGACGTTCATCGACTCGATGTTCCTGTCGCTGGTGGTCGAGCGCCAGGTCTACTTCATCGGCAAGGACGAGTACGTCACCGGCAAGGGCCTCAAGGGCCGGCTGATGGCGTGGTTCTTCACCACCTGCGGCATGATCCCGGTCGACCGCGACGGCGCCCGCGGCGGCGTCGCGGCGCTGATGACCGGGCGCCGGGTGCTGGACGAGGGCCGGATCTTCGGGATCTACCCGGAGGGCACCCGCTCCCCCGACGGCCGGCTCTACCGCGGCCGCACCGGCATCGCCCGCCTGGCGCTGATGACCGGCGCGCCGGTGGTGCCGTTCGCGATGATCGGCACCGACAAGGTGCAGCCGGGCGGCAAGGGCATGCCGCGGATCGCGCCGGTGACGGTGCGGTTCGGCAAGCCGCTGGACTTCTCCCGTTACGAGGGCATGGACCGCGACCGCTATGTGCTGCGGGCCGTCACCGACGAGGTGATGAGCGAGGTCATGCGGCTCGGCGGCCAGGAGTACGTGGACATCTACGCCACGAAGGCGAAGGCCGCCTGACGCGCTGAGCGCCCGGCCGGCCTCCCGAGCACCCCGTCGGCCTCCCGGAGCAACCCGCCGCCTCCCGAGGCGCCCGCCGGCCTCCCGGTCGCCGGACACGGGCCGCCGCACGCGGGGCTGCTCCCTGGGCCGGCCGCCGGTTCCGCTGTCCGCGGGGCCCGCTCCACGCGGGTTCCGCTTCCTGTCAGATCCACCCGTTCGTGGTAACCCGCCGTCGGCGGGAACCGACGGCCCGTCACCATCCGTCTACGGGGTGGACGGGCCGGCGACGGTCGATACGGACCGGGCGCACCCGGTCGGCGGAAGGGGGGTTCACGGTGGTGTCGGACGCGAGACGGGTGATCACGGCGCGGGTGCTGCGGCGCACGGCGCTGGCGACGGCGCTGGCCGCCGCCGTGGCGGCGACCGTGGTGTACGGAAGCGGCCCGGCGCCGGACCGCGGCGCCGGCCGCGCGGACTCCCACGGCCGGACGACCGCGCTGCGGCAGGCGGAGCTGCCGGCCGCCGCGCCGGCCGAGGACCAGTCGTGCCGTCCGCTGGAGAGCTACCGGCCGGCGGGAGCGCTGCCGACGCCGGGCCACATGCCCGCGGGCTCGACGATGGCGGACATCGTCAAGCGCGGCCGGCTGATCGCCGGGGTGGACCAGAACTCCTACCTCTTCGGCTACCGCGACCCGCTGACCGGCCAGCTCGACGGGTTCGAGATCCAGCTGCTGCGGCGGATCTCCACCGCGCTGTTCGGCAGCCCTGACCGCATCCAGTTCAAGACGGTCACCTCGGCCCGGCGCATCCCGGTGCTCACCGACCACTCGGTGGACATCGTGATCGACTCGATGACCATCAACTGCGAGCGCTGGAAGTCGGTCGCCTTCTCCACCGACTACATGGACGCCGGGCAGCGGGTGCTGGTGCCCAAGTCCTCGACCGCGACGTCCATAGACGACCTGGGCGGCAAGCGGGTCTGCGCGGCCGGCGGCACCACCTCGATCCAGACGCTGAGGAGCCTCAAGAAGCACCCGGTGGTGCCGGTGGCGGTCGCGGACTGGACGGACTGCCTGATGCTGATGCAGCTGGGGAAGGTGGACGCGGCCTCGACCGACGACACCATCCTGATCGGCCTGCAGGCCCAGGACCCGGACACCAAGCTGGTCGGGCCGCGCTTCACCCAGGAACCGCACGGCATAGCGATGCGCAAGGACCAGACGGACTTCGTGCGGTTCGTCAACGGGGTGCTGGAGCAGATGCGCGAGGACGGTTCGCTGGTCTCCCTGGAGCGGCGCTGGCTCGGCTCGTCCGCCGACCAGTTCATACCGCCGCCCCAGCCCTCGTACCGCGACTGACCCGCCCTGACCCGCCCTGATCCGCCCGCGCGCCCGGTGGGGCGGGTGCTGCCGGCGCCCGGCTCCTGCCAGGCGCTCGGGCCTCCTGCCGGAGGCCCGAGCGCGGGGCTCACCTCTTCGCGTCGGCCCAGGCGTGCTGCGCGGCGAGGTCCGCCTTGAAGTCGGCGAGCTGCGTGGCGACCGCGCTGGGCGCGGTGCCGCCGCGGCCGTCGCGGGAGGCGAGCGAGCCGGGGACGTTCAGCACCTCGCGGACCGCGGGCTCCAGGTGCGGGGAGATCTTGGCGAACTGCTCGTCGGTGAGCTGGTGCAGCTCGATGCCCTCGGCCTCGCAGACCTTCACGCACTCCCCCGCGACCTCGTGCGCGACCCGGAAGGGCACGCCCTGCCGCACCAGCCACTCGGCGACGTCGGTGGCCAGCGAGAAGCCGGCCGGGGCCAGCTCCTCCAGGCGCTCGCGGTGCACGGTGAGGGTGGCCACCATGCCGGTGAAGGCGGGCAGCAGCACCTCCAGCTGGTCGCAGGAGTCGAAGACCGGCTCCTTGTCCTCCTGGAGGTCGCGGTTGTAGGCCAGCGGCAGCGCCTTGAGCGTCGCCATCAGGCCGGTGAGGTTGCCGATCAGCCGGCCGGACTTGCCGCGGGCCAGCTCGGCGATGTCGGGGTTCTTCTTCTGCGGCATGATCGACGAGCCGGTGGAGAAGGCGTCGTGGAGGGTGACGAAGGAGAACTCCTTGGTGTTCCAGAGGATGATCTCCTCCGCGATCCGCGACACGTCGACGCCGATCATCGCGGTGATGAAGGCGAACTCGGCGACGAAGTCCCGGGAGGCGGTGCCGTCGATGGAGTTGGCGACGCTGCCGTGCTCGAAGCCGAGGTCCCTGGCGACCGCCTCGGGGTCCAGGCCGAGCGAGGACCCGGCCAGCGCGCCGGCGCCGTAGGGGGAGACGGCGGTCCGCTCGTCCCACTGCCGCAGTCGCTCGGCGTCCCGGGACAGCGCCTGGGCGTGCGCGAGGACGTGGTGGGCGAAGAGCACCGGCTGGGCGTGCTGCAGGTGGGTGCGGCCGGGCATCGCGGTGTCCGGGTGCGCCTCGGCGAGGCCGACCAGCGCGTCCTGGAGGTCGGCGATCAGTCCGGCGATGATGCGGGCGTGGTCGCGCAGGTACATCCGGAAGAGGGTGGCGATCTGGTCGTTGCGGGAGCAGCAGGCCCGCAGCTTGCCGCCGAGGTCGGGGCCGAGCCGCTCCAGCAGGCCGCGCTCGAGGGCGGTGTGCACGTCCTCGTCGGCGACGGTGCCCTGGAAGGCGCCGGAGGCGACGTCGGACTCGAGGGTGTCCAGGCCCGCGATCATCCGGTCCAGCTCGTCGGCGGTGAGCAGGCCGGCGCGGTAGAGCACCCGGGCGTGGGCGCGCGAGCCGGCGATGTCGTACGGCGCCAGGCGGAAGTCGAAGTGCACGGAGGCGGACAGCTTCTCCAGCGCGGCCGACGGGCCGTCGGCGAAGCGCCCGCCCCACAGCTTGCCGCCGCCCCGCGCCGTGCCGGCCGTCTCGTTCGCGCCGGCCCCGGCCGTCCCGGCCCCCGTGTCGTCGTGGCTCACTGCACTGCCTCCAGATGATGTGCGGTATGGCATAAGTATGCACTAGTCGGCATTTCTTCAATTCCGTGGGCCGGGAGGCGTGCCGCGGGGACTCAGGCCTCGCCCTCGGCGAGCCGCAGCAGGTGGTCGGCGAGCTTCTGGCCGCCGGCCGGGTCGCGGCTGATCAGCACCACGGTGTCGTCGCCCGCGATGGTGCCGAGGATGTCGTGGACCTCGGCCTGGTCCATGGCGGAGGCGAGGAACTGCGCGGCGCCCGGCGGGGTGCGGACCACCACCAGGTTGGCCGAGGCCTCGGCGGAGATGAGCAGTTCCGCGGCCAGCCGCCGCATCCGCTCCTCCTTGACCGACTCGCCGAGCGGCGCCTGCGGGGTGCGGAAGCCGCCCTCGGAGGGCACCGCGTAGATCAGCTCGCCGTCGTTGGTGCGGATCTTGACCGCGCCGAGTTCGTCCAGGTCCCGGCTGAGCGTCGCCTGGGTGACGCTCAGCCCGTCGTCGGCGAGCAGCTTGGCGAGCTGGCTCTGCGAACGCACCGGCTGCCGGCCGAGGATGTCCACGATCCTGCGGTGCCGTGCGGTACGTGTCTGCGGTACGGCCTGGCCGCCGTGCTGCTGCGCCTCGCTCATCGTCTTGTCAGTCTCCGTTGTCTCACGTGTCCCGCGCCTGGTCGAGCACGCCGGGCAGCGCCCGCAGCAGCGCGTCGGTCTCCGCGTCGCCGACGATCAGCGGCGGCGCGAGGCGAACGGTGTCGGGCACGGCGGCGTTCACCAGGAAACCGGCGTCCTGAGCCGCCTGCTGCACCCGCGCCGACAGCGGCTCGGTGAGCACGATACCGATCAGCAGCCCCGCGCCGCGTACATGATCGACCAAGGGGTGTTGCAGCGCCTCGATGCCCTGCCGCAGCTTCTCCCCCTGCCGCTTGACGTGGTCCAGCAGATCGTCGGCGGCGATGGTGTCGAGCACCGCGAGGGCGGCCGCGCAGGCCACCGGGTTGCCGCCGAAGGTGCTGCCGTGCGCGCCCGGCGTGAGCAGGTCAGCAGCAGGCCCGAAGGCGACCGCCGCGCCGAGCGGCAGACCGCCGCCCAGGCCCTTGGCGAGGGTGACCACGTCGGGGTCGACGCCCTGCGCCTGGCACTCGAACCAGTGACCGGTGCGGCCGATGCCGGTCTGCACCTCGTCGAGCACCAGCAGCGTGCCGGTGGCCGCGGTGATCTCACGGGCCGCGCGCAGATAGCCGGCCGGCGGCACGACGACGCCGTTCTCGCCCTGGATGGGCTCCAGGATCACCAGCGCGGTGTCGGTGTCCACCGCCGCCCGCAGCGCGCCCTCGTCGCCGTAGGGCACGAACGTCACCTCGCCGGGCAGCGGTTCGAACGCCTGCCGCTTCTTCGGCTGGCCGGTGAGCGCCAGCGAGCCCATGGTGCGGCCGTGGAAGCCGCCCTCGGTGGCGACCATGCGGGTGCGGCCGGTGAGCCGCCCGATCTTGAACGCGGCCTCGTTGGCCTCCGCGCCGGAGTTGGCGAAGAACACCCGGCCGCGCCGTCCGAACAGCTGCAGCAGCCGCTCGGCCAGCGCCACCGGCGGTTCGGCGACGAACAGGTTGGACACGTGCCCGAGGGAGGCGATCTGCCGGCCCACCGCCTCGACCACCGCGGGGTGCGCGGTGCCCAGCGCGTTGACGGCGATGCCGCCGACGAAGTCGGTGTACGCCTTGCCGTCGGCGTCCCAGAAGGTGGCGCCCTCGCCGCGGACCAGCGGCACCCGCGGGGTGCCGTAGTTGTCCATCAGCGACGCCTGCCAGCGCCGGGTCAGCTCCTGGTTGCCGGTGGTGCCGCTCACTGCGCTCCCCTTTCGCTGCCGTGCGTGTCGTTCTCCGGGGCGCCCGGGGCGTCCGGGGCTTCGCGGACTTCCGGGGCGTCCGGAGCTTCACGGACTTCCGGGGTGTGCGGGACCGCCGCGTCGTCCGGGACCTCGTCGGGCACGACCATCGTGCCGATGCCCTCGTCGGTGAAGATCTCCAGCAGGATCGCGTGCTGGACCCGCCCGTCGATGACGCGGGCGGTGTGCACCCCGCCGCGCACCGCGTGCAGGCAGCCCTCCATCTTCGGGACCATGCCGCTGGACAGCTCCGGCAGCAGCTTCTCCAGCTCGGAGGCGGTCAGCTTGCTGATCACCTCGTCGCTGTTCGGCCAGTCCTCGTACAGGCCCTCCACGTCGGTGAGGACCATCAGCGTCTCGGCGCCGAGCGCGGCGGCCAGGGCCGCGGCGGCGGTGTCGGCGTTGACGTTGTAGATGTGGCCGTCGTCCGCGGCGCGGGCGATGGAGGAGACGACGGGGATGCGGCCGTCGTCCAGCAGCGCCTGGATCGCTCCGGTGTCGATCTCGGTGATCTCGCCGACCCGGCCGATGTCCACGGCCTCGCCGTCGACGGTCGGGTAGTGCTTGACCGCGGTGATGGTATGCGCGTCCTCGCCGGTCAGGCCGACCGCGAGCGGGCCGTGCCGGTTGAGCAGGCCGACGAGTTCGCGCTGCACCTGGCCGGCCAGCACCATGCGCACCACGTCCATCGCCTCGGGCGTGGTCACCCGCAGGCCCGCCTTGAACTCGCTGACCAGGCCGTGCCGGTCCAGCTGCGCGCTGATCTGCGGGCCGCCGCCGTGCACCACGACCGGCTTGAGGCCGGCGTGCCGCAGGAAGACCACGTCCTGCGCGAAGGCCGCCTTCAGGTCCTCGTCCACCATGGCGTTGCCGCCGAACTTGATCACCACGGTCCTGCCGTGGTGCCGGGTCAGCCAGGGCAGCGCCTCGACCAGGACCTGCGCCTTGGCCAGCGCGGTGTGCTTGCGCGGCGTCGCCCCGGGCCGGGCGGCCGGCGTCTGCGGCGCGCTCACGAGCTGTACGCGCTGTTCTCGTGGACGTACTCCGCGGTGAGGTCGTTCGTCCAGATCACCGCGGACTGCTCGCCCGCGTGCAGGTCCGCGGTGATCGCGACCTCCCGGAAGCGCATGTCGACCAGGTCGCGGTCCTCGCCGACCGCGCCGTCCCGGCAGACCCAGACGCCGTTGATGGCGACGTCCAGCTCGTCGGGCTCGAAGGCCGCGCTCGTGGTGCCGATCGCGGACAGCACCCGGCCCCAGTTGGGGTCCTCGCCGTGGATCGCGCACTTGAGCAGGTTGTTGCGGGCGATGGAGCGGCCGACCTCGACGGCGTCCTGTTCGGTGGCCGCGCCGACCACCTCGATCCTGATGTCCTTGCTCGCGCCCTCGGCGTCGCCGATCAGCTGCCGGGCCAGGTCGTCGCAGACCGCGCGGACCGCCTCGGCGAAGTCCCCGTAGTCGGGGGCGGCGCCGGAGGCGCCGGAGGCCAGCAGCAGCACGGTGTCGTTGGTGGACATGCAGCCGTCGGAGTCGACCCGGTCGAAGGTCTGCCGGGTGGCGTCGCGCAGCGCCTTGTCCAGCACGCCGGCGTCCACGTCGGCGTCGGTGGTGAGCACCACCAGCATGGTGGCCAGGCCCGGCGCGAGCATGCCCGCGCCCTTGGCCATGCCGCCGACCGTCCACGCCCCGCCCGGGCCGGTGACGACCGCCGTCTTGTGCACGGTGTCGGTGGTCTTGATGGCGATGGCGGCCTTCTCGCCGCCGTGCGGGGACAGTTCGGCCGCGGCCAGGTCGACGCCCGGCAGCAGCTTGTCCATCGGCAGCGGTACGCCGATCAGGCCGGTGGAGGCGACCGCGATCTCGCCGGCGCTGTGGCCGAGCGCCTCGGCGGCGCGCTCGGCGGTGGCGTGGGTGTCCTGGAAGCCCTTCGGCCCCGTGCAGGCGTTGGCGCCGCCGGAGTTGAGGACCACGGCGGTCACCGCGCCGCCCTTGACGACCTGTTCGGACCACAGCACGGGCGCGGCCTTGACGCGGTTGGAGGTGAAGACGCCGGCCGCGGCGCGCGAGGGGCCGGTGTTGACCACCAGTGCCAGGTCCGGCTGCCCGCTGTCCTTGATCCCGGCCGCGACACCCGCCGCCGTGAACCCTTTCGCTGCCGTGACGCTCACGGTGCGACTCCTGTCGTGGAAAGTCCGGTCGCCTCGGGGATGCCCAGGGCGATGTTCATGCTCTGCACCGCGCCGCCCGCGGTGCCCTTGGTGAGGTTGTCGATCGCCGAGGCGGCGATCAGCCGGCCCGCGGCCTCGTCGTGCGCGATCTGGAGCTGGACGGCGTTGGAGCCGTAGACCGAGGCGGTGGCCGGCCAGCGGCCCTCCGGCAGCAGGTGCACGAACGGCTCCTCGGCGTACGCCTTGTCGTACGCGGCGCGCAGGTCCGCCGCGGTCACGCCGGGCAGCGTCCTGGCCGAGCAGGTGGCGAGGATGCCGCGCGGCATGGGGGCCAGGGTGGGGGTGAAGGACACGGTGACCCGGCGGCCGGCCGCGGCGCTGAGGTTCTGCGCCATCTCGGGCGTGTGCCGGTGCCCGCCGCCGACGCCGTACGGGCTCATCGAGCCCATCACCTCGGAGCCCAGCAGGTGCGGCTTGGCGGACTTGCCGGCGCCCGAGGTGCCGGAGGCGGCGACGACCACCGCCTCGGCCTCGACCAGGCCCGCGGTGTACGCGGGGGCCAGGGCCAGGGAGACGGCCGTCGGGTAGCAGCCGGGGACCGCGACGCGCTTGGACCCCTCCAGCGCGGCGCGGCCGCCCGGCAGCTCGGGCAGGCCGTACGGCCAGGTGCCCGCGTGCGGCGATCCGTAGAACTTCTCCCAGTCGGCCGCGTCCTTGAGCCTGAAGTCGGCACCCATGTCGACCACCAGCACGTCGTCGCCGAGCTGCTGCGCGACGGCCGCGGACTGGCCGTGCGGCAGCGCGAGGAAGACCACGTCGTGGCCGGCGAGCGCCTCGGCCGAGGTCGGTTCCAGCACCCGGTCGGCCAGCGGCAGCAGGTGCGGCTGCACCGCGCCGAGCGGCTGTCCCGCGTTGCCGTGCGCGGTCACCGCGCCGATCCGCACGCCGGGGTGCCCCAGCAGCAGTCTGAGCACCTCTCCCCCGGCGTACCCGCTGGCCCCGGCCACCGCCACCCGCACCGTCATCGCCGCCTCCTCCTGGTCAGGCAGCATGACTATACGGGACTCCGCACTTTTATGCAAAGCATGCGCACGAACTCCCGCCCACCGCACCCCTGCGCGCCGCGCGCCCGCACACCTCCCGGCCCGCCCGCCCGCCGAACCCCCGCACGCCCCCCGCACGCCCCCCCGCACGCGCCGGTCGGGTACCCCGCGGCCGGATCGCCACACCCCGCCACCCCTTCCCGGCGCGCGACGGGATATCTTGATGTCAAGCAATGTTGGAGACTGGAGCGGAGTAACCGGTGGCTGACTCGACCATCATCTATACGCACACCGACGAGGCCCCGGCCCTGGCCACGTACTCGTTCTTGCCCGTGATCGAGGCCTACGCCTCGACGGCCGGGGTCGGCGTGGAGAGCCGCGACATCTCGCTGGCCGGGCGGATCATCGCGAGCTTCCCCGAGTACCTCCAGGAGGAGCAGCGGATCGACGACGCGCTGGCGGAGCTGGGCGAGCTGGCCCAGCGGCCCGAGGCGAACATCATCAAGCTGCCGAACATCTCCGCGTCCATCCCGCAGCTCAAGGCGGCCGTCGCGGAGCTCCAGCAGCAGGGCTACGCGCTGCCGGACTACCCGGACGAGCCGAAGACCGACGAGGAGCGCGAGGTCCGCGCCCGCTACGACAAGGTCAAGGGCAGCGCGGTCAACCCGGTGCTGCGCGAGGGCAACTCCGACCGCCGCGCCGCCGCCGCGGTGAAGAACTACGCCAAGGCGCACCCGCACCGCATGGGCGCCTGGACGGCCGACTCCCGCACGAACGTCGCCACCATGGGCGTGGACGACTTCCGCAGCACCGAGAAGTCCGTGGTGATCGGCAAGGAGGGCTCGCTGCGCATCGAGCTGGCCGGCGACGACGGCAGCACCACCGTGCTGCGCGAGTCGGTGCCGGTGCTGGCCGGCGAGGTCGTCGACGCCTCGGTGATGCGGGTGGCCGCGCTGCGCGAGTTCCTGACCGCCCAGGTGGCCCGTGCCAAGGCCGAGGGCGTGCTGTTCTCGGTGCACCTGAAGGCCACCATGATGAAGGTCTCCGACCCGATCATCTTCGGCCACGCCGTGCGCGCGTTCTTCCCCAAGACCTTCGCCGAGTACGGCCAGGTCTTCGCCGACGCCGGACTGACCCCGAACGACGGCCTGGGCGGCATCCTGGCCGGCGTCCAGGCGCTGCCCGAGGGCCCGGCGATCAAGGCGTCCTTCGACGCCGAGCTGGCCGAGGGCCCGGCGATCGCCATGGTCGACTCCGACCGCGGCATCACCAACCTGCACGTGCCCAGCGACGTCATCGTGGACGCGTCCATGCCGGCCATGATCCGCACCTCCGGCCACATGTGGGGACCGGACGGCAAGGAGGCCGACACCCTCGCGGTGCTCCCGGACAGCAGCTACGCCGGCGTGTACCAGGCCGTCATCGACGACTGCCGCGCGCACGGCGCCTTCGACCCGGCCACCATGGGCTCGGTCCCCAACGTCGGCCTCATGGCGCAGAAGGCCGAGGAGTACGGCAGCCACGACAAGACCTTCGAGATCCCGGCCACCGGCACCGTCCGCGTGGTCGACCAGGACGGCGCCACCGTGCTGGAGCAGGCGGTCGGCGCCGGCGACATCTTCCGGATGTGCCAAACCAAGGACGCGCCGATCCAGGACTGGGTCAAGCTCGCCGTCACCCGCGCCCGCGCCACCGGCGACCCGGCGGTCTTCTGGCTGGACGAGACCCGCGCGCACGACGCCCAGCTGATCGCCAAGGTCCGGCAGTACCTCCCCGAGCACGACACCGAGGGCCTGAGGATCGAGATCCTCTCCCCCGTCGAGGCGACCAAGCTCTCCCTGGAGCGCATCCGCCGCGGCGAGAACACCATCTCGGTCACCGGCAACGTGCTGCGCGACTACCTCACCGACCTGTTCCCGATTCTGGAGCTGGGCACCAGCGCCAAGATGCTGTCGGTGGTGCCGCTGATGAACGGCGGCGGCCTGTTCGAGACCGGCGCTGGCGGCTCCGCGCCCAAGCACGTGCAGCAGCTGGTCAAGGAGAACTACCTGCGCTGGGACAGCCTGGGCGAGTTCCTGGCGCTCGCGGTCAGCTTCGAGCACCTCGCGCAGACCACCGGCAACGCCCGCGCGCAGGTGCTGGCCGACACCCTCGACCGGGCCACCGGCACCTTCCTCAACGAGGACAAGTCGCCGAGCCGCCGCCTGGGCGGCATCGACAACCGCGGCAGCCACTTCTACCTGGCGCTGTACTGGGCCCAGGAGCTGGCCCGGCAGAGCGACGACGCGGAGCTGGCCGCGGCGTTCTCGGGCCTGGCCAAGACCCTCGCCGACGCCGAGCAGACCATCGTCGACGAGCTGATCGCGGTCCAGGGCTCGCCCGCCGACCTCGGCGGCTACTACCAGCCCGACCCGGCCAAGGCCGCGGCCGTGATGCGCCCGTCCGCCACCTTCAACCAGGCGCTGGCAAGCCTGCGCTGACCACCGTCCGCGCAATCCGCCGCGCGCGCCGGCCGCACACCCGCGGCCGGTCCGCGCGGCACCCGCGACCGCCCCGGCCGACCTCCCGTCGCCCGGGGCGGTCCGTGCCTACGGTGGCGACCGCCCGCCGCGAAGGCCGACCGCGATCGTCCGCGGGCGGGCGCGATCGTCCGCGGGCGGGCGCCCGAACGGCGCGGCCCTCAGTCCCTGACCGCGCGCAGCAGCACGAACTTCGGGTCGGACGCGACGAGTTCGCAGGCGCCGAACAGCCGGCGCAGCCGCACGTGGTAGCCCAGGTGCCGGTTGCCGACCACCCACAGCTCGCCGCCGGGCCGCAGCGCCGCGCGTGCGGTGCCGAACATCCGCCGCGCGACCGCGTCGCTGGTCGCCCGGTGGCTGTGGAACGGCGGGTTGTTCAGCACCAGGTCCGCGCTGGCCGGCGGCGCGTCGGCCAGCGCGTCGCCGACCAGGAACTCGGCGGCGGCGCCCGGCCCGGCGTTCTCCTCGAAGGTGGCCCGCGCGGAGGCCACCGCCTGGTGCGACTCGTCCACGAACAGCACCGTCGAGCGCGGGTTGGCCAGCGCCGCGGCCGTGCCGACGACGCCGTTGCCGCAGCCCAGGTCGACCACCCGGTCCGGGCCGCTGCGCCGCGGCAGGTGCGCGAGCAGGAAGCGGGTGCCGATGTCGAGGCGGTCGGCGCAGAAGACGCCCGCGTGGTTGGTGACCGTGCGCCCGGACATCACGCCGATGCCGTCGGGCAGCGCGTACCGCAGCGGCCAGGGATTGCGGCCGCGGGTGCGGCCCGGGGCGGGCGTGCAGTGGATCAGCCGCGCCTTGCGGACCGCGAGCGAGGTGCGGGTGGGGCCGAGGACGCGTTCGAACAGCCGCAGCGTCGAGGTGTGGATCTCGCTGACCATGCCGGCGCCCAGCACCAGCGTGTCCCGGCCGAGCGCGGGCGCGATCCGGTGCAGCTGGTCCTCCAGCAGGGCCAGGCTCTTGGGCACCCGGATCAGCAGCACGTCGACGGCGTGCGGCGGCTCGTCGCGGGTGGACAGCAGCCGCACCGCCGCGTCCGGCGCGTTGCGCCGCAGATTGCCGCGGGTGGCCTGCTGGCCGAGGTAGGAGTCCGAGATCTGCGTCAGCTCCTGGCCGGCGGGGGCCGCCGCGGCCAGCGCCGTGGTCAGCGCGCCCCAGCGGTCGCCGACGACCGCCACCCGCCCGCCGAGGTCCGCGCCGGCCTCGGCCAGGTGCGCCAGCGCGTACGCGTCCGCCGCGTCCCACGCCCGCAACTGCTCCCGCTGGTCCGCGGGATACCGGTCGAGCCCGACCTCGCCCCACGGCGTGTCCATGATCTCCATCGCCCCACACCCTACGTCCTGCGGCCCAGGTGGCCGCAGGACGCGGGGCAGTCGCGCCGGCCGCCCTAGACCGAGGCGAACTCGGTGGCGGCCCCGTCCCCGTCGAGACTGAAGCCGAGCTGCTCGGCGACCAGGGTCGTGCCGTCACTGAAGTACAGCGTCACCCGGGCGTCGTCGACGGACCAGT
Organism: Actinacidiphila sp. DG2A-62; assembly: GCF_035825295.1. Classification (NCBI taxonomy): domain Bacteria; kingdom Bacillati; phylum Actinomycetota; class Actinomycetes; order Kitasatosporales; family Streptomycetaceae; genus Actinacidiphila; species Actinacidiphila sp. DG2A-62. The sequence continues at coordinate 1,194,969 of NZ_JAYMGI010000002.1, forward strand.
TGTCATTGCCGTTGGTCTTGATCCACATCCAAACCTTGAAGCCCCTGCAGTCGGACTTGAGCGCACCGGGCGCCTCGACGACCAGGGGCACGATGTGGTGGGAGTCGTCGTTGTACGTGGTCATGTCCTTGCCGGAACTGTCCGCATTGCTGACCGAGGCCAGCAGGGACTGCTCGTCACCGGTCTTCACCGTGACGTAGATTCCGGTGTCGTGGTCCTTGTTGTCCTCGTCGCCGGTCAAGGTGAAGAGTTCGACCCGGCTGAGCGTGGCTCCCCCGCAGCCCTCCTCCGAACTCCCGACGCACCGCGCGGAAACCCCTTCCTCGACCTTCACCGATCCCTGCCCCGCGTCGCATTCTCCGGTCATTTCGGCACCTACCCCCGGTAGCGCCCCCGAACGGGCGGTCTGCCTCCGATATCCCCCGCGGTCACCGCCCTCAATTGCGGCCGCGGAAGAGAAATGATTCAGCACCCCGAATTCATATGAGACGACCGCTGATCACGTGTCTCACGTGCGCGACGGGCGCCTCGCGGGGACCGCCCCGGCCGCCGAGCGCCGCCGTGCCGACGCGCTGAGCGCTCCGGCCCCGGCGAGGACGGCGAGGAGGATGCCGCTGAACCAGAGCATGGCCGTGGTCGCGGTGGTGTACTGCGTGGCGATGCCCAGGCCGATGGCCGGGACGACCAGGCCGAGGTAGGAGATCAGGAAGAGGCCGGCGAGGGCCTCGCCCCGGGTGGCCGGCGCGGCCATGGCGGTGACGGCGCCGATCGCGGACTTGAAGAGCACGCCCGCGCCCGCGCCGGCCAGCGCGCCGCCGACGAGGAAGCCGGCCAGGTCCGCCGCCTCCATGCCGACGGCCAGCACGACCAGTCCGGCCGCCTCGCCGACCAGCCCGGCGGCGATCCTGCGCCCCTGGCCGACGCGGTTGGTGGCGGACTGGGCCACGGCCGCGGTGCCGAACACCGCGAACACGATGGCGCCGGCCAGCAGCCGGCTCGGGTGCCCCAGCGTGCCCGCGACGAACCCCGGCGCGAGCGACGTGAACAGCCCGAAGATCGCGAAGGCGGCGAATCCGCTGACCGCCGCCGCCACGTATCCCGCACGGTCGCCGTGGTCGGCGCTGATCCGCTGCGGACGCCAGCCCGGCCCCTCCGGCCGCTCCGCCACGTCCACGGTCTCCGGGGTCACCGCGACGGCGACGACGCCGAGCAGCAGCAGGACGGCGAAGACCACGTAGGGCGTACGGATCGGCGCGCCGAAGAACTGGGCGAGGAAGCCGGAGATGAGCGTGCCCACGCCGAGCCCGCCGATGTTGGCGGCGGTGGAGACGACCTCGAACCTGCCGCGGCCGGCGTGCGGCCGGCTCACCGTGTGGAGTTCGTGCAGGTGCGCGGTCGCGGTCGCGGTGATCATCCCGACGCCGAGGCCGGTGATCAGCCGCGCGACGATCAGCCCGGGCAGCGCCGGCCACACGAGGAACAGCACGGCCGCCACGACCTCCAGGGCCAGCGCCGGGACCATGACGCGCTTGCGGCCGACCCGGTCGGAGATGTGCCCGACCAGCAGCAGGCTGGCGACCACGCCGACCGCGTAGACGGCGAACACGATGGTGACCGTGAACGTCGAGAAGCCGTCGCGGTGCTGGTAGAGCGGGTAGAGCGGGGTCGGCACGGTGGAGAACGCCATCGCGGTCAGGAAGCCGGCCGCGACGAGCCAGAAGCCGATGCCGTGCCGGGGCCGCGCGGACGCCCCGATGTCCCCGGCCGGTCCGGTCCCGCCGCGGGCCGCCGCGCCGATGTCCGTGACGCCGATGCCGTCCATGCTCATCATTCGCTCCTCGATGGTCCGCCTTCACGAACTCCTTCGAGCCTGCTGCGACGCAACCATCATGTCCAACGACCATTCATGCTCGTGACCAGCACCAGATGAGATGATCGAGGGGTGGAGCTGAGACATCTCGAGTACTTCGTCGCCGTCGCCGAGGAGCGGAACTTCACCCGGGCCGCGGAGCGGCTGCACGTCGTGCAGTCGGGGGTCTCGGCGGTCATCAAGGCGCTGGAGCGCGACCTGGGGGCGCAGCTGCTCGAACGCGACTCCAAGCGCGTGGAGCTGACCGACGCCGGCCGCGCCCTGCTGCCCAAGGCGCGGGCCGCGCTCGACGCCGTGCGGGACGCCCGGGACGCGGTCGGGGAGGTCGAGGGCGGCCTGCGGGGAACGCTGCGCATCGGCACGCTGATCTCCGTCGCTCTGGTCGACGTGCCCGCGCTGCTCGGCGCGTACCACCGCCGCCACCCCGGCGTGATGATCATGCTGCGCGCGGCTCCGTCCGGCTCCGAGGGCCTGGTGGCCGCGCTGGCCGACGGCTCGCTCGACCTCGCCTTCGTGTCGTTGCCGTCCCAGGCGCCGGCCGGCATCCGGGTGCGGGAGCTGGCCTCGGCCCCGCTCGACCTGGTGGTGCCGGCCGATCATCGGCTCGCGGACCGCGAGGAGGTCGCGCTGGCGGACATCGCGGGCGAGATGTTCGTCGACTTCCCGGTGGGCTACGGCAACCGCGCCGTCACCGACCGCGCGTTCGCCTCGGCGGGCCTCCACCGCCAGGTCTCCGTCGAGATCACCGACATCGCCGCCGGCGCGGCGTACGTCCGCAACGGCCTCGGCGTGGCGCTGCTCCCCCGCTTCGTCATCCGCCGCCGCAAGGACCTGCGCCGCCTCGCCGTCACCGGCGCGGACCTGAACTGGCCGCTGGGTCTCGCCATGTCGCAGACCCGCCGCCCCAGCGCGGCGGCGCGCGCCATGATCGAGATGATCACCACCCGCGGCGCACCCGCCGGCACCGGCACGTAGCCCGCGCCCGAAAGCCGCTCGTCCGTGGCCTCCGCCGCAGCGTCGAGGACCGCAGCGTCGAGAGCGACGTCGTCAGCCATGACGTTTCCTCTCGCCGGAGAACGAGCGGTCAACCCGTCGCTGCGTCAAGCCAACCCGCTGGTACTGCGGCGCTGCACGGTCCTCGTCATCGCATGCCTAGCGGGCCCACTGCCCGCCCCGCTGCGCGTAGCGGTCCTGGACGAGGGTCATGGCGCCCAGCGGGTCCGCGGCGACCTCCTTCGCGGAGAAGTAGACGTTCCCGCGGACCTCGGGGTGCTCGGCGCACAGGTCGAGGTGGCGCAGAAGTTCGCTCGGGTCCTGCCAGGCCGCGGGCTGCCCCGCGGCGCCGACCTTGTACAGGGCCTCGCCGACGTACAGCCGCGCCCGGGTGCCGCGCACGACGTCGGACCACCACGGCACCAGCACGCCGTAGTCGGCCGCCGCGAAGCCGATGTTCCAGTAGACCTGGGGGCAGATGTAGTCCAGCCAGCCCTTCATCACCCAGCCGCGGGTGTCCGCGTGCAGGTCGTCGTAGGTCTGCACGCCGGCCTGGGTGGCCGAGCCGAGGGGGTCGCTCGCGGCGTTGCGCCAGACGCCGAACGGGCTGATGCCGAACCGCGCCGACGGCCTGATCCGCCGAATCCGCTCCGCGGTCTCGCGCACCAGCAGGTCGCAGTTGTTCCGCCGCCAGGCGTCGCGGTCGGGGAAGCCGGCGCCGTAGCGGGCGTACGCGTCGTCGTCGGCGAAGGTCTGGCCGGCCACCGGGTACGGGTAGAAGTAGTCGTCCCAGTGCACCGCGTCGATCGGGTAGCGGCGCACCGCGTCGAGCATGGCGTCCTCGACGAACCTGCGCACTTCGGGCAGCCCCGGGTTGTAGTACAGCTTGCCGCCGTACGGCAGCACCCACTCCGGGTGCAGCCGCGCCGGATGGGTGGCGACGAGGTCCGCCGGGTCGGCGGTCATCGACACGCGGTAGGGGTTGAACCACGCGTGCAGCTCCAGGCCGCGCCGGTGCGCCTCGTGCACGGCGGCGCCCAGCGGGTCCCAGCCGGCGTCCCGGCCCTGGACGCCGGTGAGGTAGCGCGACCACGGCTCGTACGGCGACGGCCAGAACGCGTCGGCGGTCGGCCGGACCTGGAACATCACGGCGTTGAGCCGGCGCTCGACGGCGAGGTCGAGCAGGTCGCACAGCTCCTGGCGCTGCTCGGCCGGGCTCAGGCCCGGTGCGGACGGCCAGTCGGTGTTGGCCACGGTGGCGATCCACATCCCGCGCAGTTCCCGGTGCGGCCCGCCGCGACCGTGGCCCCGGGGTCCGGCGGCGGTCCCGGCCGGGCTCGCGCCGGGCGCCGGGCCCGCGGCGTCCGCGCCCCCGGGCCGCGCGCCGGCCTCCGCGGCCGACGCCGAGCCGGCCGGCACGGTCGAGCCCAGTACGGTCGAGCCCAGCGCGCCCGCCGCCGCGGCGGTGAAGCTCCTGCGGGTGAGCCGTTCCATCTCTGCCTCCTGATCGTCCGTCACGATCCGCCGATGATGGGCCCATCCGCCCCTGGCGGCAACCGCCGACCGGTCTACGCCACTGGCGGCGCGCTTCCGACGCCGCCACGCCGCGCGCCGCGGCCCAGCCCCGCACGCCCGCGGGTCCGCGCCGCGGAAGCCCGCAGGTCCCGCCCCGGAAGCCCCCGCGGCCCGCCGCGGAAGCACCCCCGGGGGGCCCGGCCCGGTCCCGCGGCGGAGCGCTCGCGGACCCGGGGGTAACGTCTGCGGAGTACCCCTGGCACGCACCGGTACGGGTCCGGTGACCGCTCGGCGACGGGCGGCGGGGGACGCCTCCCAGGCGACGGCTCTGGGGGGAGGGCAGCGAGCGAGGGGCTGACGAGTGAGTGACATCCAGCGCGTCGGAGTGGTCGGCGCGGGGCAGATGGGTTCCGGCATCGCCGAGGTATGCGCGAAGGCCGGGCTCGACGTCAGGGTCGCCGAGACCACCGGCGACGCGCTGGAGCTGGGCCGGGCCCGGCTGGCCAACTCCCTCGGCCGGGCGGCCGAGCGCGGCAAGATCACCGAGGAGGAGCGGGACGCCGCGCTGGGCCGGCTGAGCTTCACCACCGATCTCGGCGAGTTCGCCGACCGGGACCTGGTGATCGAGGCCGTGGTGGAGAACGAGCAGGTCAAGACGGACATCTTCCGGGTGCTCGACCAGGTGGTGACGCGCCGCGACGCGATCCTGGCGTCCAACACCTCCTCGATCCCGCTGGTCAGGCTCGCGGTGGCCACCTCGCGCCCGGACCACGTGCTGGGCATCCACTTCTTCAACCCGGCGCCGGTCCAGGCCCTGGTCGAGCTGATCCCGGCGCTCACCACCTCGGCGGACACCGTCAAGCGCGCGGAGCACCTGGTCGGCGAGGTGCTCGGCAAGCACGCCATCCGCGCCCAGGACCGCTCGGGCTTCGTGGTGAACGCGCTGCTGGTGCCGTACCTGCTGTCCGCGATCCGGATGTACGAGTCGGGGATCGCCACCCGCGAGGACATCGACAACGGCATGGAGATGGGCTGCGCCCACCCGATGGGCCCGCTGAAGCTGTCCGACCTGATCGGTCTGGACACGGTCGCGGCCATCGCGGACTCGATGTACGCCGAGTACAAGGAACCCCTGTACGCCGCGCCGCCGATCCTGCAGCGGATGGTCGACGCGGGCCGCCTCGGCCGCAAGACGGGCGCGGGCTTCTACTCGTACTGATCGGCGGCCCGGTCCGCGGACCCCGGCGGGCGTGCCGCAGGCGCCCCGTGCGGGCGCGGGCCGGGCGCCGCACGGGGCGCTCGCCGGCGCGGTACGCCCGCGCGGCGTCACGCCTTCTCGTAGGCGCTGACGACCTCCTCGGTCGGGCCGTCCATCACCAGCTCGCCCTTCTCCAGCCACAGCACCCGGTCGCATGTGTCCCGGATCGACTTGTTGTTGTGGCTGACCAGGAAGACCGTGCCGGCCTCCTTGCGCAACTCCCTGATCCGCGCCTCCGACCGCTTCTGGAACGCCCGGTCACCCGTCGCCAGCGCCTCGTCGATCATCAGCACATCATGATTCTTCGCCGCCGCGATCGAGAACCTCAACCGCGCCGCCATACCCGAGGAGTACGTCCGCATCGGCAACGAGATGAAATCACCCTTCTCGTTGATCCCCGAGAAATCCACGATCCCCTGATACCGACGCCGCACCTCCTCCTGCGACATCCCCATCGCCAGACCACCCAGGATCACATTCGTCCCACCGGTCAGATCATTCATCAACGCCGCGTTCACACCCAACAACGACGGCTGACCATCGGTGTAGACCTTGCCGCGCTCGGCGGGGAGCAGCCCGGCGACCGCCTTGAGCAGCGTCGTCTTGCCGGAGCCGTTGGAGCCGATGATGCCGATCGCCTCACCGCGGTACGCCGTGAAGGTGACGCCCTTGACGGCGTGCACGGTCTGGACGTTCGGCGAGCCCTGCCGCAGCAGCAGGCGGCGCAGCGCGGCGGTGGCGTTGCCGTGGCCCGCGTCGGCGCCGTAGATGCGGTAGACGACGTGGAGCCCGTCGACGATGACGGTGGGCACGCGGGAGCCGCCGGCGCCGCCCTCGGGCTCGCCGGGGGCGGGCGGGTCGGCCTCGGCCGTCGGCCCGTCCCGCAGCGCGGTCGCGTTGGCGGGGTCCGCGCCGGCCTGCCCGGCGGCCCTCCCGTCGGTCTTCCCGCCGGCGATGTCGCCGGGCTTCGCCTCGGTTGTGCCGAGAGCCTTCTCGGCGGTCTGATCAGCCACGTCCGTACTCCTCCTCGGACGACCAGAAGAACGCGTACCCGGCGCCGGCGGCCGCACTCGCCCAGACCAGTGCGAGCGGCCACACGTGCGGCGGGAGCTGCGCCCGGGTCACCGTGTCGATGAGCGCGTACCTCATCAGGCTCACATAGATCAGCGCCGGGTTCGCCTCCAGCAGCAGCCGCAGCGGGTGCGGGGCGCCCGCGGAGAACCGGCTCAGGTCGTAGAAGACGCCGGAGACGTAGCCCCAGGTGCGCAGCAGGAACGGCAGCACCTGGACGAAGTCGGTGGTGCGGGCGCCGAGGCGGGCCAGCGCCAGGGCGAGCCCGGCGTTGAAGACCGACTGCAGGACCAGGGCCGGCACCGCCAGCAGCCAGCGCGTGGTGACCGGCACGCCGACGCCGGCCACCACGAGGGCCAGCACGCCCAGGGAGAGCAGCAGCTGGCGCAGCTGGGTCAGCGTCGCGGCCAGCGGCAGGGCGGCGCGCGGGAAGTGCAGGGCGCGCACCAGGCCGATGTTGTCGGTGAGCGAGCGGGCCCCGGACAGCGCCGCGGACTGGGTGAAGGTGAAGACGAAGACGCCGGTGCACAGGAACGGGACGTAGTCCGGCACGCCGCGCCCCGTGCCCAGCAGCAGGCCGAAGACCAGGAAGTACACGGCGGCGTTGAGCAGCGGCGTCAGCACCTGCCACAGCTGGCCGAGCCGGGCGCCGGAGTACAGGGCGGCCTGGCGGGCGGAGGCGAGCGCGGTGATGAAGTGGCGGCGGGCCCACAGCTGGCGGGCGTACGCGCCGGGGCCGGGGCGCGCACCGCTGACCGTGAGCCCGTGGGCGGCGGCCAGCGCGGCGGGGCCGGTCGCGGCGCGGTCCGGCACGGGCGCCGCGGGGCGCGCCGGGGTGAGGAGCATACGGACCTCGCTTGCGTCGGAACGGAACCGTATCGTCGTGGTGCGGCGGTCAGCGTAGTCCGGGGCGACGCCGGAACGCAACCGTTCCGTCGTGACGTGGGCGTATCGGCGGGATAGGATCGTCCGCCATGAGCACCGAGCCCACTCCCCCGCCGGGGCCCGCGCCCGCGCCCGGGACTGATTCCGGGTACGCTTCCGCGTCCGATGCCGCTGCCGCCCGGCGGCAGCCCGCGGGGGCGGCGGTGCTGCGCACGGAGGTCACCGAGGCGATCCGGGCGGCCGTCTTCGCGGAGCTGGCCGCGGTCGGCTACGGCCGGATGTCGATGGAGGGGATCGCGCGGCGCGCGGGCGTCGGCAAGGCGGCGGTCTACCGGCGGTGGCGGTCCAAGCTGCCGCTGGTGCTCGACGTGGTGTCCGCGGTGGCCGGGCAGGGGCTGCCGGCGCCGGACACGGGGTCGCTGCGGGGGGACGTGCGGGCGGTTCTGGGGGTGGCGGCGCGGGCGCTGGCACATCCGGCGGTGGCGCAGATCCTGCCGGATCTCCTCGCGGAGGCGGCGCGCGGTCCGGAGCTGGCGCAGGCGCTGCGCGGAGCGTTGCGGGGGGCGCGGGGCGGCGTCGTGGAGGTCGTGCTGGCGCAGGCGGCGGAGCGCGGTGAGCTCCCGCGCGATGTGGACGCGGACCTGGCGTTCGGCCTGCTCGCCGGGCCGCTCTACTGGACCGTGGCGGTCATGGGCGGCGCGCCCACCGACGCGGAACTCGACGCCCTCGCGTCATCCGTGGCCGCCGCCCTCCGCACGGCCTGACGGGACTCGGTGGTCCTCCCCCAAGCGCCGTCGGCGGCTCTCCGTCCCGGGCGGGGACGGAGAGCCGCCGACGGTGAGGTGAAACCTCGGGGCTCAGGCGCCGCGCAGGGCCGCTCCGGTGCGAGCGGCGGCTGCCGCCACCGCCGCGTCGCGCGCGGCCGAGGCTTCCTCCGCGGTGAGGGTGCGGTCGGCCGCGCGGAACCGCAGCGCGTAGGCGAGCGACTTGCGCCCCTCGCCGATCTGCTCGCCGGTGAAGATGTCGAACAGCCGCAGCGACTCCAGGAGGTCGCCCGCGCCGTCGCGCAGCGCGCGCTCGACCTCCGCGGCCGGGACCGCGGCGTCCACGACGAGCGCGACGTCCTGCGTGGCGACCGGGAACGTCGACACGCGCGGCCCGGTCGCCCGGGCGCCGCCGATCGCCTCCAGCCGGTCCAGGTCGACCTCCATCGCGCAGGTCCGCTCGGGCACGCCCAGCGCCTTGGTCACCCGCGGGTGCAGCTCGCCGGCGTGGCCGACGACCTCGCCGTCGCCCGCGACGAGTTCGGCGCAGCGCCCGGGGTGGAAGGGCGCCTGGCGGCCCTGGCGGACGGTCAGCGACACGCCCGCCTCCGCGGCGACGGTCCGCGCCGCCTCGACCGCGTCCGCCCAGCTCACCCGGTGGCCCGGGCCCCACCAGCCGGCCCGTTCGCGGGCGCCGGCCAGCACCACGCCGACGTGCCGGGGCTGGTCGGGCAGCGCGGCCTTGAGCGCGGCGATCTCCTCGTCGGTCGGCCGGCGGTCGACCGGCAGCCGGGGCGGCGTGCTCTGGCCGTCGACCGGGTGGAAGACCAGGCCGGTCTCGAAGAGCGCCAGGTCGTGGGTGCCGCGCCCGTCGTTGCGGCGCAGCGCCGCGAGCAGTCCGGGCAGCAGCGTGGTGCGCAGGGCGGGCTCGGTGTCGTCCAGCGGGTTGGCGAGCACGACGGTGCGCCGGCGCGGGTCGTCCGGCTCGTAGCCGAGCTGGTCGAAGACCTCGGCGCCCAGGAAGGGGTAGCTGGGGGCCTCGACATAGCCGGCGCTGGCCAGCGCGCGGCCGATCCGGCGGCGCAGCCGCTGCGACCCGGTCAGGCCGCGCTGCGACGGCGGCTTGGGCAGCGTGGAGGGCAGGTTCTCGTAGCCCTCCAGCCGGATGACCTCCTCGGCGAGGTCGTTGGGCGCCGCCAGGTCGGGCCGCCAGCTGGGCACGGTGACGATCAGCTCGTCGGAGCCGTAGACGTCGCAGCCGATCTCCTGGAGCCGGCGCACCACGGTCTCGCGGCCGTACGCGGTGCCGGCGACGCGGTCCGGGTGGTCGGCGGGCATCGCGATGGTGTGCGGGGCGGACGGTGAGACGGCCTCGGTGACGCCGGGCTCCGCGGTGCCGCCGGCCAGCAGCACCAGCAGGTCGACGGCGCGCTGGGCGGCGGCGGAGGTGGCCTGCGGGTCGGTGCCGCGCTCGAACCTGCGGGACGCCTCGGAGGCCAGCTTGTGGCGGCGCGCCGCGCGGGCGATGGCGACCGGCGCGAAGTGCGCGGCCTCGATGACGATCTCGGTGGTGCCGGAGTCGGCGCCCTGCTCGGCGATCTCGGTGTGGGCGCCGCCCATCACGCCGGCCAGGCCGATCGGCCCGGACTCGTCGGTGATGACCAGGTCCTCGCCGTCGAGCACCCGCTCGGCGCCGTCGAGTGTGGTGAGCTTCTCGCCGGGCTCGGCGCGACGGACCCCGATCGGCCCGTTGAGTCGGGAGCGGTCGTAGGCGTGCAGCGGCTGGCCGATCTCGAACATCACGAAGTTGGTGATGTCCACGGCCAGCGAGATCGGGCGCATGCCGACCTTCTGCAGCCGGCGCTGGAGCCAGATCGGCGAGCGGGCCTCGGGGTTGACGCCGGTGACGGTGCGCGCGGTGAAGCGGTCGCAGCCGATCGGGTCGGCGATCCGCACCGGGTAGCCGCCGGCGTTGGGCCCCGGCACGTCGATCAGCGCCGGGTCGCTGAGCGGCAGACCGTAGGCGATGGCGGTCTCGCGGGCGACGCCGCGCAGCGACAGGCAGTAGCCGCGGTCGGGCGTGACCGCGATGTCGAGCACCTCGTCGACGAGTTCGAGCAGGCCGATGGCGTCGGTGCCGGCCTCGTGCTCCGGCGGCAGCACGACGATGCCTTCATGATCGTCGCCCATGCCCAGTTCGCGGGCCGAGCAGATCATGCCGTGCGAGACCCTGCCGTAGGTCTTGCGCGCGGAGATCTGGAAGTCGCCGGGCAGCACGCCGCCGGGCAGGATCACCACGACCTTGTCGCCGACCGCGAAGTTGCGGGCGCCGCAGACGATCTCCTGCGGTTCGCCGGTCCCGTTGGCGTCGCCGACGTCGACGGTGCAGAAGCGGATCGGCTTCTTGAAGCCCTCCAGCTCTTCGATGGTCAGGACCTCGCCGACGACCAGCGGGCCCTTGAGGCCGGTGCCGAGCTGCTCGACGGTCTCGACCTCCAGGCCGGCGGAAATGAGCTTGGCCTGGACGTCGCGGCCGGTGGTGCCGGCGGGCAGGTCGACGTACTCCCGCAGCCAAGAAAGCGGGACCCGCATCAGATCTCCATCCCGAACGGAAGGGTGAACCGCACGTCACCCTCGACGATGTCTCGCATGTCCTCGACGTTGTGCCGGAACATCAGCATCCGCTCGATGCCGAAGCCGAACGCGAAGCCGCTGTACTTCTGGGGGTCCACGCCGCAGGCGACCAGCACCTTGGGGTTGACCATGCCGCAGCCGCCCAGTTCGATCCAGCCCTCGGAGGAGCAGGTGCGGCAGGGGCGGTCGGGGTTGCCGACGGAGTCGCCGCGGCAGACGTAGCAGAGCATGTCCATCTCGGCGGACGGCTCGGTGAAAGGGAAGTGGTTGGGGCGCAGCCGGGTCTGCATGCCCTCGCCGAACAGCGAGACCACCATGTGGTCCAGCGTGCCCTTCAGGTCCGCCATGGTCAGGCCCTCGTCCACGGCGAGCAGCTCGACCTGCATGAAGACCGGGGTGTGGGTGGCGTCCAGCTCGTCGGAGCGGTAGACGCGGCCGGGCGCGATCACGTAGACCGGCAGCTCGCGTTCGAGCAGCGAGCGGATCTGCACGCCGGAGGTGTGGGTGCGCAGCACCAGCCCGCTGTCCTCGGCGGCGGAGGGGTCCGTGCCGTCGGCGCCGTCGCCGGGCCGTACGAAGAAGGTGTCCTGCTCGCTGCGGACCGGGTTGTCACGGGAGATGTTGAGCGCGTCGAAGTTGAACCACTCGGCCTCGACCTCGGGCCCCTCGGCGACCTCGTAGCCCATGCCGACGAAGATGTCCTCGATGCGCTCGGACAGCGTGGTCAGCGGGTGCCGGGCGCCGGCCGGCCGACGGTCGTAGGGCAGCGTGACGTCCACGGCCTCCTCGACCAGCACCCGGGCGTCGCGCTCGGCCTCCAGCTCGGCCTGGCGGGCGGCGAGGGCCTGGTTGACGGCGCCGCGGGCCTGGCCGACCCGCTTGCCCGCCTCGGCCTTGGCCTGCGGGGGAGCGCGCCGATCTCGCGGTTGGCCAGCGCCAGCGGCGAGCCGCCGCCGGTGTGCGCGGTCTTCGCGTGGGCGAGCGCGTCCAGGTCGGCGGCGGCCGCGATCGCGGCGAGCGCGTCGTCGCGCATCCGCTCGATCCGTTCCGGCTGCAACGCCTCGACCTCCACAGGGTCGTACGACTTGTTCGGTGCCGACATCTCTTCCCGTTCCGATTGGGTGCTGCTGCGGGGCGCCTCCCGGCGGCGTGGCCGGGGGTGGAGGCTCTGCCCGGCCGGACACATGCCACGCACATGCCGGGGCACGAGTCTACTTGCGCCATGGGGACCGACTGTGTGCGCCCGCCGGGCGGCCGGACCGCGGACCGGGCGGCGGTGGCCGCCTCAGGCCATGAACGCGGGGGCCCCGACGGGCAGGATAAATCGGAACTCGGCGCCGCCGCCGGGCGCGCGGCCGACGGTGATGGTCCCGCCGTGGGCTTCGACGATGCCCTTGACGATGTACAGGCCCAGCCCGGTGCCGCCGCGCTTGCTGCCCCGCCAGAAGCGGGTGAAGACGCGGCCGATCGACTCCTCGGGGATGCCGGGGCCTTCGTCGCTCACGGTGACTGCCGTGCCCTCCGTCGTACGGTCGCCGCCCGCGGCCGGGGCGGGGGCCACCTCGATGGTGACAGTTCCCTCGCCGTGCCGCACGGCGTTTTCCAGCAGGTTGCCGAGGATCTGGTCGACCTTGTCGGGATCGGCCCACAGCGCCGGCAGCGGGTGCGCGACCTGGACCCGGAACCGGGACGCCGGCCTGGCCGCCACGTGGCCGTCGACGTGCCGCTGCACGGCGGCGGCCATGTCGACCGGCTGGCGGCGCACCTCCAGCCGGCCGGAGTCGATCCGGGAGATGTCGAGCAGTTCGGCGATCAGCCGGGTCACCCGGTTGGCGTCGGCGTCGACGGTCTCCAGCATCAGCTTCTTCTGGTCCTCGGTGAAGCGTTCCCACTTGGCCAGCAGCGTCGCGGTGAAGCCCTTGACCGAGGTGAGCGGGGAGCGCAGTTCGTGCGCGACGGTGGCGATCAGCTCGGCGTGGCTGCGCTCGGTGCGGCGCCGGGCCTCGGTGCCGCGCAGCGTCACCACCAGCCGGCGCACCGGGCCGCCGGGCCGCTCGCGGACGTAGCGGGCCGCGACCAGCACCTCCCGGCCGCCGGGCAGCAGCAGGTTGCGCTCGGGCTGGCCGGTGCGCACGGCGAGGCCGGCGTAGGGGTCGGTGAGCTGCCACCAGCGGCGGCCCTCCAGGTCCTCCAGCGGCAGGGCCCGTTCCAGCGGGGCGCCGAGCGCCTCGGCGGCGGGGACGGCGGTGATGCGCGCGGCGGCGGCGTTGAAGCAGATCACCCGGCCGTGCTCGTCGGCGACGACCAGGCCGTCGGGCAGGTCGTCGGGGTCGATGCCGAGTCCGGCGGAGTCGCCGCCGGGGTCCCGGGGCGCGAGGGCCGGGCGCGCGGGCGGAACCGTACGCGTGCCGCGCGTGCCGTTCTGCGGCATGAGGTCCATGGCCGCCACCCCCTCTCAGGGCCCCCGGGCCGCCACCCTACTAGCTGGAGCGCGGCGCGCGGCACCCTGCGGGGGCGCGCTGGGCGCGCGCGGAGGCGTACAGGCACACCGCGGCGGCGGTGGCGAGGTTGAGGCTCTCGGCGCGTCCGTGCAGGGGGACGCGGACCACCGCGTCGGCCAGCGCCCTGGTCTCCTCGGGCAGGCCCCACGCCTCGTTGCCGAAGACCCAGGCGGTGGGGCCGCCCATCGCGCCGGCGTCGAGTTCGGCGTCCAGGTCGCGGTCGCCCGCGCCGTCCGCGGCCAGCACCCGCACGCCCGCGGCGCGCAGCCCCGCGACCGCGTCGGCGGCCGTGACGCCGACCGCGACCGGCAGGTGGAAGAGGCTGCCCGCCGAGGCGCGGACGGCCTTGGGGTTGTACGGGTCGACCGAGGCGTCGGTGAGCACCACCGCGTCCGCGCCGGCCGCGTCCGCGCAGCGCAGCACGGTGCCGGCGTTGCCGGGGTCGCGGACGTGGGCGAGCACCGCGACCAGCCGGGGCCGGGCGGCGAGCACCTGGTCGAAGGGGGTGTCGAGGAAGCGGCAGACGCCGGCCAGGCCCTGCGGGGTGACGGTGTCGCAGATCTCCGCGACCACCTCGGGGGTGGCGGTCAGCACGGGGACGCCGGCGGCGCGGGCCGCCCCCACGATGTCGGCGTGCCGCTCGGTCGCCTCGGGCGTGGCGTACAGCTCGATCAGGGTGCGGCCGGCCGGGCCGCCGGGGTGCGCGACGGCCTCCCGTACCGCCTGCGGGCCCTCGACCAGGAAGCGTCGCTCCTTGCCGCGGAAGCTGCGCCGGGCCAGCCGGTGCGCGGCGGTCACGCGCGCCGAGCGCAGCGACGTCAGCTCGGGGGTGGCCATCGCCTTCATCCTTCTTCCTCGACGGTGCCTCGACGGCGCCTCGGCGGTTCCTCAACGCTTCGTCGGCGGTTCCGCGACCGTTCGTCGACGGCTGCCGGGCGTGCCCGCCGTCCCGCGGGCGTCTCCCGGACGGGTCCCGCGCGTGCGCGGGCCCGCGGTGGGCAGTCCCACCGCGGGCCCGGGTGTCGAACGCAGCGCGTGACGGCGGGGTCAGGCCGCCTTGGGGGCGTTCACGTCGGACGGCAGCGCCTTCTGGGCCACCTCGACGAGCGCCGCGAAGGCGTTCGCGTCGTTGACCGCCAGCTCGGCCAGGATCTTGCGGTCCACCTCGACGTTGGCGGCCTTCAGACCCTGGATGAAGCGGTTGTAGGTGATGCCGTTGGCGCGGGCGGCGGCGTTGATCCGCTGGATCCACAGCTGCCGGAAGTCGCCCTTGCGCTTCTTGCGGTCGTTGTAGTTGTAGACCAGGGAGTGGGTGACCTGCTCCTTGGCCTTGCGGTACAGGCGCGAACGCTGACCGCGGTAGCCGCTGGCCTGCTCCAGGACCGCCCGGCGCTTCTTCTGGGCGTTGACTGCCCGCTTGACGCGTGCCACGTGATAACTCCTTCTAAGGGACCGCGGGGATGTTCACGCGGCCCGAAAGCGAATGGGTCCCGCCCCGGTCGGGGGCGCGCAGGTCACTTGCCGAGAAGCTTCTTGATCTTCTTGGCGTCGGCCGGGGCGACCTGGACGGTGCCGCTCAGGGAACGCGTCTTGCTGGACGGCTTGTGCTCCAGGTAGTGGCGGACACCGGCGCGCTCACGCAGCACCTTGCCGGAGCCGGTGATCTTGAAGCGCTTGCTGGTACCGCTGTGCGTCTTGTTCTTCGGCATGGCGCCGTGGTCTCCTCGTCGCTGGCCCTCCCGGGCGCCGGTGGGCGCACGGGGAGCGTCAGTGCTGCGTTCGGTTCGGGGCGGGCCCGGGTGCGGGCCCGCGGTGCTGCGTCTTCGGTGCTGAGGGTCAGCCGGCGTCGGCCGGTGCCTCCGCGTCCGCCTCCACGTCGGCCTGCGCGTCACCCTGCCGGCCGGCCTTGCGGGCGGCCTGGGCCTCGCGGGCCTCGGCCATCGCCTCGGTCTTCTTCTTGTGCGGACCGAGGACCATGATCATGTTCCGGCCGTCCTGCTTGGGGTTCGACTCGATGAAGCCGAGCTCCTGGACGTCCTCCGCGAGCCGCTGCAGCAGCCGGTAGCCGAGCTCCGGCCGGGACTGCTCACGTCCGCGGAACATGATCGTGATCTTGACCTTGTCGCCCTGCTTGAGGAACCGGACGACGTGACCCTTCTTGGTGTCGTAGTCGTGCGGGTCGATCTTCGGCCGGAGCTTCATCTCCTTGATGACCGTGTGCGCCTGGTTCTTGCGCGCCTCACGGGCCTTCATGGCCGACTCGTACTTGAACTTCCCGTAGTCCATGAGCTTGCACACGGGCGGACGGGCGTTCGCCGCGACCTCGACCAGGTCGAGGTCGTACTCCTGCGCAAGCTCCAGGGCCTTGGCAAGCGGCACGATGCCGACCTGCTCGCCGCTGGGACCGACAAGTCGCACCTCGGGAACGCGAATCCGGTCGTTGATGCGGGGCTCGGCGCTGATGGGGCCTCCTCGGTTGCACCACGCGACTGACTGGCCGACAGCCGCGCTCGATTCTTGGTCTTCCTCCGACTCCGCACCCGGAACGCACAAAACGCCCCATGCGGATACAGACGGGGCTCCTCACAACCGGGAGCACCGCCGCGATATTCCGCGGGGCGCATCGGACGGCGCCGCGCCGGGGGTGCCGACGCCTGCCGTCTGACCGGGACCCATCGGCCGCGTGGCCGATAAGGTGGGAGATCGGAGCCTCCACTTGCAGGCCGGGCACGCGGGTGTCCGGCCGGTCGTTCACCCAGCATACCAGCGCGGGCCCCGAGGCCGTAATCGGCCGGACGGGGCATATCGTGTGTCGCATGAGCGAGACTCCCGCCCCCGCCTCCGGCCCCGCCTCCCGCCAGGACGGCGGCGCCGGTGCCGCACCCGGCTACGACGACATCACCCGTGACATCGCGGACGTGCCCGCGGTCGAGGTGATCACCACCGTGGCCGTGCACCTGATGAGCGCGGCGGCGGTGAACCTCGGCCTGGCCGAGGAGGGCGAGCAGCACAAGGACCTCGACGAGGCGCGCAAGCTCATCCAGGCGCTGGCCGGACTGGTCACCGCGAGCGCCACCGAGATCAGCTCCTTCCACGCGGCGCCGCTGCGGGACGGCCTGAAGTCGCTGCAGCTGGCCTTCCGCGAGGCGTCGGTGGTGCCGGACGAGCCGGGCCAGGGTCCGGGCGAGAAGTTCACCGGGCCGGTCTACGCGTAGGCCGGTCCATGCATAGGCCGGTCCACGCGGAGGCGGGGCCGGTCCGCACGGGCAGGGCCGGCCGGTGCGCGGCGCACCGCGCACGAACAAGAGCCGCCGGACGCCGTCGCGCGCCGCCGTCCGGACCGTCAGGCGTCGCCCTCCGCGCGGGCGGCGGTCTCGGCCTCGGCGGCGGCCGCGCGGGCGGCCCTGGCCGCGGCCAGCGCGGGGTGGGTCGTCTGGTGCACCAGCGCCGCGAGCGCGCCGCCGACCAGCGGGGCGACGAGGAACAGCCACAGCTGGGTCAGCGCGGGGCTGCCGGCGAAGAGCGCCGGGCCCAGGCTGCGCGCCGGGTTCACACCGGTGCCGGTGAGCGGGATGCCGACCAGGTGGATCACCACCAGGGCCATGCCGATGGGCAGCCCGTCGAAGCCGACCACGGCGATCCGGTGGGTGACCGCGAGCACCACGAAGACCAGCAGGAAGGTCAGGATCATCTCGGCCACGAAGGCGCCGAAGATACTGATGCCGACCGCCGAGCGGTAGCCGTAGCCGTTGGTGCCGAACGCGCCGTGCGTCTTCAGGCCCGGCACCTGCTTGGCCACGAGCAGCAGCAGCGCCGCGCCGACGATGCCGCCGAGGATCTGCGCGATCCAGTACTCGACGGCGGTGCGCAGGGTGATCCGGCGGGCGAGCAGCATGCCCATCGTCACCGCGGGGTTGACATGGCTGCCGGAGATGGGCCCGATGGCGTACGCGATCGCCAGCAGCACCAGGCCGAAGCCGAAGGCGATGCCGAGCGAGCCGATGTACTGGCCGGAGACCACGGCCGCGCCGACGGCGAAGAAGACCAGCAGCAGGGTGCCCAGGAACTCGCAGACGAACGCCCGCTGGTCGTCGGCCGTCCGGTTGTCGGTGATCGTGCGCATGTCCATCCGGACCTCCACGATGATCGTTTCCTTGCACTGGTCATTGTGGGCCTTGCGGATGAACCGCACATCTCGGCTGATATACGGACGAAAAGCCGTCAGGCGGGCGCAGAGGGGCTCGTACGCGGGGTGAGGGGACGGCCAGAGGGCGAGGGGGCGCGGCGGCGCTGGTTCCCCCGGACGCCGGCGGGCGGGTCCGGGACGCGTCAGCGGGTGAAGAGCGGGGCGCCCGGGAGCACGGCGGCGGCCGGGAGGAGGGCGAGGTCCAGGCCCTGGACGAGGACGGCGCGCAGCGTCTCGTCGGCGGCGAGCGCGCGGGCCACCGCCTGGCCGGTGGCCGCCGGGTCCGCGTCGTCAGCGAGCACCAGGGCGAGCGTGCCGTCGTTGCCGGGCCGCGCGGGCCCGAGGTGGGCGCGCACCACGCCGGGCTGCGCGGCCAGCGCGGTGCGCAGCGCGACGGCGACGGCCTCGCGCACGGCGGGGTCGGCGAGCGGGTCGCGCCCGGCGCCGCCCCGAGCGGCGGCACGCAGGTCCGCGCCGGTCAGTTCGTACGGGACCGGTCCCGCGAGGTCGATCAGCAGCGTGTCGGCCCGCTCGTGCGCGACGGCCTGGAGCGCCTGGTGCAAGGGCACGGCGACCGGGCGGGCGTCGGCGCGCCAGCGGGCGAGCGCCGCGCTGGAGGTGAAGGCCGGCAGCGCGCGGCGGCCGTCCGGCGCCTCGATCACCGGGACGGCCATGTCGCTGGACTTCTCCCGGCGCAGCCCGTCGGCGCCGGTCTCGGCCTCGCCGAGCACCGCGACGACCGGGACGAGCAGCCGGGCCCCCGTGAGCGCGGCGGCGACCTCCGCGGCGGCCGTCTCCGTCGCGGTCGCGGTCTCGGTCGCACTTCCGGCCGCCGCGCCGACACCGGACCCGGCGCCGGTCTCGGCGGCGCGCGCCCGGGCGTACCGCGCGAGGGCCGCGGCGAGCGCGGGGTCGGCGGAGCCGTCGTCGTCGGAGTAGCCGGGGTCCGGGATGTTCTTCAGCGCCACCCCGGAACCCTATCCGGCGCCCCGCCGCGCCGCCCCGGCCGGCCCGGCGGGCCGCGCGAGGCGCGCGAGGCGCGCACCCGCCGAGGGGGGCGACCACAAAATCGACGTTACGACGATAAAAATCGACACTGTGTAGACTTTCTGTGGGAGCGGCGGTCCCGCTCCCGGCGCCGCGGCTCCCCCGGCCGCGCCAGCCCCGGAACCGCCCGGCGCGAACCGCCTGGCGGGACCGACCGCCATGAGGCGCCGGACACGGACCGCCGGACCCGACCCACCTGAACCACCTGGAGGAGCAGTGCAGCAGCAGACCTGGCTCGTCACCGGCGTCAGCTCGGGCCTCGGGCGCGCCTTCGCCCGGGCCGCCCTGGACGCCGGGCACACCGTCATCGGCACGGTCCGCTCGGAGCGGGACCTGCGGGAGTTCGAGGCGCTGGAGCCCGGGCGCGCGCACGGCCGCGTCCTCGACGTCACGGACGCCGACGCCACGGCCCGCGTGGTCGCGGACGCGGAGGCGGGCGTCGGCCCGCTGGACGTGGTGGTCGCCAACGCCGGCTACGGCCTGGAGGGCACCTTCGAGGAGACCCCGCTGGCCGAGGTGCGGCGGCAGTTCGAGGTGAACGTGTTCGGGGCGATGGCCACTTTGCAGGCCGCGCTCCCCCGCATGCGCGAGCGCCGCCGGGGCCACCTGATGGCCGTCACCTCCATGGGCGGGCTGATGGCCGTCCCCGGCATGTCCGCGTACTGCGGCAGCAAGTTCGCGCTGGAGGGCGTCCTGGAGGCCCTGGGCAAGGAGGTCGGGCAGTTCGGGATCCATGTGACGGCGATCGAGCCCGGCTCCTTCCGCACCGACTGGGCGGGCCGGTCGATGACCCGGGCCCCGCGGTCCGTCGACGACTACGACGCGCTGTTCGGCCCCATCCGCGAGGCCCGGCGCAAGGCCAGCGGGAACCAGCTTGGCAATCCGGTGAAGGCCGGGGAGGCGGTCGTGCACGTCGCGTCGCTGGACCGGCCGCCGGCCCAGCTGGTGCTGGGCTCGGACGCACTGCGGCTGATCGCCGCCGCGCGCACGGCCGTGGACGAGGACATCCGCGCGTGGGAGGCCCTGTCCCGCACCACCGACTTCGCCGAGGGCGCGCAGCTGTGACGCCCGACCGCCGAGCCGACCGCCAGGACGACCGCCGGAGCGACGGCGACACCGGCCCCCGGTCCGAACCCGCCGACCGCCGCGCCGACCGTGCCGATCACCCCGATCACGCCGCCCGCGCCGACCGCGCCGACCGGCGGCCCGACCACCCCGCGCGCCGGGCCGACCGCGGCCCGGCGCGTGGCCGGCGCCCGGCGGAGCGCAAGGGCGACCTGCGCGAGCGGGCCATCCTCGACGCCTGCGAGGCGCTGCTGGCGCGCAAGGGCTACGACGCCATGACCATCGGCGACATCGCCCAGGACGCCGGCATCACCCGCGGCGCGCTCTACTTCTACTTCGGCTCCAAGCAGGAGGTCGTCACCGCGCTCGTCGCCCGTACCGTCGAGCACCTGTGGGAACGCTCCCGGGCCACCGCCCGCAGCGACGACCCGCGCCGTGCCGTCGACGCCGCGATGCGGCGCACGGTCGAGCTGTGGACCGCGCACGGGCTGGTCATGCGCACCGCGATCGACCTGTCGTTGACGGTGCCGGAGATCGGCGAGCTGTGGAGCCGGACCGCGGACCTGTTCATCGCGGCCATCTCCGCCGTGCTGGAGAAGGCGGGCGTTCCGGCCGGCGCGGGTCCGGACCGGGCCCCGGCGATGGCGCGGGCGCTGTGCTGGATGATCGAGCGAAGCTTCTACCACGCCTCGCAGGGGTCACGCGCCGAGCTCCAGGAGGCGTCGGACGCCTGCGCGCACATCTGGCTGACCAGCGCGGGCCTCGGCTGAACCGGCCCGCCCTCGGGGCGCGCGGGGCCTTCCCCGCTCTGCTCGGTGGGCGCGTCCCGCTCTCGTGCGGGGCGCGCGCCCCGGCCCGCCCGCTCAGGGTGCGCGGCGGGGCGCCGGGCCGGGCGCGGGCCCGGGGGCCGCCGGGTGGAACTGCCCGGCGGGCGCGGCGGCGAGCGGGCGGGCGCGACGGCCCCGGGGCGGCCGGAACCACAGGACGGCGGCGAGGACGACGAGCAGCCCGCCCGCGGCGGCGCACCCGGCGGCGACGCCGTCGCCGAGGACCTGGGCGCGGTCCGGGGGACGCGGGGCAGGGGTGGGCCCGGGGGCGAAGTAGCGCTGCGGGTAGCCGACCGGCGCCGGCGCCGCGGGCCCTGGCTTGAGCCGGGCCGCGGCGGCGAGCGCCGCCGCCGGGTCGATCATGCCGGTGCCGAGGTCGTCGCTGCGGCCGCCCGCGGGCTTGAACCGCGTCGTGTCCTGGAGCACCTGCTTGACCTGCAGCGGGCTCAGCCTCGGGTACGCCGAGCGGATCAGCGCGGCGGCGCCGGAGGCGTACGCGGACGCGGCGCTGGTGCCCCAGCCGGTGTAGTAGCGGCGGTTGGGGTCGGCGATCACCACGTCGTCGCCGGGCGCGGACACCGAGGTGTACCAGCGGCTGGTGGAGAAGGGCGCGTGCCGCCCGTAGCGGTCCACGGCGGCGACCGCGATCACGCCCGGGTAGGCGGCCGGGTAGGACGAGCGGTCGGCCTCGTCGCCGCCGTTGCCCGCGGAGGCGACGACCACGACGCCCTTGCTCAGCGCGTACTGAATCGCGTCGTCCTCGGCGGCCACCGGCGCGGCGGTCGCGCTGTCGTCGCCGAGCGAGAGGTTGATGACGTCCGCGCCGTGGTCGACGGCCCAGCGGATGCCCTGCGGCAGTGCGTCGCCGCGGCTGCTCCTGGCCTTGGCCCGCTGCGGGTCCTTGTCCTCCAATATCACCCGCACCGGGAGGATCTTGGCCTTCGGCGCGATGCCGAGGACGCCGGAGCCGCCGTCCGCGCCGTGCCCGTGGCCGGCGATGATCGCGGCCATCCCGGTGCCGTGGCGCGCCCACGCCGCGTCGCCGCGCACGGCGCCGAAGCCGACCTCGTCCTTGCCGGGCAGCACCTGGCCGGTGAGGTCGGGGTGGCTGGCGTCGACGCCGGTGTCCAGCACCGCGACGACGACGCCGGCGCCGCGCGAGGTCTGCCACGCCTGCTGCGCGTGCAGCGCGCCGAGCGCCCAGTCCAGGCTGCGGGCGGCGTCCGCGTGGGCCGGCGCCGCGCCGGCCGTCGCGATCACGGCGGCGGCGGCCAGCGCTCCCGCGGCGCGGCGGAGCCACCGGGCCGCGGCGGCAGGCCGGGCCGCGTCGGTGGAGCCGGACCGGGCCGCGGAGCCGGACCGGGCCGCGGAGCCGGACCGGGCCGCGGTTCCGGCGCCGGTGTCCGTGCCGGGTGCGCGGGCGGGATCGGGCGCGTCGGCCGAGCCGGTGGAGTCGGGGGGCGTCATGAGTGCTTCTTCGCGGGGGACGGGTTCGACGAGGCGGAGGGGGGCGCCTGGCGGGAGGGACCGGGAGTGCCGGACGGGCTCTGCGCGGGCGCGGGGTGCGCCGAGGGGTTCAACTGCGCCTGCGCGGCGGCCTGCACGCGGTCGTCGACCGCGGAGGCGAGGTCGATCGCGTCGTAGCCGAGGCCCGCCTGCGCGGTGGCGGTGGTGGAGTCCGGCGCCTCGGCCTTCTGCGCGGCCTGCGGCGTCGGCACCGTGCGGCCGTCGGCGAACCCGCTCACCGCGTAGACGACGATCGGCAGGTCGTCGGAGATCTGCACGGTCCAGCTGCCGCGCTGGCGGTCCCCGAACCGCGCGGCCGCGGTCCCGGGGAAGGCGACCGGCCTGGGCAGCAGGTCCGCGCGCCCGCCGAGGTTCTCGGCGGACCACCGCCGGCCCAGCGCGGCCATGTCGGCGGCCTCGCCCGAGGTGATGAGCAGGCCCACCGTGGTCACGGTGGTGGAGGTGGTGTCGACGTAGGTGGCCCGCAGCAGCCGGGCGCAGCCGACGGGCGCCAGGACGCGTTGCAGCAGCGGGTCGAAGGCGCCGGCGCAGCCCGCGGGCGGCGCGACACCGACGCGGGACCAGGCGCGGTCCGCGCCGCCCGGGCCGCCGCCGTGGTCGGTCAGCGTGGGCGGGAACAGCTGGTCCACGGGGGCGTTGCGCCACACCGTGCGCACCTTGGCGAACGCCTCCGGGCTGCCCGCGGCCACCGGCGGCTCGGGGCGCGGCCCGTGGTTGATGACCGCGCCCGCCGTCGCGCCGCCGATCAGGCCCAGCCCGAGAACGACGGCCACGGTGGCGGCGACCCGGGCGCGTATCCGCGCGCGGTCCGGCTCACCGGCTGGACCGGGGTCGGGCGCGGTCGCTCCGGTGGGATCGGGATACGGCGGCGCGGGGTACGGGTACGGGCCCGCGGGCGGCTGCCCGCTTCCCGCGGGCCGGGGCGCGGCCGGTGGCTGCGGTGGGGCCTGCGGCAGGGCGTGCGGCGCGACGTGCGGCGGCGCCTGTGTCGGGGCGATGGGCGCTGCACCGGGCGGCGGCGTGGCGGGCCTCGGCGGCACGGCGGCGCTCCGGGCGGGCGGTACCGGCGGACGCGGCGGGACCGGCGGGGTCCCGGGCCGGCGCGGCGGCACGGGCGCGTGGGCGGGCATCGGTTCGGCCCGGGGTATCGGCGGCACGCCGGAGCCCTCCCCCGGCCGACGCGACGGCCGAACCCCGGGCCGAGCCGGCGCGCCGCGCGGCGGTACGGGCGTCGCGGCCGGACCGGGCTGGGCGGGCCGCCCGTCCGGTCCGGGCCCGGCGGGCGGCCCCTGCGGCGCCGGCGCTCCCCGGGGCGGGACGGACGGCTTCGGCGGCGCCCCCTCGCCAGGCCTGCCTCGCCGCCGCCAGGGCCGCCCGGACGACCGTGACCGCCGTGACCGCCGGGGCCGCCGTGACCGCCCGGTCCGGGCGCGGACGCGGCCGGTGTCGCGGACGACCGGGCGGAAGGCTCGGCGGGCGGCCCGTGCTGCGGGCGCGGCGGCGGGGCCGCGTCGCGGGGGCGGAGCGTGGGGAACGGACCCGCCGGGGTCTGTCCGTCGTCCACTCCGGTGCTCACCCGGCGCCCCCTCGTGACCAGTACGTGCGCGGCTTGCGCGTCACTCTACGGTGTTCCCGCGGGCCCCCGCTGCCACGGGCGGCGCGCCTCTCCCCTACCGCCCGGTACGCCCGGTCTGGCAGGCTGCCGGACATGGCCGTTCGCGTAGCCCCCGCCCCCTCCCCCGCCGCCGACCGGGCCCGGTACGACCGGGCCACCGCCCATCTCGACGCGCCCGTGGCGATCGTCGACCTCGACGCGTTCGACGCGAACGCCGACGATCTGGTCAGGCGCGCCGGCGGCAAACCGGTCCGGATCGCGTCGAAGTCCGTGCGCTGCCGCGCGCTGCTGGAACGCGCGCTGGAGCGGGACGGCTTCGCCGGCCTGATGTCCTTCACGCTCGCCGAGTCGCTCTGGCTGGCCAGGGCCGGCTTCTCCGACGTGCTGCTCGCGTACCCGTCGGCGGACCGGGCCGGGTACGCGGAGCTGGCCGCCGATCCCAAGCTGGCCCGCGCGGTGACGGTGATGGTGGACGACGTCGCGCATCTGGACCTGATCGACGCGGCCCGCGCCGGCGGCGCCGAGACCGTCCGGGTCTGCCTCGAACTGGACACCTCGCTGCGGAAGCTGGGCGGCCGGCTGCGGATCGGGGCGCTGCGCTCGCCGCTGCACGCGCCGGAGCGGATGGCCGAGCTGGCCCGCGCGGTCGCCGCGCGGCCGGGCTTCCGGGTGGTGGGGATCATGGCGTACGAGGGCCACGTCGCGGGCGTCGGCGACCGGCTGGCCGGGCGCCCCGCGCGGTCGGCGGCGATACGGCTGATGCAGTCCGCGGCGCGCCGGGAGCTGGCCGCGCGCCGGGCCGAGGCGGTGCGGGCGGTGCGCGAGGTGGTGCCGGACCTGGAGTTCGTCAACGGCGGCGGCACCGGCAGTGTGCAGACCACGGCCGCGGAGAACGCGGTGACCGAGATCGCGGCGGGCTCGGGGCTGTACGTACCGCGGCTGTTCGACAACTACCGCTCCTTCCACGGCCGTCCGGCCGCCCTCTTCGCGCAGCCGGTGGTCCGCCGGCCGGGCGTCGGCGTGGTGACGGTGCTCGGCGGCGGTTACCCGGCGTCCGGCGCGCCCGGCGCGGACCGGCTGCCCGAGCCGTACCTGCCCCAGGGGCTGCGCTACGACCCGCAGGAGGGCGCCGGCGAGGTGCAGACGCCGCTGCTCGGGTCGGCGGCGGACGATCTGCTGATCGGCGACAAGGTGTGGTTCCGGCACGCGAAGGCCGGCGAACTGTGCGAGCGCTTCGCGCGGTTGGAGCTGGTGGAGGGGGACAGGGTGACGGCGTCGGTGCCGACGTACCGGGGCGAGGGCAAGACGTTCCTGTGACCGGGGAGCCGGTGGCGCGGTGAGCGGTCGGCGGCTGAGCCGGCCCGGCCGGCTCAGCCGCCGGGCGCGCCGGATAGGCCGGATCGCCGAGTCCGTGGAGGCCGCGGTGGTGGGACCGCGCCCGGTCGGGCGGGCGCGGCCCCTGCGGTCACGGCGCGGGCGGCGGCGGGTCAGACGCCGGTGCCAGACTGGCCGCCGCTGCTGTCGGCCTTGATGCCCTGGGTGATCTGGTCCATGACGGAGAGAGCGGGCGCCTTGGGGCCGATGTCGAAGCCGAAGCGGACCACGACGAGCTTGCCGCTGTCGGACGGCGACGGGAAGACCAGCGACTCGACGTAGCCGCCGGTGCCCGACTTGGTCATGATCTGCCAGCGGACCAGGTAGCCCTTCTGGCCCGCGACGGTGACCGCCTTGGACGCGACCTGCTGGTGCGAGGTCGTCGCACCGTAGATGTCGGTGCTGTAGGAGTCGGCGGCGTTCGGCGCGATGTCCGCCTTGGCGGCGGCCTCGGGGTCGGTGGCGGTGATCTTCAGCGCCGCGGCGGGCTGGGCGAACGCGCCGCCGCGCACACAGCTCTTGGAGGCGTCGCCCGGGCAGGCGTACTCGCCGGTGACGACGCTGGAGCCGATGCCCTGGGTGCCGGAGGTGCCCTGCCAGCCGTCCAGCACGGGGAGGCTGATGCCGTCGTAGGCGTCGACGGCCTTGGTGCTGTCGGTGCTGCCGCCGGTGCCGCCGGCTCCGTTGTCGGTGCCGCCGTCGCCTCCCGTGCCGGGGTTCTGCGGCTGGGCGGGGTCGCTCGGGATCTGGCCGGGGTTGTCCTGGCGCTGGTGCGGGGCGGTGGCGGAGGGGCCGCCGGCCTTGGCGTCGTCGCCGCCGTCGTCCTTGCCCAGGGCGACGATGCCGGCCACGACGCCGCCGATGAGGACGAGGGCGGCGATGATCGCGACGACCACGGTCGTGTTCTTGCGGCGGGGGCCGCCGCCGCTGCTCATCACTTCGGCGCCGGGGTAGCCGTAGCCGCCGCCGTCAGCCGGCCGGACCGGGTTGTCCGGGCTGCCCGGGTATGCCCGGCTGCGCGCCGGGGGCGGAAGCCGGCGCCGGCGCGGTGCGCGTGTACTCGGTCCACGCGCTGCCGTCCCACCAGCGTTCCATGGCCGGGGCGTTGCCTGTGTGCCCGGGTTCTGGGTACCAGCCGGGCGGGGTCGTCGTCGTCACGGGCGTCACCCTATGGCCCCAGCATGAGAATCCCGTAAGGACGGCGGATTCTTCCGGATACGTCACGCCCACACGGCTGCTTGCTTGCCTGCCTGTCCGCCCGCCTGCCCGCCTGCCCGCCCGCAGTGGTGTGTTGCGGTAAGTTGCCGGACCTTCCGCCGGTGGTGGGCTGGTCGCGCCGTTCCCCGCGCCCCTTTCCGCCCGGGGGTGGGCTTCCGGCCGGTTCCGGACCTTCCCTTGGCGAGTGGCTGGTCGCGCAGTTCCCCGCGCCCCTGAGCTGCCACGTCGGCCGTTCGCGCGGACAACTTCCGCAAGAAAAGCACAGCCCGACCACGGCGCCCAGCCACACCAGGGGCGCGAGGAACTGCGCGACCAACCACCCACCGGCGGACGATCCGGCACCCAGGGCACGGAACACCCCCGAACGGAAAAGGGGCGCGAGGAACGGCGCGACCAACCACCCACCGGCGGACGATCCGGCAACCCGAGACCGCGGCACCCCCGAGCGGAAAAAGGGGCGCGGGGAACGGCGCGACCAACCACCCACCGGCGGACGATCCGGCAACCCGAGACCGCGGCACCCCCGAGCGGAAAAAAGGGGCGCGGGGAACGGCGCGACCGGCCACCTGCCGGGGGAAGGTCCGGCAGCCGGGCGCAGTGCGCCGCGCACGGGCGGGCCGGGGCAGAAGCTACGCGGAGAGCGTCAACGCGAGGAGCTCGCGGGCCGGGCCCGCGGGCTGCGGCCCGGCGGGCCAGACGGCGCGCAGCGCACGGGTGAGCGGCAGCCCCGGAGCGAGCGGGATCTCCGCGAGACGCCCCGCGGCGACCTCCTCCGCGACCGCCAACTCGCTGAGCACCGCGGGCCCCGCCCCACTGACCGTCGCCGCCTTCACCGCCGTCGTGGACGCGAGTTCGAGCAGCGGCGCGGCCGGCCCGCCGTACGGCGCGAGTGCCGCGTCCAGGACCTGCCGGGTCCCGGACCCGGCCTCGCGCAGGATCAGCGCGGCGGCCGCCAGCTCGGCGGGCGGCAGCGGCCGGCGCCGCCGTGCCCAGGGATGGCCGGGCGCGGTGACGACGAGCAGCCGGTCGCGGGCGACCACCGCGGAGCCCAGCCCGGGCGGCACGTCGAGGCCCTCCACGAACCCGAGGTCGGCCTCGCCCTCGGTGACGAGCCGGGCGACCGTCACCGAGTTGCCCGCGGCGAGCGACACCGCGGTGCCGGGCCGCCGGGCGTGCAGCGCGATCAGCCAGTTGGGCAGCAGGTACTCCGCGACGGTCATGCTGGCCGCGACCCGCAGCCGCGAGTCCCGCCTGCCGCGCAGCGCCCGCGCTCCCGCGTCGAACGCCTCCGCGGCCTCCAGCACCCGCCGCGCCCACTCGCTGACCAGCGCGCCCTCGTCGGTCAGCCGCGAGCCGCCCGGGGAGCGGCGCACCAGCGCGACGCCGAGCCGGGTCTCCAGCGCGCGCAGCCGGCCGCTGGCGGCGGGCTGGCTGATGCCCAGTTCGCGCGCGGCCCGCCCGAGGCTCCCCAGCCGGGCGACGGCGAGCAGCAGCTCCATCGCCCCGAGATCCGGCACCCGGTACGCCAACGACCCCCCGGTGGCAGGGGCACCCGCCCCGGACGGGTCCCCGCGGCCGCTCCCCCACTCGCGGCCGGCGCCGCGCCCCGGAGGCCGCCCGGACTCACCGGGCTCACCGGAGGCCGCCTCGTTGCTCATAAGCGCAGCTTATGCCCCGATCGGGACGCGACGCCTACCGGGGCGTGCGGGGCGGCAGGAGGGTCGTAGGCATGACAGCGCTGAGCACCGCACCCCCGCGTACCGCCTCCCGACCGGCCGGGGCCGCCCTGCTGCGGTACGTGGGGCCGAACTGGTACGCCGCGGTGATGGGCACCGCCATCACCGGGAACGCGGGAGCCGCGCTGCCGGGGTGTCCGGCGTGGGCGCGGGACGTGTGCACCGGCGTGTGGGGGCTGGCCGCGGTGCTGCTCGGCGCGGTGCTCGCGGCGCGGGCCGGGCACTGGGCTCGGCACGGCGACCAGGCGCGGCGACACCTGCTGGACCCCGCGGTCGCGCCGTTCTACGGGTGCCTGCCGATGGCGCTGCTCGCGGTGGGCTCCGGCGCGCTCGCGCTGGGCCCTCGGGTGGTCGGCGAGCGCGCGGCGGTCGCCGCCGCGGTCGTGCTGTGGGCGGCGGGCGCGGCGTCGGGCCTGGTGGTCGCGGCGGCGGTGCCGTATCTGATGATGGCCAGGCACCCGATCGGCGACGCGGACGCCTCGCCGGTCTGGCTGCTGCCGGTGGTCGCGCCGATGGTCGCCGCCTCGACCGGCCCCGCACTGGTGCCGCACCTGGCGGCCGGGAACGCCCAGGGGCGTGCGGCGCTGCTGCTCGGCTGCCTGGCGATGTTCGGCGTGAGCCTGCTGGCGACGCTGGCGATCCTGCCGCTGGTGTGGGGGCGGCTGCTCCGCCACGGGCCGCTGCCGGTGGCGGTCACTCCGGCGTTGTTCCTGGTGCTGGGTCCGCTCGGGCAGTCGACCACCGCCGCGGGCACGATCGCCGACGCCGCCCCCGCCGCGTCCCTGCCCTCGCCGTACGCCGCCGCGCTGGACGGCTTCGCCGTGCTCTACGGGGTTCCGGTGATCGGCTTCGCGCTGCTGTGGCTGGCGCTCGCGGAGGCGATGGTGCTGCGTGCGTTCCGCGCGGGACTGCGGTTCTCGATGACGTGGTGGGCGTTCACCTTCCCGGTCGGCACTTGCGCCACCGGCGCGACGTCCCTGGCCCGCCACACCCACCTGCACGCGCTGACGTGGCTGGCGGTCGGCCTCTACGCGCTCCTGGTCGCGGGCTGGCTCGCGGCGGCTTCGGGGACCGTCCGCGGCACGCTCGCCGGCCGACTCCTCGCGCCGCCCCGGGCCGCGTGACGCCGCGCCGGCCCGGGCCGCGTGACGCCGGGCCGCCGCGAACGGGGGTCACGGTCGCGGCGTCGCCCCGGCCAGTGCGCGGGCGAGCGCCTGCGGGGCCTCGACCAGGGAGGGTCCGTACCAGGTGAGCAGACGGCCGCTGACCAGCGCCGCGGGCAGCCCCGGGAACGCCTCGGGCCCGTCGTCCGGGGCGAACGCGTAGGGCTCGTCGGGGAGCACCGCCAGGTCCGCGGGCGGCAGGGCGGCCGGGTCGAAGCGCGGGTAGCGGTCCTGGTGGCCGGCGAGGACGTTGTCGACGCCGAGCCGGGCGAGCAGGTCCCCGGCGAAGGTGTCGCGGCCGAGCGCCATCCAGGGCCGCCGCCAGATCGGGACGACGGCCCGGCGGCGGCGCGACGGCGGGCGTACCCCGAGCCAGGCGTCGCGCGCCGCGGCCAGCCAGTCGGGGGCGGCGAGCCCGCAGCCCTCGGTCAGTACGCGCTCCAGTTCGGTGAACGCCTGCGGCAGCGACCGGACTTCGGTGACCAGCACGCGCAGCCCGGCGGCGCGCAGCGCGTCGAGGTCGGGTGCGCGGTTCTCCTCCTCGTTGGCCACGACGAGGTCCGGGGCGAGCGCGGTGACCGCGGCGACGTCGGGGTTCTTGGTGCCGCCGATCCTGGCGGCGTCGAGCCCGGCGGGGTGCGTGCACCAGTCCGTGACGCCGACCAGGAGCCCGGGAGCGGTCACGGCGACGGCCTCGGTCAGCGACGGCACGAGCGACACCACCCGGCGCACGCGCCCGCCGCGGCCCGACCGCCCGCGCCCGCGCGAGCCGCTCGGCCCGGGCAGCACAGTCGGTCCGCTCGGCCCGGGTAGCACGGGCGGTCCCGACACGCCACGCGGTCCCGCTTCCTGCCGCGCCTGTCCCCCGCCCTCCGCGCCACTCGCCTCGCTCCCGGTCACGCCACCCACGGTACGGACCCGGCCGGCGCCCGGCGGCCCGCGGGGCGGCGCCGACGCGCGTGCGGCCGGGTGTCGGTGGGCCGTGCGATGCTGGCGCCGTGAGCGACGAGGCGACTGAGGCGAACGGCCGGACGGCGGCGGCCAGCGGGCGGGCCGGCGGCGGTCCGGGGACGGAAGCAGGGGCGGCTGGCGCGGCGGGAGGCGGCGGGGACGACCGGCGCGGCGGACTGCTGCTGCTCGACACCGCGAGCCTGTACTTCCGCGCCTACTTCGGCGTGCCCGAGTCGGTGAAGGCGCCGGACGGCACGCCGGTCAACGCGGTGCGCGGGCTGCTGGACTTCATCGCCCGGCTGGTCGCCGACCACTCCCCCGACGCGCTGGTGGCGTGCATGGACGCCGACTGGCGGCCCCAGTGGCGGGTGGACCTGATCCCCTCGTACAAGGCGCACCGCGTCGCCGACCCGGCCGGCGCGGAGGAGGTGCCGGACACGCTGTCGCCGCAGGTGCCGGTGATCGAGGCGGTGCTCGACGCGATCGGCATCGCCCGGATCGGCGTGCCCGGCTACGAGGCCGACGACGTGATCGGCACGCTCGCCGCCGCGTCGGCCACGCCGGTCACCGTGGTCACCGGCGACCGCGACCTCTTCCAGCTGGTGGACGACGCGCGCGGCGTGCGGGTGCTCTACCCGCGCAAGGGCGTCGGGGACTGCGACGTGATCGACGAGGAGGCGATCGCGGTCCGCTACGGCGTGCGGGCCGGGCAGTACGCCGACTTCGCGGCGCTGCGCGGCGACCCGAGCGACGGGCTGCCCGGCGTGAAGGGCATCGGCGAGAAGACCGCCGCCGAACTGGTCACCGCCTACGGGGACCTGGCCGGCGTCCGGGCCGCGGCGGCCGACCCGTTCTCCCGACTGACCCCGGCCCGGCGGCGCAACCTCACGGCGGCGGCCGCGTATCTGGACGTCGCGCCGAAGGTGGTCCGGGTGGCGCTGGACGTGCCGGTGCCGGAGGTCGACGCGGCGGTGCCGGCCGCGCCCGCGGACCCGGCGGCACTGGAGGAGCTGGCCGCGCGCTGGGGCCTGGGCGGTTCGCTGTCCCGGCTGCTGGCCGCGCTCGCCGCGGCGCGCTGACCGTCCGGCGGACGCCGAGCGGCGCGAGGAGGTGGAAGCCTCCGCCCGTGCGGTACGGGGGGCCCGCACAGACGGAGGCGTTCGGGGGGCGGCGGAGGCCGCCTCGGTGGCGCGCGGTCAGGTGCCGGCCGGCGGGTCCGCGGCCTCGGGCGGCCCGGTTCGCGCCACGGCGCCCACCGGCCGGTGCGGCACGTACAGCGCGAGCACGGACACCAGTCCCAGCACCGCGAACGTCCACCACACCCGGTGGAAGGCCGCCGTCGCGCCGCCGGCTCCCGGGGTGCCCAGCACGGCGACGAAGAGGCTGATCCCGAGGACCGCGCCGAGCTGCCGGAAGCTGGAGTTGATCGCCGAGCCGATCGCGAACCGGCCGGGCGGCAGCGACTGGACCGCCGCCGCGGACTGCACCGGCAGGGTCAGGCCGATGCCGAGGCCGGTGAGCAGGGACGCCGGCAGCAGGTGCGTCGCCCAGTGCGGGTGCGCGCCGACCCGCAGCGCCAGCAGTTCCGCGCCGGCGAACCACAGCAGCGCGCCCGCGGTCAGGACGGTCTTGGCGCCGTGGGCCATGGCGAGTCTGCTGCCGGCGCGGGCGACGAGGGCGACCACGAGCGGTCCCGGCGCGGTGGCCAGGGCGGCGCGCAGCACGGAGTAGTGCCAGACCGTCTGCAGGAAGATGATGTTGGCCAGCAGCAGTCCGTAGAACGCGGCGGAGAAGACCAGCGACGCCACGTTGACCAGGGTGAACTGGCGGACCCTGAACAGTGCGAGGTCGACGACCGGCCGGGCGGCGGCGCGGGTGCGCAGCACGAACACCGGCAGCAGCACGGCGGCCACCGCGAAGCCGGCGATCACCCTGGGGTCGGCCCAGCCCCAGCTCGGGCCCTCGATGACGGCAAGGCTCAGCGCGGCGGGGACGACCGCGACCAGGAGCGCGCCCAGCGGGTCGGGCAGCCCGCCGGCCTGCGGGTCGCGGGTCTCGCGCAGCAGTCGGGCGCCGAGGGCGACGACCGCGACGCACACCGGCACGTTGACCAGGAACACCCAGCGCCAGGACGCGTACTGGGTGAGCAGCGCGCCGGTGGTCGGGCCGAGCGCCGCCGCGGCGGCGCCCATCATGCCCCAGGTGCCGATGGCCACCGGCCGCCGCTCGGGCGGGAACTCCGGCAGCACCAGGGCCAGCGAGGTCGGCGTGACCAGCGCGGCGAACGCGGCCTGCAGGGCACGCGCGCCGATCAGCACGTTCACGTCCGGGGCGGCGCCGCACAGCGCGCTCATCGCGGCGAAGCCGGTGAGGCCGATGATAAAGACGCGCTTGCGGCCGTAGCGGTCGGCCAGCCGTCCGGCCGGGACGAGCATCGCGGCGAAGACCAGGCTGTAGGCGTTGAGCACCCACGACAGGTGGCCCGCGCCGGTGCCGAAGCTGCGGCTGATGGTCTCGAAGGCGGTGTTGACGATGGTGGTGTCGAGGAACATCACGAAGGCGCCGAAGCTGCTCAGCGCCAGCACCAGGCGGGCCCGGCGCGGGTCGAACGCCGGGGCCGGCGCGTGCTGCGCCGGGGGCGTGACCTGCTCGGGTGCGCTCATGGTGTGCCGGTCCCCGTCGAGTGTGTTGTGATTCACTACTAACTCGTCCGCCGGGACGGTAGCAGTCGTGGGTAGGGAAAGGCAACAGACTCGGGATTACGCTGGTGGCATGCACTCGGAGACGGCGGTGGGAACAGCGATGACGGATACCGCGGACCAGGGCGCCGCCGAGCCGCCCGGCCCCGCGGCGGAGCTCTGGCCCGCGGCGTCGGACACGATGGTGCGGGCGCCGGTCGAGGTGCGCCCCTGCTCGATCGCGGCGGCGCTGGAGGTCCTCGGCGAGCGCTGGTCGCTGCTCGCGGTGCGCGAGATGGCGTACGGCGTGCACCGGTTCGCGCGGATCGCGGGCTTCACCGGCGCCTCCCGCGACATCCTCGCGGACCGGCTGCGCAAGCTGGAGGCGGCGGGCGTGGTGGAGCGCCGCCAGTACAGCGAGCACCCGCCGCGCCACGAGTACCACCTGACGCACGCGGGGCACGAGCTGTTCCCGCTGATGATGGCGCTGCGCGAGTGGGGCGACCGCTGGGCGGTCGACGAGCCGGCGGTGGAGTTCCGGCACACCTGCGGCGAGCAGGTCGTGCTGGACCTGCGCTGCGCGCACTGCGGCGAGAAGGTCACCCGGGAGTCGCTCACACCGAGCCGGACCCGCTGAGGGCCCGGGCGCGGCCGTGCCGGCTACGGCCGCTGCGCGCGCAGACCGTCGACGACCCGCCTGAGCAGGCCGGGGTCGGCCGGCTCCGCCGCGGGGACCGGCTGGCGGGCGCGGACCAGCCCGCGGTCGAGCAGGTCGCAGGCCAGCACGCGCACCGCGGAGACCGGCAGGTCGAGGTGGTCCGCCGCCTCCTCGACGCTGAGCGCGCCGCCCTGCAGGGCGTCCAGGAGGGCGAGGTGGGCCGGCGGCAGGTCGTCGTCGGCAGCCCCGCCGTCCGCGCGCGGCTCGTCGGCCAGGGAGAGGACGGACGGGCGGCGCAGGCCGTCCCGGCCGTCGCGGCGGGTGCGGGCGGCGCCCCCGGTGGCCAGGTAGGCGGGGACCAGCGAGCCGCCGGCGCGGCGGCCTCCCGTCATGCCCCGGCGCCGCGGACCCCCGCGGCCGTCGCCTTCTCGCCGAGCCTGGCGACCTGCGAGTGCACCCGGTGGGCCAGCAGGTCGAGTCGGACCTCGGGAGCGCCGAAGGCCGCGACGCAGGTGCCGTCCGCGGCCGGCGCGACCAGGATGTAGCCGTGCTCCGACTCGATCACCACCTGCCGCACCTGCGCGTCCTCGGCGTCGGCGAAGGCCGCGGCGGCGGTCCGGCAGGCGCCCTGCACGGTGCTGACGATGGCCGCGGTGCGCTCGGCCGCGGCCGGCGACAGCGCCTGGGAGGAGGCCGAGACCAGGCCGTCGCCGGTGAGCAGCACGGCGGCCTCCACATGCGGGACCTCAAGGATCGGATCGAGCACCCACGCGGTCTCCCCGGTCTCGCGCTCGCTCATCGTGCATCGTTCCCTTCGCTTCGTGCGGCGGCGTCGGCGGTCGTTCCGGCGCCGTGGTCTGCGGAGGAGGTCTGCGGCTCGGTGCTCGCGGCGCGGTCCCCCACCGCGTCCGCGCCCGCGTCCGCGCCGCCGCCGTCGGCGGCGCCGGCGACACCGGCATCGGCGGCATCGGCATCCGCGGCCTCGCGGGCCTGCCCGGCTGCCCCGGCCTCGCGGGACGCCCCGGCCTCGCGGGACGCCCCGGCGCCGGCCCCGTCCGCGCCGCCCGGCCCGGCGTCCCCGTCGGGCACAGGTACCGGCACGGTCGCCGCGCCCGCGCGGGCCGCCGCCGTGCCGGCCTGGAGCGCGCCCAGCGCCGTCGCCGCGTCCTCGGGCGTACGGGCGCGGGGCACCGCGACGGCGGCGTCGTCCGGCCCGCGCCCGCGCGCCCGGCGCTGCGGCAGCCCGTCGTCGGCGCCGCCGCCCCCGGCGTTCGCGCTGCCGCGGCCGTTCCGGTCGCCGCTCCCGCGGCCGTTCCCGCGGCCGTTCCGCTCGCCGCTCCCGCTGTCGTCCCGGTCCTCGCCCTCCGTAACTCCGGCCGCCCCCGCGGCGGCCGGTCGGACGGAGCGCGGCGCGCTCGCCGAGGGTGGGTGCTCGACCGGGTCGATCCGGCTGAGCAGTCCCTCCCCGATCAGCAGCACCGCGCGCACACCGCCCCGCGGGGACGGCGAGGACAGGTCGACGGACAGGTCGAAGCGTCTGGTGAGGCGGCCGATCGCGGCCAGTCCCATCCGCGGCGGATCGCCCAGCTCCGACAGCAGGACCGGGTCGTGGCCGGCCACCCGGCGCTGCGCGCGGGCGCGCTGCTCGTCGGTCATCCCGGCGCCCGCGTCGTCCACCGTGACGCTCACGCCGCCGGGGACGCGGGCGACCTCGACGGTCACCTCGGACTCCGGCGGGGAGTGCCGCAGCGCGTTGTCGACGAGTTCGGCGACGACGATCGCGACCGGCTCGACGCACTGCGCGACCAGCGCGGTGCCGGCGGCCAGGTGGTTGCGGGTGCGCACCCGGCGGTAGTCGGCCAGCCGGGACAGACCCCCCGCGACCGCGTCGACCAGGTGCGACTCCTCGCGGTCGGGTCCGGCCCAGTCGCCGCAGACCACCGCGGTGATCTGGGCGCGGCGCAGCGACTGCGCGGCGCCGTGGTCGAGGGCGTACAGCGCCTCGGCGAGCGCCGGGTCGTCGTAGCTCCTCTGCAGGGCGCGCAGCCGCTCCTGGAAGCGGTGCAGGGCGGTGCGCACGTCACGGGTGGCGCCGCGTACGGCGGCGCGGGCGGCGGCGTCGACCCGGGCGCGTTCTTGGGCCATCACGGCCGGCACGGTGGCCAGCGCCAGCTCCAGGCAGTCGCCGAGCGGGGTGCCGGCCACGTCGGGGTCGAGCGGTCCGGGGACCGTGACCTCCGGGTGCAGCGCCCGGGACGCGGCGGCCGGGATGCGGGCCTTGGCGAGGTGGTCGACCTCCTCCGCGACCAGCCGCGCGGCCCGGCCCGAGTCCTCCCAGGCGCCGTCGAGTTCGCGTCCGGCGGCCTCGGACTCCTCGTGCGCGGCGGCGAGTTCGTCGTCCATGGAGTCCAGGCGGGACTCCAGGCCGGTGATCTCCTCGCGGGTGACTGAGAGTTGACGGCGGGAGCGCCATAATCCGCCGGCGAGGACGAAGGCCGACAGGGTCCCGGCGGCCAGGCCGGCGAAGGCCAGGTCCGGTGTCTCGATCATCGATGAGCCTCGCGAGGATCAGGGCGTGACGGAGTGGCGCCCGCCCGCGCAGGAGGGGACCAGCCAAGTACACACCGCCGCGGACCGCGCGCGCACTGTTTTGCGGATCACCGTGTGGATTTCATTGCGTTCATGACCGCTTCCGTGCGAACTGTCCCGTGCGGGGGCTGATCCGGCCACGGCGTGGGCCGTGGCCGGATCGGCCCGGTCACCGGGACAGCGCCCGGATCAGTCCTTGAGCAGGGTGAAGTTGCTGGTGGTGGTCGCCCCCTTCACGATCTTCACCGTGGCGGTGGTCGGCTGGTAGCCGTCCTTGGCCACGATCAGCTGGAGCGGGTTGTTGCGGACGTCCAGCCACAGACCGTAGGAGCCGTCGGCGCCGGTCTTCAGGGTGTAGTGGGTCGCCCAGGTGTTGATCTGGACGGTGGCCCCGGCGATCGGCGCACCGCCGGACGCGGAGACCTTGCCGGTGATCTTGCCCCAGGTGGCCGGCGGCTTGACGGTCAGCGAGACGTCGATCGGGGTGAGCCGGTACGGCGTGTCGCTGCCCAGCCCCAGCGAGGCGGTGTACGTGCCGGGCTGGCTGATCTCCGGCGCCGAGGCGTCGAGGGTCACGGTCAGCGTGGTGCTGGCCCCCGGCTGGACGGTGACGGTGTCGGTGCTCTCCGACAGCCAGGTGACGTCGGCGGACTCCGTCTGGTCGTAGCCCGGCAGCACCTCGGAGGTCTTGGCGGGAGTCTGTCCCGCCAGGCCGCCGACCGCGTAGAAGCCGCTGGCGCCGCCGCCGCGGTAGAGCGAGGCGCTCGCGTTGGGCAGCGCCGTCCAGGTGTTGTCGTTCGGCTGGTAGGCCCAGGTCTGGTTGGTCAGCGCCGCGCCGGAGTTGATGGCGCCGCCCTTGACCAGCAGCAGGCCGTTGGCCGCGGTGTAGGCCGAACCCCACGCGTCGGTGGGCTGGTCGGCGATCGGCGACCAGGAGTCGGACGCCGGGTCGTAGACGTAGGCGTGGGTCACGCTGCCCGCGTCGGTGGTGCCGCCGGAGCAGTACAGCTTGCCGGCGATGCCGCCGCAGGACTCCCAGGAGATGGGCTCCGGGTAGGCGGCGACGGAGGACCAGGCGTCGGCGGACGGGTCGTACACGGTCACGTCGGTGGTGCCGCAGGCGGTCGCGGTGCAGCCGCCGACCGAGTACAGCTTGCCGTCCAGGACCGCGCTGCCCGAGCCGGCGTACGGCTTGGGCGTGCTGGCGCCGGTGCTCCAGGTGTTGGAGGCGATGTCGTAGATCTCCAGCTTGGCGTCGGGGCTGCCGCTGGAGCCCCAGCCGCCGGCCGCGTAGAACTTGCCGTCGATGATGCCGTGGGCCGGGGCCTCACGGGTGTCGGCGGCCGAGGCCAGCTTGGTCCAGGCGCCGCTGTCCGCGCTGTACGCGTACAGGTCGCTGGTGTCGTTCACGCCGGTGAAGCCGAAGGCCGAGTAGACGGTGCCCTCGTAGCTGGCCACCGCGTTGTCTCCGGTCGCGGTCGGCAGGTCGGGCACCGGCTGCCAGGCGTCGCCCGCGGCGGTCTGGGCGCTGCCGGAGACGTCGGTGGTGGCCTTGCCCGCCGCGGACTTGCCGGGCTTGGCGCCGGAGGCGGCGCCGTGCGCGGCGAGGGAGTGCGGCGAGAAGGCGCCCTTGACGAGGTTCAGCGGGGCGCCGGCCTTCTGGACGACGACGCCGCCGGGGTTCTCACCGAGGGTGAGGGTGGCCGGCTCGCCGCCGGTGTTCTTCACCGTCACCGTCTGCGAGGCGCTCTTGCCCCAGGCGACGGTCTTGGCGATGGACGCCGGGGTGACCTTCAACTGCCCCGCCTTGAGCGCGACGTTGCGCGCCACGGCGCTGTCCGGGGCGATGTTGACGGTCGCGGTGCCGGTGGTGTATTTCGACGCGCCGACCGACACCGGGTGCTTGCCGGTCAGGTGCGAGAAGAACCAGTAGAAGCCGTCGCCCAGGTCCGGGTCGTCCGGGGTGGCCGCGGTGGTGGCGTGGTCGGCGGTGTTGTCGGTGCTGGTCACCGTCGCGCCGTTAACGCCGGCCTTGGTGTTGGCGTCGGTGACGTTGCCGACCACCAGGCCGCCGGTCACCGGCAGGTAGGCGCGCTCGCCGACGAACACGTTGTCCACCTCCCACCAGTAGGCCCAGGAGCCGGTGTAGTGGAAGCGCAGCCGCACGTCGCTCTTGCCGGCGCAGTCGGCCAGCGAGACGTCGACGTGGCTGGGACCGGTGACGGAGGTGGTGGTCTTGTGCCAGACGGTGGTCCAGGTGGTGCCGCCGTCGGCGGAGACGTCCACGTCCGCCACGGAGTTGGAGTACTCCTTGTAGTCGGTGTCGAAGCTGACCACCGGGTTGGTGGCGTCGGTCAGGTCGTAGGACGGGGACAGCAGCGAGGTGTCCTGGCTGTTGCCCTGGCCGAGGTGGTCGCTGTCGATCATCGCGAACGCGCCCGTGCCGCCGGTGTGGTTGCCCCGGTTGCCGGAGTCGTCGAACTCCCAGCCGCCGGTGGTGCCGTCGGCGTTGCTCACCGTCCAGCCGGTCGGCGGGGCGGTGGTGCTGTCGAACGGCTCGGTGGTGCCGGTCAGCTTCACCTCGTAGCCGGGGGCCTGGGTGGAGTTGCCGTCGACCTTGACGGCCGCGTTGACGGTCTTCGCCGAGGTGCCGACCTGCACGGTCTTGTCGAGGGTCTGGTAGCCGGGGTAGTTGGAGGTGAAGTGCAGCGTGTAGGAGCTGTTCTGGGGCAGCGTCAGGTTGTACGCGCCGGTGGTCGGGTCGGTGTAGACCGGCCCGCCGGGCACGCCGTCGACGCTGACCTTGGCGTACAGCGGCCAGCCGTGGCCGGAGCCGTCGGTGACCTTGCCGGTGACGGTCTGCCGCGGCACCGCGTCGAGCGCGAAGGACTCGGTGACGGTCGCACCGTCCTCCAGCGAGACGCCCGGCATGCTGTCGGTGGTGTAGCCGTAGGCGCTGGCGGTCACGTCGTAGCTGCCCGGCGGGATGTCGAGCTTGTAGGTGCCGTCGGCGCCGGTGGTGGCGCTGTAGTCACCCGCCTTGACGGTGGCGCCGGCGATCGCGGAGCCGGTGGCGTGGTCGGTGATCGTGCCGGTGATCACGCCGTGCGGGCCGCTGCGGAAGGCGGCGAGGCCGTTCGGCGTGCCCAGGCCGGTGGGCCCGTCGTAACCCGTGCCGGCCGTGCACAGCCCGGCGGGCGTGCAGGAGCCGTTGTTGCCCTGGGTCACGTCGTTGAGCGCGCCGCGCTGCGCGTACGGGTAGGAGTTCGGGTACGAACCGGCCGTCGGGGTGCCCGCCGCGGCATAGGTCGCCGCGATGATCGGGGACGAGGCGCTGGTGCCGCCGTAGACCGCCCAGCCGTTGCCGCCGTAGGTCTGGTAGACCGAGACGCCGGTGACCGGGTCGGCGACCGCGGAGACGTCGGCGACGGTCCGCTTGCCGCAGAGCGTGTCGGTCTGGAAGGCCGGCTTGGGCTCGTACAGCGAGCAGCCCGAGCCGGGGCCGCCGTAGGCGTTGTTCCACACCGACTCGGACCAGCCGCGGGGGTTGCTGCTGTCC
The DNA here is from genome assembly GCF_035825295.1 of Actinacidiphila sp. DG2A-62. Classification (NCBI taxonomy): domain Bacteria; kingdom Bacillati; phylum Actinomycetota; class Actinomycetes; order Kitasatosporales; family Streptomycetaceae; genus Actinacidiphila; species Actinacidiphila sp. DG2A-62. The sequence goes on from NZ_JAYMGI010000002.1 coordinate 1,234,653, forward strand.
CGGGTCAGCGCGGTGCCGCCGACCGAGGTGACGTACTGCGACGCGGCCGGGTAGCTGACGCCGTAGTCGCCGTCGCCCGAGGAGGCGACGACCGCGACGCCCGGGTGGTTGTAGTACGGGTCCATGGCGGTGGCCTCGGACGGGTCCTCGCCGCTGCCCGGGGTGCTGTCGTAGCCGGTGCCGTAGGAGTTGGAGACGTACTTCGCGCCGAGCGCGACCGCCTCGTCCACCGCGGCGCCGAGGTCCTCGAAGTTCGCCGAGTCCGCCTCGACCAGCAGGATGTGGGCGGCCGGGGCGGCGGCGGAGACCATGTCGACGTCGAGCGATATCTCGCCGGCCCAGCCCGAGTCGGGCGAGGGCAGGTCGTTGGTGTTGCCGCGCTGGCTGACCTTGCTGAAGCAGCCGTTGGCGGTGGTGCACGCCGGAAGGCCGAACTGCTGGCGGTAGACGGCCAGGTCGGCTTCGGCGTTGGGGTCGTCGTAGGCGTCGACGATGGCGACCGTCTGGCCGGCGCCTCCGTCGGCGGGAAGCGAGTAGGCGCTCTGCAGGTCTGCGGGACCGAAGCCGTCCGGGGTGGCGGCGAGCGGCTGGACGCCCTTGTGGGCGGTCACGTCGGTCCGGCGCAGGGCGAAGCAGGCGAACTCGCCGGGTCCGGGATCGGCGCACTGCCGGACCACGTCCGGCCGGTCCGACCGGTCGGCGGGCGCGGCGTGCGCCTGGCTGCCCGCCACAGCGGCGAGCGGCAGTTGCAGGGCCAGCGCGGCGAGCGCCGTCAGTGTGGCGGCGCGCCGTCTGGTGAACATGGGTCTGCGCAAGGTGGTCTCCCTTGGGCTTTCGGAAACGGTTCGATCGAACCGCTGGCGTATACCTGTGCACCACATGCACCATCGGAATCCCCAGGACCTTGACGGGAACGCGACACATTTTCGGAGGTTGCCCCGCGGCGGCAATCCGCCAGGCGGATGTCCGGTCGTCTCGGCGGGGCCGCGCGGGGCGTCAACTCGCCGATCATTCGCGCGAGTTGACGCCCCGCCTGGACGTTGCCACGCCGTGCGCGGGACAGCGGGCCGGCGCGGTCACGGCGTCCGTGACGGCGCCGTGACGGCGTCCGTGACGGCGCCCGTGACGACGCCGCCCGCGGGTCAGCCGTCGAGCCAGCCGTGCCGGGCGGCGTGCCAGACCAGCTGGACCCGGTTGTCCGCGCCCACCGACCGCTCCATCGCCGCGATGTGCCGCTGCACGGTGCGCACCGCGACGCCGAGCGCCCGCGCCATCGCCGCGTCGGTGCTGCCGCCGACCAGCATGCTCAGGATCCGCAGCCGCACGTCGTCCTGCGGCGGGCCCAGCGGCACCCCGCGGGCCCACAGCGACTCGAAGAGCGACACCAGCGCGTCCAGCAGCCCGCTGGGGCCGATGACCAGCAGCACCGGGTCCGGCGGCGCGCCGTCGGCGGCCAGCGGCAGCATCGCGGTGCGGCGGTCGGCGATGCACAGCCGCACCGGCAGCCGCTCCACCACCCGCACCTGGGTGCCGCTGGGCGCCTGCACCCCGCCGAACGCGAACTCCGCCTCCACCTCGGCGCGTTCCAGCAGCACCCGGCGGCGCACGTGCGGGTCGGCCGCCGACGGCAGGTCCTCGGCCGCGCCCGGCCCGCGGGCGAAGAACAGCAACTCCTCACGGGCCGCGCCGTGCACCTCCGCGGTGTGCCGGGCGATCGCTTCCGCCCCCTGCACGGTCCTGACGATCTCCTCGGCGCGGTGCCCCTCGTGCACCCGCTGGTAGACCACGCCCAGGTGGTCCAACAGTTCCCTTCCCTTGCGTAGTTGCTCCTCGACGCGCGACATCATGGGCAGCAGCCCCGCCTGCGGCGGCAGCGGGTACCACAACCCGTCGGCCCCCTGCTCGGCCAGGCCCCGTGCGGCGAGTTCCCCGCACGCGGCCTCGGCCAGTCTCCCCGGCACCCCCAGAATCCGGGCCAGCTCCGCCGTGGCCACTCCCCTCGTGGCGATCAGCAGCGGATAGGCCCGGTCCGCGTCGGCGCTCAACCCCAGTGCCTCAAACGGACGTTCGGTCATGATCGGGGACTGTAGTCGTCAACGGCGGGTCAATTCCCGGGAATCACACAGGTCACCGGCGACCGGATGACAACGCTGCCATCACGGACGCCGGTGACCCGCGGGTAAGCGAACCGGTTCAGCGCGGCCGGTGGGCGGTCCGTGGCGCGGATCCGCCGACCGGTTCCGCCCGCCGCCCGGTCCGCGCGGCCGAGCCCGTTCAGCTCGTTCGGTCCGCGCCACCGGCCCGTTCAGCTCCGTTCGGCGGCGAGCAGCGCCAGCTCCTGTTCCACCGCCTGCCGGTGCAGCTCGGCGTCCTCCCGCGCCCGCTTGGGACTCCAGCGCCCGGCCATCAGGAAGACGAACGGCAGGAAGACCACCTGGCCGGCGATGCAGATCCACCACCAGTCACGCCACTGGCCCGGCCCGTCGTGGGACGCCTTCTGCACCTTCGTGCCGTACTTCTGCAACAGCGCGAGCTGCGGCTGCGCCTTCCGCACCACCGCCAGGTCCGCCGGCCCCACTTCCCGCACCGCCCGCGCGGTGAGCGCCGCGGGCGCCTTGCCCGGCGGGTACGCGCCGAGTTCGGCGAACAACCGCGGGTGCGCGCCGACGACGCGGAGCGCCGGTCCGGCCTGCCGCTGCGCTGCGGCGACCTGCGTGCCGTGGTCCACCAGCGGGGTGACCGAGGTGACCAGCACCGGGATGAACGCGGTGGAGACCGCGACCACGATCCGTATCGTCCAGCCCCACACCGCGAGTCCCGTCGCGGTCGCCGCCGGGTTGTGCTTCTCCACGGTCTCGGTGAACGAGGCCATCCACGGCCCGTACGCGACACCGCTGAAGACGCCGATGCACACGAACAGCCAGGCGAAGGTGTAGTAGTCGGTGCCCGGGTGGGTGGCCCGGGTGGCGAAGACCGCGGTGGCCGCGATCGACCCGACCGCGCCCACGATCATGAACGGCTTGCGCACCCGCAGCCGGTCCGACAGCACTCCGACGGCCACCAGCGCGACGGCGTTGGCCGCCCAGTACCAGTTGGCGACCGCGTTGGCGCGCTGCTCGGTGTAGCCGTAGGTGGTGGCGAAGAAGACCACGAAGTTGCCGACGGCCGCGAAGTACAACAGCAGGTAGAGCGAGATGGCCAGCGCCGAGCCGGTGATGTCGGGGCGCATCATCTGCCGCCACTCGCCGCGCCGGCCGGCGGCCGGGTCGAGCCCCTTGGCGCGGGCCTCGACCAGCGCCCGGTCCCGCAGCGTCACCATGATCTGGTCGCGCAGCGCCGGCGACAGCTCGCGCAGCGCGAACAGGGCGACCACGAAGACCACGAGCCCCGCGGCGCCGGAGTAGCGGACCTCGTCCTGCCAGCTGGAGGTGTCCAGCGTGGTGCTGGTGACGGTGGTGACGACCAGGCTGCCGACCACCGGGCCCATCGTCCACGCGCCCATCGCGGTGGCCCGTCCGAGCTGCGGCGAGAAGTCCCTGATCAGTGCGGGCGTCGCCACGAGCACGACGCCCTCGATCAGGCTGACCGCCGCGAACATCACCAGGTACGCGGCCTTGCCGCCGGCGTTGGGCAGCCCGAAGAAGACCAGCAGCGAGGCGGCCAGCAGTCCGTAGACCACCATGTTGGCCCGGCCCCAGCGGTCGGCGAGCCCGGCGGCCAGCGAGGCGAAGGCGCCGACCGCGTTGCCGACGACCGACACCCACACGAAGTAGCGGTAGGTCATGCCGAAGTGGGTGATGATCGAGGTGGCCACGGCGTACTGGACGTAGAGCATGTAGTACAGCACGACGGTGGTGACCACCACGATGGCCAGATACGACATCCGGCGCCCGGTGGGGGGATACGCGCCCAGGTCGCGCCGGTAGAGCCGGCCGAGCACGGAGACGGCGCCGGCCGGGGCCGGCCCCGGTCTGCCGTCGTCGAAGGACGTCGGGGTGGCGGACATACGGCTCCTCCTGGAATGTCGGAATTCCGGGGGTGACTGGTGGGCAGAGGGTAGTACCGACCAGTCGGTATGCCTAGGGGGTGCGCACACCTCGCCGCGGCGCCGGGAGAGCGGCCGACGGCCCGGGCGTCGCTGCGCGCCCTCGCTCCGGCGGCGCTGGACCGCACGCCCGGCCGCACCGAGCTCAAGGGGTGAAGGCAGCGGACGCAGGGTTCCGCACGAGAACGCTTTCTGCTTCAGGCATCGGAAAGCGACCGGTCAGCGACCGGTCAGCGGGCGGTCGCGCCGATCTCGGCCAGGCGACGTGCGAGGTACTTGCGCTCGGTGTCGGTCGCGGCGAGGTCAAGAGCGTTCCGGTACGCCTGGGCGGCCTCGTTCCAGCGGCTCAGCCGGCGCAGCAGATCCGCGCGGACCGCGGGCAGCAGGTGGTAGCCGTCGAGCTTGCAGGCGGCGGACAGCTCGTCGACGAGGGCGAGGCCGACCGCCGGACCCTCCGCCATGGCGATGGCCACCGCGCGGTTCAGCTCCACCACCGGCGACGGCATGACCTCGGCCAGCCTGCGGTAGAGATGGGCGATCGCCGCCCAGTCGGTGTCCGCCTCCGAAGTGGCGGTGGCGTGGCAGGCCGCGATGGTGGCCTGGAGCTGGTACGGGCCGACGTCGGCGCGGTCCAGTGCGGACTCCAGGACGGCGATGCCCTCCTCGATCTCGTCGCGCTGCCAGGACGAGCGGTCCTGGTCGGCGAGCGGGACGAGCTCCCCGGCGCCGTTGATCCGGGCGTCGCGCCGGGCGTGGTGCAGCAGCATGAGCGCGTTCAGGCCCAGCACTTCGGGCTGGTCGGGCATGAGCCGGGCGAGCAGCCGCACCAGCCGGATCGCCTCGGCGCACAGGTCGGGCCGCAGCAGATCGGCGCCGGTGGTCGCGGTGTAGCCCTCGTTGAACAGCAGGTAGAGCACCGCGAGCACGCCGGGCAGCCGTTCGGGCAGCAGATCGGCCGGCGGCACCCGGAAGGGGATCTGGCTGTGTCGGATCTTCTCCTTGCCGCGCACCAGGCGCTTGGCCATGGTCTGTTCGGAGACCAGGCTCGCGCGGGCGATCTCCGCGGTGGTCAGCCCGGCGAGTGTGCGCAGCGTCAGCGCCACCCGGGAGGGCAGCGGCAGCGCGGGGTGGCAGCAGGTGAACATCAGCCGGAGACGGTCGTCCTCGATGTCCTCGGGGTCGTCCGGCAGCACCTCTTGGTCGTGCCGCAGGTCCAGCGCGATCTGACGGAGCTTGGCCGTCTCGACGCTGCGCCGCCGCAGCTTGTCGATCGCCCGGTTGCGGGCGGTCGTGACGATCCAGGCGCCCGGCCGGGCCGGCACGCCGTCTCCCGGCCACCGGGCCAGGGCCTGGGTGAACGCGTCCTGCGTACACTCCTCGGCCAGGTCCCAGTCGCCGGTGGTGCGGATCAGCGTCGCCACCACCCGGGCCCACTCGGTCCGGAAGGTGTCCGCGACGGCCGCCTCGACGTTCACCCGCGGAACGGGCGGATCTCGATCCGGCCGGTGAGGGCCACCGGGTGCCGGGCGGCGATCTCGATCGCCTCCTTGACGTCGGCGCAGTCGATGATGTCGTAGCCCGCGATGACTTCCTTGGTCTCCGCGAACGGCCCGTCGGCGAGCAGCACTTCGCCGCCGCGGACGCGTACCGTGGTGGCGTCCCGGTACGGTCGCAGCTCGTCCCCGTGCAGCCGGATGCCGGCGGCGTCCAGTTCGTCGGCCCACGGCATCGGTTCGTCGGGCTCGACCGGCTCCTGGGGCTCGCGGTCGTAGACAGCTTTGTCCACGCAGACGAAGAGCATGAACTTCATCGCTTCGTACCTCCAGTCGGGCCCGTGCACGGCAGTGCTGATCCTACGGTGCGGCGCCCGTCGTCGTCCGGTGATGACGTGAAACCCGGCGGCCCGGTGGGACCCGTTCCGTATCCGCCTGACAGCACGACGAACGGGCCGTCGTGGAAAGGACATCACGGACCGGACGGGCCGCGCCGGGCCGCCGGGCATCGGCCGCCGGGGGCCACCGGCGACGGGTGGCTAGGGCGCGGTGGGGCCGGTCGGCGGCAGGCCCTCGGCGGCGAGCCGCCAGATGACGTCGGCCGCCGCGGTGCTGAACTCCGAGAGCGCCTTGGGGTTCAGGTTGTGGATGTCGTCGCACGCCGCGTGGAAGCAGGCGTCATAGGACACCCCCGCGGTTCCCCCGTATGTGGCGGCCTCCTGCGGTGTCTTGAGGTCGGCGGCGCCGCCGAACAGGCCGCCGGTCGGCACGCCGGCGTCGATCAGCGGACCGAGCGAGGCGCCGTCGAACGTGGTCGGCTCGATCGGCTCGGTCGCCAGTCCCCGTGCCTGGAACCAGTCGTTGAACAGCTGCTGGATCTGCACCGATCCGGGAGGGCCGTCGCCGTTGAAGACGAACCGGACGTAGTTCGGCGAGCCGATCGAGTCCAGGTCGATGCCCGCGTAGATGCGGCCCAGGTCGGCCGCGCTGAGCGACTGCGCGTAGTGGTACGACCCCTGGAGCCCGATCTGGCCGGTGTCGGGGTCGCGCACCGCCCGGGTCTCCTCGGCGCCGAAGAAGACGAACCGGATCTTGTACCGCGGGTTCAGGTGCAGCCGGTGGATCTGCTCGGCGATCTCCAGGGCGGCCGCGACCCCGCTGCCGTCCTCGTTGATGCCGGGGCCGGTCGGCAGGGCGTCCAGCGGGGCGTGCACCAGCAGCACGTGCCGCGGGTCGCCGCCCTTGCTCTCGGCGATGATGTTCTCGGTGGTCGCGTTCGGGTTGTTCCGCGTGCTGGTCCGCACGTGCAGGGTGACCGGCCCGGACTTGGCCGCGTTGTACAGCGCGGCCCCGTCGGCGTAGCTGAGCATCCCCACGACCGGGACGGCGGCGGTCTCGCCGACGGTCCCGCCCTCGGCCTGGTCGCGGCCCGGCTGACCCTCGTTGAAGATGACCACCGCGGCATAACCGGCCGCTTGGGCGTTGAGCACCTTGGTCTCGAAGGCGCAGGTGCCGCGCTGCACGAGCGCGATCGGCCGCTCCCCGCTGCCGACCGGCGGGAAGTCCGCCACGTCGCACCCGGAACTGGAGCTGGGCGTCGGCGCGGGCGGGACCATGACGTTGGTGGTCGGGACCAGCGGACCGGTCACGTCACCGCTGCCGGAGTACGCGAACGTCGTGGTGGTGAAGGCGACCGGCGCCGGGGACACCTCGTCGACCACCGGCGGGGCGAGCTCGTCGTAGAACGGGAAGGTGAAGCCCTGCTCCTTCACCGAGTACCCCGCGTCGCGCAGCGTCCCCTCCACGTAGCGGGCCGCGGCCTCGAATCCGGGCGTGCCGGAGGCGCGCACCTCGTCGTTGTGGTCGGCTATGCGTGCCAGCGCCCGCTCGTGAGCCATGACTGCGCGGGAGGTGACGCTCCTGGCCAGTGCCTTTGCGGCGACGAAGGCCGGCACGCCGTGGGCGTGCGCGGCGGTGGCCGCGGTGGCGGCGGGCTGTGCGGTCATTGCGACCGCGGCAACGGTAGCCGTGGTGACGAGCATCGCGAAGCGTCTTCGCATGGTCCCCTCTTTCGTCTTCTGGCATCTGGTGCAACATGGGCCCTACAGCCGGACGGCGCGCACCCCGCCGTGAGGCGGAATGCGCGCCGTGTGGTGCGGTCGTGCGGTGGAGTGGTCCCCCGGTGGTGCGGTGGTGCGAGCGGGTCCTTCCGGCCGCGCCGGTCTACTTGTAGGCGAGGGCCTGGAGCTCGAAAAGCTCCGCGTACAGGCCGCCGCTCTGGACGAGGGTCTGGTGGTCGCCGGTCTCCACGATCCGGCCGTCCTTGACGACGACGATCACGTCGGCCATGCGGACCGTGGAGAAGCGGTGCGAGACGAACAGGGTGATCGCGCCGGTGGTCTCGCGGACCTGGCGGGCCTGCTCCGCATACCGCTCGAACAGGTGGTGCTCGGCCTCCGGGTCCAGCGCCGAGGTCGGCTCGTCGAGCACCAGCAGCAGCGGCGTCTCGCGCATCAGGGCGCGGCCGAGGGCCAGCTTCTGCCACTGGCCGCCGGATAGTTCCGCGCCCTCGGTGTAACTGGTACCGAGCTGGGTGTCGAGGCCCGACTCCAACTGCTCGATGAGGTCGGTGGCATGGGCGCGTTCCAGCGCGGTGGTCACGGCAGGCGCGTCGTCGATGCGCGGCAGGTCGCCGAGCCCGACGGTGCTGCCCGCGGTCAGCTCGTAGCGCACGAAGTCCTGGAAGCCCGCCGCGATCCGCTGTCGCCACTGCTCGGCGGGCAGCCGGCGCAGGTCGGCGCCGTCGACCAGAATGCGGCCCGCGGACGGCCGGTAGAGCCCGCACAGCAACTTGACCAGGGTGCTCTTGCCGGCGCCGTTCTCCCCCACGATGGCGACCGTGGCGCCGGCCGGCAGGGTGAGCGAGACGTCACTGAGCACCTGGGTGGTGGTGCCGGGGTAGGTGAAGGCGACGTTCTGCAGCTCGATGCCCTGCGACAGCCGCTCCTCGGGGGTGCGGTCCACCGGCAGCGTCTCCTCGACGGCCACCAGGTCGCGCACGGTGTCCATGCGGCGGAGCGTGCCCGCCATCCGCTGAAGGTCGCTCAGCAGGCTGACCGCGGAGGCGACCTGCCGGTTGACCTGGGTGGCCAGCGAGATCACCAGCACCACGTCGCCGACGCTGTGGTGGCCGGTGATGGCCTCGCGGATCACCAGGATCATCGCGCCCATGTACGCCAGGCCGAAGATCATCTGCCCGCCGGCCCTGACCAGGGCGGCCTTGTTGTTGGCCCGCCACAGCCCGCGGCTGGTGTCGGCCCACAGCTCGGCGTGGCGGCGGCGCAGCTCGCCGCTCATCTGGAACACCCGCAGTTCGCCCGCGTAGCGCGCGGAGGAGGCCAGCCGGAAGAGGTTCAGCGCGATCCGGGTGGACTCCGCGGTGTCGGTCCTCGCCTGATCGTTGATCTGCTCGGCCTTGCGTCCGGCCAGCAGCGGGGGTACCGCGGCAACCGGGAGCAGCAGCAGGAGCGGGTCCAGCCGGGCCAGCAGCACCGCGGTGAAGATCACCGCGAGGATCAGCCCGAAGGTGGCGAACAGCGCCTGGAAGGCGTTGGGGAAGCGCCTGCTCTCCGGGCCGAGCACGGTCACCATGTCGGCGTAGTCGGACCGCTCGTGGTGCTCGATGCCCTCCGAACCGTTGGACAGGGTCATCAGGTCCTCGACGAAGTCGAGTTCGGCGAGTTCGGCGAGTTCGAAGTAGGCGACGTGGGCGAAGTTCCCGAAGGACAGGGTGACGATCGCCAGCACGGCGACCACCACGCCGTACCCGGCCGCGTCGCCGGAGTGGCCGTCGACGACCGCGTCGGTCATCAGGCCGAGGAACGCGGCGAGCAGCGGTGCCGCCACCGCGCCGGCCATCATCAGCACGATCGCGGTCAGCGCCTTGCGCCAGTCGACCTTCCAGGCGATCTTCAGCAGCCGCCACGAGCCGTTCAGCGTCTCCTTCACAGCGCCCTCTCCACGGTCTCTTCGTTCTGTGCTGGCGCGCCGTCCGCGCCGCCCTCGGGATCGTCGCCGGAGTCGGTGAAGCGGTCCGCCTGGAGCCTGAACAGGTGGGCGTAGCGGCCCTCGGCGGCCAGCAGTTCCTCGTGGCTGCCGTGCTCGGTGACCTTGCCGTTCTCCAGCACGACGATCAGGTCGGCCTGCCGGACGGTGGAGAACCGGTGCGAGATCAGCAGCGTCGTGGCGCCGCGGGCGATGTCGGTGAACTCCTTGAAGAACCCGGCCTCGGCGCGGACGTCCAGGCTCGCGGTCGGCTCGTCCAGCACCAGCACCGGCGATCCGTGGCGCAGCGCGAACAGGGCGCGGGCCAGCGCGATCCGCTGCCACTGGCCGCCGGACAGGTCCGCGCCGCCGTCCAGGTGGCGGGCCAGCGGGGTGTCCATGCCGCGCGGCAGGCCGTCGAGCACCTCGTCGAGGCCGACCGCCTCGATGACCGCACGCACGCCCTCGCGGTCGTCGACGTGGGCCACCGACCCGAAGGCGACGTTGTCGGCGGCGGACACCTCGTATCGGGCGAAGTCCTGGAAGATCACCCCGAGTTTGGCCCGCCACGCCTCGACCGGATACGTGCGGATGTCGACACCGTCGAGCAGGATCGCGCCGGAGGTCGGCTCGTGGAGCCGGGCGAGCAGCTTCACCAGCGTCGTCTTGCCCGCGCCGTTCACCCCGACCAGGGCCGTGCACCGGCCGATCGGCAGGGTGAGGTCCAGCTCGTCGAGGATCATCCGCTGCTGGCCCGGGTAGTGGAAGCTGACCTTGTCGAAGCGGATGGTCCCCGTCGGCTCCGGCACCTCGGTGTCGGCGCCGTCCTGCGCGGCTCCGCGGGAGTCCTCCACGGTCCGCGCAGCGTCCGGCTCGCCGCCGGCCATACCGGAGAAGAAGCGGCGCACCGCGTCGTAGGCGTGCATGCCGACCGCGGTCGGCAGGTCGGACTCGCGGTAGAACTCGCCGAGGCTCAGCGCGCTGAGCGCGGCGGTGATCACCATGACGAAGTCGGTGAGGGTGAGGTCCGAGCCGCTGTCGGCGGCGGCGTGGCCGACGAGCGCCATCACCGACGCGGTGACGGCCATGCCCCAGGCGGTGAACCACACGAACGGCCACAGGTAGATGCGCCTGCGGGCCGCCCACAGCGGTTCCAGCCACTCCAGATAGTTCCGCCGCCACAGCTCGCGGAGCCAGTCGATCAGGCCGAAGACCCTGATCTCCTTGGCGGCTTCGGCGTCGATGGTCAGCGCCCTCAGGTAGTCGTTCTTCAGCTCGGCGCCGTCGAGTTGGAAGCGGACGTCGGCGTACTTGCGCAGGCCGCCGCGCAGGCCGTAACGGAAGAGCATCACCGCGACGACGAGCCCGGCCGCGGCCAGCCAGGAGAACACCGCACCGACCACGCCCGCGTACCCGGCGAGCTGGGTGTAGCGGCCGAGGAGCGCGAGCTGTCCCGCGCACGCCTGGCCGGGGCTCTGCACCCAGGTCTCCAGCTCGCGGGCCGCGGTGCGCAGGTCCTCGATGACCCGCGGGTCCTCCAGCGGCCCGACGCCGGTGGTGCTGGTCGCCGCGGCCATCACGTCGTCGATCACCCGGCCGTCGACCTGCCGGGCGACCAGTTCGCCGACCGACTCGCGGACCGGCGCGACGATCTGCTGGCCGATGAAGGCCCCCGCGGCGACGAAGAAGGCGTGCAGCAGCGAGTCCCAGGCGTGCGAACCCAGTCCCCCGTCGACGGCGGCGGGTACCCGGCCGAGCACCACGGCCGCGGCGACGACGAACACCACGGGCAGCGCGCCCAGCAGGACGTTCACGAACACGTCGAGGGCGATCAGCGGGGCGCCGGCGCGCCGGGTGAGCACGGTGATGTCGACGCGTGCCAGGGCCAGTTGGGCCTGGCACGCTGCGTTCCTCGCGGGGCGTCACCGCACACGTCCTTCGGGCCCGCGCCCACGGTCGCGGTCCGGGCGGCGGCCGGGGTCGCGGTACGGGGCGGCTCCGCCGCGTTCCAGATCGTGTGTCATCGGTCCTCCGTGCCTCCGCATCACCGTCATGGTCACTGCACCACCGCGTCGTCGCAGGGTCGTTCGGGTTCGCGGAGCCGGCCGTGGCGGCGGCCGGACCGCTTGCGTTGCTGCATCGACGAACCGCGGTCCGCCGGATGGACACCGGACGGTCAGATGCGGAGCACAACCTTCCCGGTGTAGACGCCGTTGAGCAGGTTCACCGCGGCCGTGACGCCGTTCTCCAGCCCGTCGACGATGGTCTCGGCGACGACCACCTCGCCGGAGCGGACCCAGCGGGGGAACTGCTCATCGAACTCCGGGAACAGGTCGGTGTGGTCGAACGTGTAGAAGCCGAGCAGGCTCAGCCGCTTGCCGATCACGGCCAGGATGTTGGCGGGTCCCCGCGGCACGCCGGTCCTGATCTCCTGCATGCCGCCGCCCATGACGATCCGGCCGTGCGGCTTCAGCGCGTCGATGGCCGCCTCCAGGTGGGAGCCGCCGACGTTGTCGAAGTACACGTCGAGGCCGTCCAGGTGCTGTCGGATGCCGTCGTGGTAGTCGAACGCCACGTCGAAGCCGAGCGTGTCGCGCAGATAGGCGGCCTTCTCGGGTGTGCCCGCCGAGCCGATCACCCGGGTGGCGCCGCGCAGCCGGGCGATCTGCCCGGCCATGGTGCCCACTCCCCCGGCCGCGCTCGACACCCAGAAGGTGTCGCCCTGCTGGATCTGCGCGACGTGCGTACCGACGTACGCGGTCAGCCCGAAGCACAGGTGGTGGGTCAGCGAGGGGTAGCGGTCGGGGTCGACGCGGCGGAACTCCGCGGCCGCTTCGACCGCGTAGTCGCGGAAGCCGAAGCGGTGCCACACGATGTCGCCGACGTCCAGACCGTCGTCCGCCGTCTCGACGACCTCGCCGATCGCGTCGCACCACATCGGCTCGCCCGGCTGGTAGTCGGGGATGTCGACCTTGCTGAGGTCGTTCATCCGCAGCAGCAGACCGGGGTCGATGGACATGAACAGGTTGCGCACGACGACCTGGCCGGGGCGCGGGGCCGGCACCGGCACCTCGACCATCTTCGTGTCGCCCGGCGCGGGCAGCTTCCCGGTCGGGCGCGACACCAGGTGCACTTCACGACTACGTCTCACGGCAACGTCTCCTTCGCGGCGGTGCGTTCTACGCGGTGCGCTGTTCGCGGTGCGTCATGCGTCCTGCGTGGTACGTGTCTGCCTGCTGCGGCGGGCCTCAGGCGCCGCTGGGCACCGGCACCTCGACGGGCTCGGGAGCGCCGCCGGCGAAGGGGTGCTTGGGGGACGGCGCCCCGGCCAGCTCGTGGATGCCCTGCTGGATCCCGGCCACGATCTGCCGGGCCTCCTCGGCGGTCGGCGCCGCCGCGATCACCGCGATGATCGGGTCGGGCCACGGCAGCGCCCGCACGCTGGTCGGGTACGCCCGCACCCCGGACTTCCACAGCCGCTCGAACACCGGCCGGATGTGGTCCTCGTACGTGGTCCCGTCCGCGACCGGCATCATGAAGTGCGCGGACAGGGTGAGTTCCTTCTCCGCGCCCCACATCCGCAGCAGGCCGCCCGCGTGCAGCGAGCCGCTGCGGCGGGCGTTGATCTCGGTGACGTAGAGCTGGTCGTCGGCGCCGGCCACGCAGTCGCAGCACATCCAGCCGCGGTAGCCCAGCTTGTGCGCCGCCTCGCCCAGTTCGCGCGCCGTCTTGGTGAGCCGCTCGCCCCACACTGGGGGCAGCGCGCCCTGGCCGACGTCCACGCTGCGGAAGGAGTAGCCGTGCTCGACGGTCAGCGTGCACCACACGACGTCCTCGACGCCGTCCTCGCCGACCAGGATGTCCGCGGCCGGGCAGCCGATGCCCTCGGCGTGCTCGACGAACTGCTGGATGAGGATGGGGAAGGCGAAGAAGGAGTCACGGGAGGCGTTGTCGAGGAACTCCTCGACGCTGCCGGGGGTGTCGGAGACGACCGCGGAGCCGTCGCCCGCGACGCCGAACAGGGTGCGGGCGATCACCCGGCCGTGCCGGGCGGTCATCGCCCGCAGGGCGCCGCGCAGTTCGACCCAGTTGCCGACCACCATGCCCTGCGCGACCCGGATGTCCGGCAGCTGCCGGGCCAGGTCGAGGGCGCTGACCTTGGAGTCCAGGTAGAGGCTGGCCCAGTAGTCGTCCTCAGGGAGGTGGTCGAGCTCGACCGTCAGACCCCAGCCGCGCAGCATCGCCGCGAGCAGATAGGTCTCCGGGGTCGGGCCGACGATCAGCAGCCGCACGGTGTCGTGGCCGGACAGGTGGTTGCGCAGCTCGTACTGCGCCTCGCCGTCCTTGAGCAGGTCCTCCACCAGCAGGCCGGTGCGCATGGCCGGCGACACCACCGGGGCGGGGGTCAGACCCAGCTCCCGGTGGATGTCGGCGTACCACTGCTCGTTCCAGCCGAGGGGCAGAACCATCACCCGCGGATTGTCGGTCCAGAAGACCGCGTGCTCGCACTCGTACGTGCCGCTGAAGCGCACCACGCGCTCCCGCTCGTCACCGGTGAGGTTCAGCGCCGGGTTGCGCAGGTGGTATTCGGCGCTGTTGGGAACGATGAGCTCGACAACTTCAGACATCTGCGGGGTCCTCGATCTCTCGGGAGACTGCGGGCGGCTAAAGGCTTGCGTCGGATCGGCCGACTGCGGGGCGGATCAGTCCTGCGCGATCTCCTGCGCGATCTCCCAGACGTTGCCCGCCGGGTCGGCGAAGGCCGCGGTGCGCCGGCCCCAGGGCTGGTCCACGGGGCCGTTGATCAGCTTCACGCCGTGCTGCTCCAGCTCCGCGGCGACGGCGTTCGCGTCCTTCACGTTGATCGTCAGCAGAGCGCGGGCGCCCGTCCCCGGTCCGGCGACGCTGGCCGGCGCGATGAGCCCGTGCGCCTCCGACACATCCAGCAGATTGATCATCAGGTTGTTCAGCTTCACGACCGCGGACTCGTCGTCCTCGTAGACCACCTCCAGGCCGAAGACCTCCGTGTAGAAGGTCTTCGTCGCGGGGAGGTCCTCGACGAACAGGGTGATGACCTCGATCTCGCTCAGTGCCTTGATCACGTGCGCTCCTCCGATGTGCTGTGCTTGTGCCTGCTTGTGCCTGCTTGCCCTACGACCCCTACGACGAACGGGGACCCGCGCGCTGGACACCCCGCTGCCAACTCGTCCGCCCGGTCGGCGGATCAGGCTTCCTCCGCCGCCCGGTCGACGGTCAGGATCCGCAGCTCGGAGGTGTAGCGGGCGCCCTCTGCGTCCTTCAGCCACAGTTCGTCACGGTCGGGGAGCATCTCTGTGAGGCTCACCGAGCCGTTCTCCTCCGCTGACCGGCGGATCGACTTGGCCACGATGTTCACGTAGACCAGGCTGCCGAAGTCCACAAAGGTCGGCTTGTCCTCCACCGGGACCTTGTAGAAGGCGCGTTCCGGCAAGCCGTGCTCGATGCGCCAGCTCCGGGCCGCGAGGAAGCGCTCGGACTCGTCCTTGACCGCTGCCCAGACGACCTCCGCGGCCGGGAAGCTCCACGACTCGCGGGCGATCACCAGCCGGTCGACGGTGATCCGCGGGCTGTGCGCGCCACGGGAGACCGGCTTGAACGCGTTGACCGCCGCGGCCGCCAGCGGTTCGCCGAACATCTTCGACAGCGGCGCGCGGAACGAGCCGGTGCGGGACCGGGCGATCAGCCGATCGCCCTCGCGGAGCACCTCCAGGTCGGCGGCCGGCATGATCGGCCCGGGCGGCAGCACGGACTCCGGGTGGATCGTCCAGTAGGTGTACCCGGGCGACAGCAGCGCGGACGGCGGCGAGACCCGCGAGCTGACGCCGGGCGTCTCGCGGGACGGGATGCCGTAGATCCGCCGGTCGCCGAGGTCGGTCTCGGCCGCGGCGAGCATCGACGGCGGATCGTCGTGCTGCTGCACGAAGACCCGGCTTTCCATGGTGTTGAAGGACAGGTGCAGCTCGCCCAGGACGAGCAGGAAGTCGCCGCGGGCGACGGCCGCCTCGTCCGCGGCGGCGAGCATGAAGTCCGGCGAGTGGTGGATGGCGGTGACCCACGGGACCGGCCGCGGCGGGAAGAACTCCGCGACCCGGTCGGCGAGTTCGGCGCTGCTCCGCTGCACCTCCCGGGCGTCCTGATGAGGGAGTTGCAGGACCGCGGCCCAGCGGCGCTGGAACTCGTCGACGGCGCGCCGCACCGGTTTGGACAGCGCCCGCGTGTTGAAGAACAGGTGCGGGGTGGCCAGGCTGAGGATCGCGGCGAGCGGCACGACCGGGTTGCCGGACTGGGCGACCCGGCGCTCGTAGAGTTCGCGGAACAGCCGGTCGTACTCCTCGCCGATCTCGGCGACCAGCCAGCGGGCGCTGTCCAGCAGCAGGGCGAGCGGGCGGCCGAGTTCCTCGCGCAACTCCGGGCCGAGGTCGACTCGGACGCCGCGGACGGTGTCCTCGTACACCAGCGTGCGGCCGGCGTAGGTGAGCCCGGCGCGGCGTTCCGCGTCCAGGCCGGTGATGTCGTGGAAGGTCTCGGCCAGCGCGGACAGCGCGGCCTCCAGCGCCACGTCGTCGCCCGCCGAGGCGGCGACCCGGTCCCTGGCGTCGACCAGTCGGCCGACGACGCCGAGGGCCCGTTCGCGGGCCTCGGGGTCCTTGATCCGCTCCAGTCGCCTGATCAGGGTCCGCTCGGGGAACGCCTCGATGGCGCCGACCAGGTCCAGCCGCAGCAGCCCGCGCCCGACCAGGTCGTCGTACGTCGCCAGCAGGGCGGCGGGCTCGCCGAGTTCGGGAAACTCCGACCAGGTCATCTCGGCGGCCACGTCCTGGACGCAGCGGACGCCGTCGACCAGCGAGAGCACCTCGGCCTCCGCGGGCGTCAGCGCCACCGGCGCCCGCCCGGGGATCTGGAGGGTGGAGCCCTCCAGCTGGTGTGCGGCGAACAGCCGGGGCACCAGCCAGGGTCGCACCTCGGGGTCGGCGGACAGCGTACGGGCGACCGCGTCGATCGCCCAGATCTCGAAGTAGACGGTGCGGCGGGCCAGGAACTCGTCCCCGACCCGTAGCTCCAGCGGGCTGCCCTCGTCGGTCCAGCGGGCCCAGCCGACCGGTCCGACGAAGCCGATGGTGTCGTTCTTCAGACTGTAGCGCTGGAGGTAGCTGGCGGCCGTCAGCTCGTGGTTGCGGCCGCGGACGTTGCGCGGCTCGCCCGCGGCGAGCTTGTCGAGGCACAGCTTGACCAGCTTCGGGTTCTGCCAGGCGACCGCCTCGCGGAACCGGGGGTCCTGCGCCACGGTCCGCACGGCCGCGGAGAGCCGGCCGGTGGCGGCCGCGTACTCCTCCCGGTAGGCGTCCAGCAGCGCGGGGTCGCCGGCCGCGGCGTCGGCGGCCGCTGCCAGCGCGGGGTCGGTCAGCACCTGGACGCGCTCGGCGGGGAAGCCGGTGCCGCGCAGCACCACGTCCCGCCAGGTCGCCCAGCCGGTTCCGGTCAGCGGGACCAGATGGGCGCCCTGCTCCCGTTCACCGCCGCGGGGCCCGGGTCTGTCCGGGCCCGGCCGGGCGTCCGGTGCCGGGGCCCGCTCCGCCTGTGCGTCCGTCTCCTGCGTGCCCATCACGCCTCCCGCCGGTCGATCTGGTCGGCCAGGGCCTCCAGAGTGGGGTGGTCGAAGAGCACGACGATGCCGAGGTCGACCCCGAACTCGTCGCGCACCCGGGACATCAGCTCCACCGCGGTCAGCGAGTTGCCGCCCAGGTCGAAGAAGTCCGCGTCGTGCGTGATCTCGGTGCGCCCGAGCAGCGCCGTCCACAGCGCGCCGAGGCGGTCCGCGGTGGTCGCGGGCCCGGCGCCGCCGTGCGCGGCGGCCACCGGGGCGGGGCGCGGCGCGGGTGCTGTCCGGGCGCGCGCGGCCGGGTGCGCCGCAGTGGGGCGCCCGTCGGCGAAGTGCCGGACGGCGACCTGCCGGGGCGTGCGGGCGGCGAGCAGTTCCAGCAGCAGGGCTCCGCCGCGCTCGGGGTCGAGGCCCGCGCCCGGGTCGACGGGCACGCCCATGCCGACGTCCTTCCAGCGCGGCCAGTCCACGGTGAGCAGCCGCTCCGCGGTCGGCACGCCGGAGCGGACCAGCGCGTCGAGCACCGCGTTGGCAGCGGCGTAGTCGGCGCCACCGGCCACGCCCTCCAGGACGGAGCGGCTGGAGAAGGCGACGAACAGGTCGAGCGGCGGGCGGCCGGCGAACGCGCGGGCCAGCGCGACCGCGCCGTGCGCCTTGGGCTCGAAGGCCGCGGCGGCCTTGGCGGTCGAGGTGAACGCGACCATGCCGCTGCCCGCCACGCCGGCCAGGTGGAAGACGCCGTTCACCGGGCCGTGCCGGCGGGTCACGTCGTCGAGGAGGGCGGTCAGCGCCGTCCGGTCGACGACGTCGCATGCGGCGATCTCCGCCGTCGCGCCCGACTCGGCCAGTTCGGCGAGGAGTTCGGGGTGCGGCGTGGCCTTGCGGCCGGTGAGGATCAGCACCGGCCGCTGCCCGGTCCCCGCCAGCGCCTTCGCCACGACGCCGCCGAGACCTCCGGTGCCGCCGGTGACGAGGTAGACGCCGCCCTCGCGCAGCGGGGCGTCGGTGCCAGGCGTGAGGGCGAGCGGGCGTTCCACGGGCACCCAGCGCCGGTCGCCGCGCAGCGCGACGAGCGGATCGCCGGCGCGGTCGCGCACTTCCTCGGCGAGGTCGCGGGCGGCCACGAAGTCCCCCAGGTCGACCAGCCGGGCGTGCGCCACCACGTCCTCCGCCGGCAGCGTCCTGACCAGCGCGGTCAGCGCGGAGTTGGCGGGCCGCAGCGGGTCGTGCCCGCTGACGTCGACGGCCCGCTCGGAGATCACCAGCAGGTCGGGGCGCGGTCCGCCGGCCGAGGCGCGGGACGCCTGGCGGACCAGCTCGGAGGCGGCCGCGAAGCCGGCCGCCAGTTGCCCCGCCAGATCGTCGCCCGCCGGGGTGTCGCCGTCGTCAGGGCCGGTCAGCGTGCCCGCGTGGACGAGCAGCGCGGGCGCGTCGCCGCGTTCCCTCAGCGTCCTGAACACCCGTGCCAGATCCCACGGTTCGCCGGTGCGGACGGTGAAGCCGGCCTCGCCCTCCGCGTACTGTGCTCCGGGCCGCAGGGCGACCACGCCGAACCCTGCCTCGGCCAGCGCGTCGGTGACGGTCCGCGCCCGGTCCTCGTCCTGCGGGAGCAGGGCGACGGCGAGCGCGCCGCCGTCCGCGGCCGGCGCCGGGCGGCGGTGCCGCTCCTGCCAGCCGAGCACGCTGTACGGCGAGGAGGCGGCGCCCGAGGTGTCGCCCTCCTCGCCGGGGAGAGCCGCGTCGACCCAGTGGCGGTCGCGCTCGAACGGGTAGCCGGGGACCGGCGTGCGCTCGACCTCGGCGAGGTCCTCGACCACGGCCCAGTCCACCGTGTGGCCCTCGGTCCACAACGCGGCGACCGCGGCCAGCGCGGAGCGTACGTCGGCCAGCGGGTCGGTCCTGCGCTGGGCGAGCGTCGGCAGCACCACGTGCCAGGCCCTCGGCGACCGTCGGGTGCTGGCGCGCGACCACGGTCAGCGCCCGACCGGGGCCCGCCTCGACCAGCACGTGCCGTTCCTCGGCGGCGGTGAGCGCGTCGAGGGCGTCCGCGAAGGCCACCGGCTCCACAAGCTGGCGCGACCAGAAGCCCGGATCGGTGACCTCCGCGGCGCCGACCTTGCGGCCGCGGGCCGCCGAGTAGAAGTCGACGGTGGGTGCGGACAGCCGCATGCCGCGCAGTACCTCCTGGAACACCGGTACCGCGGAGCCCGCGACGGGCGCGTGGGAGGCGTGGGTGGTGCGCAGCGGGCGGCTTGCGAGCCCGGCGCGCCGCAACTCCGCGACGGTTTCGTCGAGTTCGTCCGCGGGACCGGCGACGACGACCTGGCGGGGGCCGTTGACCACCGCGAGGCGTACGCCGCCGGTGAGGAACGGCTCGACGTCACCGGCGGACGCGGCGACCGCGAGCATGCCGCCCGGCGGGGTGTTCTGGAGCGCGCGGGACCGCGTGGCGACCGCGCGGACCGCGTCCTCCAGGGTGAAGACCCCGGCGACGGTGGCCGCGGTGATCTCGCCGAGGCTGTGGCCGAGCACCGCCGAAGGCGTGATCCCCCATGACTGCCAGGTCTGGGCCAGCGCGTGCTCGACGGCGAAGATCAGCGGCTGGGAGGCGCCGGGGGCGTTGATCCGCTCCTCGTCGCCGTCCCGCCACAGCGCGCGCAGCGGCACGCCCTGCGCCTCGAAGAGGTCGAGGCACGCGTCGAAGGCGGCGGCGTAGGCGGGCGAGCGCTCGTACAGGTCGAGGGCCACCCCGACCTGCTGGACGCCCATGCCGGGGAAGAGGAACGCGATCCGGCTCCGCTCGCCGGGGGCCGGGGTGCTGAAGTGTGCGGCGGACCTCGGGTCCTGGAGCAGCGACACGGCCTCCTGCGGCCCCAACGCGACGACAGCGCCGCGGTGCTCGTACGGGGTGCGGCCGCGCTGCAAGGTGGCGACGCTGCCGGTGAAGGTCCGCGCGCCGGGCCCGGCGAAGTGCTCGGCCAGGCTCTCGCGGTAGCGGTCGGCGGCCTGCGGGGTGCGCGCCGACCACACCACCACGCGCGGCCGGTCCTGAGCCGGGGCGGCGGGCACGGGGGCGGGCGCCGCCTCGACGACGGCGTGCGCGTTGGTGCCGCCGACGCCGTAGGAGTTCACCGCGGCGATCCGGGAGCGCCCTGCGGTGCGGGGCCACGGGGTGGCCACGGTAGGCACCCGGAACGGCGAGTCCTCGATGCCGAGGGCGGGATTGGCGTCCTGGTAGCCGACGTTCGGCGGGATGACCTCGTTCTCCAGCGACAGCACGACCTTGATGAGGGAGGCCACGCCGGAGGCGTGCACGGTGTGCCCGATGTTGCCCTTGACCGAGGTGAGCGCGGTGCCGCCGGGCTCGCCCCCGCCGAGGTATGCGTAGGCCGCCTTGAGCGCGGCCACCTCGATCGGGTCGCCGAGCACCGTGCCGGTGGCGTGCGCCTCCAGCATGGCCACGTCGCGCGGTGTCACGTCGGCCAGGGCCATGGCCTCGGCGACCGCGGCGGACTGGCCGGAGACGCTGGGCGCGGCGAAACCGGCCTTCTCCCCACCGTCGTTGTTCACCGCGGTGGCGCGGATCACCGCGCGGACGCGGTCGCCGTCGGCCAGGGCGTCGGACAGCCTCTTGAGGGCGACCATCCCGACCCCGGTGGAGTACACGGTGCCGGAGGCGGCCTTGTCGAAGGGGCGGCAGTGCCCATCGCGGCTGAGCGTGCCGCCCGGCTCCCACCAGTAGCCGTGGCCGAGCGGCAACTCGACCTCCACCCCCCCGGCCAGGGCGAGTTCGCACTCACCGGCGCGCAGCGACGCGGCGGCGAGGTGCACAGCCACCAGCGAACTGGAGCAGGCCGTCGCGACATTGAGGCTGGGGCCGTTCAGCCCCAGTTTGTAGGAGACCAGGGAGGTCAGGTAGTCGGTGGAGTTCCACGTGGTCAGCGACATCCCCGACTTGCTGAGCGGACCGAGACCCTCGCTGCGCCGTACCAGGTCGAGATAGCGCCCGGCGCCCGACGAGCCGAACACCCCGACGTCGGTGAGCTGTTCCACGTCGTAGCCGGCGTTCTCCAGCGTCGCGTGGGCGCATTCGAGGAACAGCCGGATCTGCGGGTCGCAGATCCGTGCCTCGCGCGGCGTCAGGCCGAAGAACTCCGCGTCGAAGGCGTCGACGTCGGGTGCGGTGGCCAGTGCCTTGACGTAGTGGTCGTCGGCGAGCGCGGCGGCCGGGACGCCGGCGGCCCGCAGTTCGTCGTCCGAGGGGAACGAGATGGATGCGACGCCGTCGTGCAGATTGGCCCAGTAGCGGCCGAGGTCGGCGGCGCCGGGGAAACGGCCGGCCATCCCGATGACGGCGATGGGTTCATGCCCTGCCAGATTGCTCATGCCTGCCCTCGATCGAGATCTCGTCGGATGCGTTGGCGCAACTGCCGCCGCTGGTGTGCTCCTTCGCCGGCCTGCGGCTGGTACCTGACCTCCCGTGGCGGAACCGGGGGCGGCCCGTCCGCCAGGAAGCGGGCCAGCGCCGTCAGGTTGGGGTGCTCGAACATCGCGGTGACCGGGAAGTCGGTGGCCAGCCGCTCGGACAGCAGCGCGTGCAGCCGGACCAGGGTCATCGAGGTCAGTCCCGCGTCGAAGAAGTTCTCTCCGCGCGGCACGTCGGCGCCCGTGACCGAGCGCAGCAACCCCGCGATCTGGTCGGCCAGTTGCTCCGCGCGGGACGCGTCGCGAGGGGCGCGCGGGGACGGGATCGCCGGGTGCGGTCCGGCCGCCTTGCGCCGCCGGCCGGGCTCGACGTCGTCGACCACCCGCAGTTCGGTCGGGACCGCCCAGCGCGGCAGGTGGCGGCGCAGATGGCCGCGCAGGTCGGCGATGTCGAGCGGGTCCCCGCCGGGCCGTGCGACGACCGACAGCGAGAGCGCGGAGCCCGCCGGGGTCGGGATCAGCCGGGCCAGCGCCCGGTGGACGCCGGGGTGCCCGAGCGCCGCGCGCTCGACCTGTTCGGGGTCCAGGCGGTGGCCGTCCAGCGAGACCTGGCGGTCCAGCCGACCGTCGGGCACCACGGCGCCCGACGGGTCGCGCCGGCCGCGGTCCCCGGTTCGGAACGCGCCGTCGACGGTGAAACCACCGGTCCTGCCACTGCCGTCCAGGTACCCGGCGGCCAGGTGCGGTGAGCGCACCACGATCTCACCGGCGTGCCCCACGGGCGCGGGCGTCCCGTCCGGACGCAGCACCAGGAGTTCGGCGTCGCCCGCCCCCGTGCCGACGGGCAGCGCCGCGGCGTCCGGCAGGCCGGCCGGCGGTGACCCGCCCGCGGCGGCCGCCTCGTGGACGGAGGCGAGCTGCGGGGTCTCGGTCGCGCCGTACGCGTTGACCACGCGCGCGGCGGTGACCGTGCGCAGCTCCCGCACCAGCCCCGCGGTCAGCGGGGCGCCGCCGCTCACGACCAGGCGGAGGTCGTCCAGCCGGTCCGTGCCGGGCCCGCCGCCCGGGGCTTCACCGGGGCCACGACCGGATCCGCCGCCGGTGCCGCCACTCGGCAAGGAGTCCGGCCGGGGGCGGCCCGCGAGGATCAGCTCCAGCAGAGCGGGGGTGGCGTGCAGGACCGTGACGCGCTCGTCGCGCAGCAGCGCGAACAGCCGGTCGGGCGCGGAGAAGACGTCCTCGGGCGGCACGACGACCCTGCCGCCCACCGTCAGCGGGGCGAGGATGTCGCGCAGCAGCGGGTCGTGTCCGAGGCCGCCCGCCATCACGACCCGGTCCGCCGCGGAGAAACCGTACGTCCGCACGTACCAGTCCAAAGTGCCGGCCAGCGCCTCGGGCGGCACCTTCACCGCGGCCGGGCGGCCCGAGGTGCCTGAGGTGAACAGCACGTGCCCGACGCCGGGCAGCGGGCGCGGCACCGGATCGGTCACCGGGGCGGGCGGCTCACCGCGGCCGGTCGTCAGGACGACGGCGGGCCGGAGCAACCGCCGCTGCTCGTCGAGCACCGCGGGCGGCAGCCCGCCGTCGGTGACCGCGACGGCGGCTCCCGCCGCCCAGGCGCCCAGCAGCGCGGCCGGCAGGTCCGCGGTCCGCCCGGCCCGCAGCTCCACCACGTCCTGCGGCCCGGCTCCGGCCGCCGCCAGCGCGCCGGCCGTCCGCGCGACGTCCGCTAGGAGCTGGGCGTAGGTGCGGACGCGACCTGCCCGGCCCGCGCCCTGGGTGGACACGGCGCCCGCGACGGACACCGCGACGGCGTCCGGTCGGCGCGCCGCGGCCGCGCGGACCATGGCGAGGACCGCGGGCACCGGTGCGGGGGCGGGTACGGGGGCAGGTACGGGGGTGGCCGCGAACCCGGGCTCGGCCGCTGCCGTCGTCCGGGCCGCCGCGGACGCGGCGCCGGCCAGGCCGGACAGCGGCAGCCCGGGCGCCTCGGTCTCGTCGGCGAACGCCGCGGCGGTGTCCGCGACCTGGCGCAGCAGTTCCCGGGCGACCGCGTCGTCGTAGAGATCGTCACGGCACACCAGTTCCAGGCGCAGACCGTCGTCGCCCTCGCGGAGGTAGAAGTTGAGGTCGAACAGCGCGGCGGGCGGGGCCACGTCGAGCCATCGCGCGGGGACGCCGACGAAGGCGGGGGGAGGACCGATCCGGCTCAGGTCGTTCACCCACACCTGGAACAGCGGGTTGTCCCGCGGGGACGGCGGCAGGCCCAACTGGCGCACGATCGCCTGGAAGGTGGGCGTGAGATGGTCGAGCGCCTCCAGCGCGCGATCCCGCACATGCCGCAACAGGGCGTCCCGGTCGGACTGTTCGCCCGCGGTGAGCCACAACGGGACGGTGCCGAGCACGAGCCCGGCGAGTTCGGCCTCCTGCGGCCGTACCCGCCGGCTCACCGGCATCCCGATGGCGACGGTCTGCTCACCGGACCACGCGGCGATCACCGAGGCCACGCAGGCGAGGAAGTAGGTGGCCCGGGTGTGGCCGTCGCGGGCGAGCAGGGCGTCGATCCGCCGACTCGTCCTCGCGCCGAGCGCCGCTGTGAAGCGGCGCCCCGCCAGCGTGGGGGCTTGCGGGCCGCTCAGCCGGAACGGAAGCGCCGTGCGGACCGGTGCGTCGTCCAGCAGCTCCTGCCAGTGGGCCAGGTCCGCCTGCCAGGCCGGCGACCCGACGGCGGCCGCGCGCCCGTGCGCGAAGTCGGCGAAGCTGGGCGCTTCGGCGGGCCACTTGGGGACCGCGCCGGCCGAACGGGCGGTGTACGCGAAGGCGATGTCGGCGAGGACGAGTTCCAGGCCGCGCTGGTCGGCGACCAGGTGGTGCAGCGACAGCGCGAGCACCGACTCCCCCGCGCCGCGCAGCAGTCCGGCGGTCATCAGCGGCGGCCGGTCCAGCGGGACGGGTGTCCGCGCGATCTCCGCGACGAAGCCGCCGGACATGTCCTGGTCCAGCGCTCCCACGGCCTGCCGGCTCACCAGGCGGCCCGCGGCGTGCGGGGCGTAGGACCAGTGCGGCGTCCCGTCCTGGACGCGGACGGCGGCCCGCAGCAGGTCGTGCCGGGCCAGCACGTCGTCAAGGGCGGAGCGCAGCGCCGCGGGGGCGAGTGCGGCGGGCACGGCCAGCGCCCCGACGACGTTGCTGCCCGAGTCGTCGGCCAGGGCGCGGTTGAGCAGCCACAGCGGTTCCTGGGCGGGCGTCAGCGGGCTGCGGTCGCGCGGCGTGCGGGGCGAGGCAGCCACGGGCGTCGCGGCCGACCCGGCGGGTGCGCCGTCCTGCGCGCGGTCATGCGCGACGCCGCCGCCCCCGCCACCGGCCGCGCCCCTCGCCCTCACGCCCTCCGTCACCAACGAACGCAGCCCCGCCAGGGAGACGTTGTCGCGCAGCAGGGCGGCGAGCGGGATGTCGACGGTGTGGAGTTCCGCGACCCTGGCCAGCAGTGTGGCGGCGGCCAGCGAGTGGCCGCCGAGGCTCAGGAAGCCGAGGTCGTCGCGGCGCGCGCCGGGCGCGGTGGGCAGCACGCGCCACCAGGCGCGCGCCAGCTCGTCCGGCGCCCGGTCGTCGGCGTCCGCGCGGTCGGGGGCCGCCGCACCGGTCGGGGCGTCGGCCGAGCCGTGGTCGGTCGCGTCGGCGTCGCGCAAGGCCGTCGACTCCCACCACTGCGCGGCCAGTTGGGCGATCCGCCGCCGGTCCGCCTTGCCGGAGGAGGTCAGCGGCAGCCGGTCGACCCAGCACAGGGCCCGCGGCACGTACGTCCGCGGCAGGCGCTCCCCGACGAAGCCGAGGACCTCGTGGTCGGCCGCCTCGGACCCGGCGTCCCCGGACCCGATACCGGCCTCCCCCGGCTCCGTGCGGCCGGGCGCGTCCCCCTCATCCGCCGCTCGCACCGTGACCGCGACCAGCTCCGGGCCCGAGCCGTCCGGTGACGGGACCGGGACGACGGTGGCGCGGCCGACCGCGGGGTGGGTTTCCAGGACTGCCTCGACCTCGCCGGGCTCGATCCGCACGCCGCGGATCTTCAACTGGGCGTCGGCGCGGCCGAGGTAGTGGAGCAGGCCGTCCCGGACGGTGACGAGATCGCCGGTGCGGTACCAGCGCACGCCGTCGCGCACCGTGAACGCGGCTTCGGTCAGATCGGGGCGGGACACGTACCCCAGGGCCGCCTGGACGCCGCCGATCCACAGTTCCCCGGCCTGTCCCTCGGCCACCGGCTCGCCGTCGCCGCCGAGGACGCGCAGGTCGACGTTGTCGATGGGCCTGCCGATGGCCATGGGGTCGTGGGGTGCGATGTCCCGCGGCACCGGCCAGTGGGTGACGTCGATGGCCGCCTCGGTGGGCCCGTAGAGGTTGTGCAGCTCGGCGCCGAGCCGTGCGGAGAACCGGGCGGCGAGCGCCGAGGGGAGCTGTTCCCCGCTGCAGAACACCAGCCGCAGCGAGGTGTTGCGCTCGACCGGGGCGAGCCGCAGGTACGACTCCAGCATGGTCGGCACGAAATGGCAGACGGAGATCTGCTCCCCGCTGATCACCGAGGCGATCTCGCGGGCGTCGTAGTGGGCGTCGACCGGCGCGAAGACGCACCGCGCGCCGGTGACCAGCGGCAGGAAGAACTCCCAGCCCGCGACGTCGAAGGTGTAGGGGGTCTTCTGCAGCACCCGGTCCCCCGCGTCGAGACCGAACTCCCGCGCCATCCACAGGATCCGGTTGCTGAGGGCGGCCGCGCCGACCAGCACGGCCTTGGGGGTGCCGGTGGAGCCCGAGGTGAACAGCGCGTACACCGGGTCGTCCGCCGCCACCGGCCGCAGCGGCCCGACGTCCGGCTCGCGGTCTCCTCTCGCCACGTCTCGCGGCACCACGACCACCGGCAGACCGGCCGGCGCCGCCGCCTTCTGATCCGCGGTCACGACGGCGCACAGCGGCCGGACCACGTCCATCATCACCGCGACCCGGGAGTCCGGCTCGTCGGTGGCGACAGGCACGTAGTGGCAACCGGCCTTGAGCACCCCGAGCAGGGCGACCAGCAGGTCGCTCTGCTGGGGCATCCGTAACACCACCGCGCCGCGGCGGCCACCGGTGGCGCGCAGGATCGAGGCAGCCGCGGCGTCGCTGAGCAGGTCGAGTTCGGCGTAGGTCAGGGACCGGTGCGGGTCGGAGCACGCCACCGCGCCGGGGGTCCGCAGCCGCTGGACGCGGACCAGTCCGGGGATGCCGTGCGGCGCCGGGTGGGAGACGCGGGGTCCGCGCAGCGGCGCGGCCCCGCCGGTCATGCCTCCCCCCGTGCGGCCGGGGCCGTCTGCGTGGATGCGGGCATGTTCGGCTTCCCCCTGTCCCGTCGTCCAGTGCTTCTGACGTGCTGTGGTTCCTGCCGCGCGTGCGCGGACCCGGTCAGAGGGGCTGGAGCGCGACCGCCTCCGGATCGGAGAGGAACACCGGCCGGGGCTCGGCGACGTCCTGGGGACTGTTGCTGACGCTGTTGTAGACGAACATCAGCATCGCCCGCCGGAACGGCGAGATGTTGGCGGCCGAGGAGTGCAGGATGTTCGGGTGGAACATGAGGATCGAGCCGGCGGGTCCCTTGGGGCTGACCAGCCCCTTGGCGCGGGCGAGTTCCTCGATGATCGACGGGCGGACCTGGAACTTCTCGTCGGCGGTCAGCGTCGCGACCCAGGCCGGCGCGTCCTCGTAGCCCAGCGGCATCCCGTCGACGTCCGTGCCGGCCAGCAGGCCCTCGGCGTGCGAGCCGGGGACGAAGGTCAACGGGCCGTTGAACTCGGTGACCTCGTCCAGGAAGACCGCCACGTTGACCAGGTCGGGTTTCTGGATGCCGTCGCCCTGGAGCCAGTAGACGTAGTCCTGGTGCCACTCCCACTGGTCGCCGGCGAACGGCGCCTTGATGTTGATCTTCGACTGGTGCACATACACGTCGTCGCCGAGCAGCTGGCGGACCGCGCCGAGCAGGGCGGGCAGCCGGGTCAGCGCGGCGATCTCGGGCTGGGTGCGGTGCAGGCCGTAGACCGAGCGGACGGTGCTGCCGTCGCGCTCCAGGATCCGCGCCGGGCTGTCCTCGGCGAGCACCGAAGGCATCACGCGCGCCACGGTGCCGAGCACGTCCGCGGGCAGGAAGTCCGGCGGAAGGAGCAGATAGCCCGTACGGCGGTACTGCGCGAGCAGTTCGGGCCCGAGCGGTTGCAGGAGTTCACCGGACGCGCCTGCTGCTGTCTGAGTCATGGATCCGACCCTCCCTTGGTCGTGGGGCCACCGCCCGCCTGGGGCCGCCGCGGCTCCTGGTCTGGATCCGGCTCGCCCCGCACGAGCCGGCGTTGCGCGACTTACCAGAACGGACGGACGTCGATGGTGCCGAAGCGGGCGACCGGGTGCTTGCCGGCCACCTCGATGGCCTCGTCGAGGTCGGCGCACTCGATGATGTCGTAGCCGGCGATGTGCTCCTTGGTGTCCGCGAAGGGGCCGTCGGCGACGGCCACCTTGCCGTCCCGCACCCGGACCGTGGTGGCGTCGCTGACCGGCCGCAGCCGGCTGCCCTGCAGCCGCACCCCGCGCCCGTCCATCTCCGTCACCCAGTCGGCGGTGCCGACCGCCATGCCCGCCTCGTCCTCGGGCGTGACCTCGGTGTTCGGGTCGGCACAGATCAACAGCAGGTACTTCATGATGTCTTCTCCTTCTTCGCGCCTTCTCGCGCCTGACGCACGTCGTGTGCGCAGCCGGTCATGGCTGTTCGTTGCCTGTTCGGTCTCCCGGGGGTGCGACGAACGGGAGGGCTGCGGATGGACAGTCGGCGGTGTGGCGCCCGGGTGCGGCTACCCGGCGACGGCGTAGGCGCGGACCGGGAAACTGCCCATGCCCACCACCGGCGGCGGGGCGACGTGGAAACGGAAGCCGGTCTGCGGCAGCCGCTCGAGAGCGGTCAGGTGCTCGACGATCGCGATCCCCGCGGCGAGCAGACCGGTGTGCGCGGGCCGGGCCAGATCGGCCATGTCGTCGATGTTGACCGAGTCGATGCCGACCACCGCCGCGCCCTGGGCGACCAGCCACTGCACGGCCCCGGCGGTGAGGAACGGGTGGCCGGGGTCGCCGTACTTGTCGGTCGCCCAGTGCCGGTCCCAGCCGGTGCGCACCAGCACCGCACGGCCGGCCACCTGGTGCGCCGACAGGACCTCGGGGCCGATCGCCCGGTCGGGGCCGGTGGCGTCGACCACGACGCCCTCCACGTCGACCAGCCGGGACAGGTCGAGCCCGGAGAGGTCGGGGCCGTCGTGGTGGCGGTGGAACGGCGCGTCGAGATAGGTGCCGGTGTTGGCCACCATCGCGATCCGGCCGATCTGGAACTCGGTGCCCGGCGCGTAGCGCGGCCGGGACTCGTCTCGGGACATGTGGTCGCTGATCTCCGGTCCCGGCAGGCCGGGGTAGGTGATCATGCCGTGCTCGATGGGGTGGGACAGGTCGATGATGGTTCGGCCGCTCACAGTGGCGTACTCCTAGGGTTGTCGGACCGGCAGCAGCCCGTCGTACTCGGGCTTGAGCTTCCAGTCGGGGTCCGGGGGCCGGTAGCCCGGTCGCGGACAGTGCCGCGAGTGCTCGCCGGTCCGCGGGTCGTGCAGATAGCGGGGGCAGTTCTCGAAGACCGCGCGGACGGCGACCCTCAGCACGGCCTCCGCGCCGTGATGCGGGCCGACGGCGGCCGGATCGGTCAGTACCTCGCAGCTGCCGTTGACCCGCAGCTTGGCGGGCACGCCGGGGAAGAGGAAGAGCAGGCCGATCTGCTGCCGCGCGGCGGCGTTGCCCAGCGTGCGGTACATCCCGTTGCCGTCGTAGCTGGGGATCTCCAGGGTCCGGGAGTTCGGCACCTGGACGAAGCCGGGCAGGCCGCCCTTGTACGAGCAGTCGGGGAAGCCCTGCTCGTCGACGGTGGCCAGGTAGACCGCGTCGGCGCCGCGGATCCACTCCATGTGCTCGTCCTCCAGCACGTCGAAGACGTAGCGGCGCGACAGGTGCGCCGCCAGATCCTCGGTGCCGAAGCGGCGCTGCAGTTCGCGGCTGCCGTCCTGGTAGAAGTCCTCAGGCTCCATGCCCGCACCGCCGGGTCACCGCACGGCCCGCATCTGCTGCCACACCCGCTCGTAGTAGGCGTTGGCCACCCGCTCGCGGGTGAGCGCGCCCATGCCGATCTCGCGCAGCGCCTCCGGGGAGTGGTGGGCCAGCGGCACGAGCACGTTCTCCAGCCACTCGGCGCCGTGGTCGGCGTCGACGTGGACGTGGATGCGCTGGTAGTGGATGACGTCGGCGGGCACGCCGAGCCTGCTGCAGCCGTCGACCATCGCCTGGAAGCGGGTCGGCGCGCTGTACTCCATCAGCCCCATCGCGGCCAGCGCGCGCGGCGCCAAGTGGCGGTGGATGCCGTACATCAGCACGAGGTTGGCGTTCTCGTAGACCTCCATGCCGCCCAGGTGCGAGATGTCGACGGCGCTGTCGGTGAGCCGGGCGCGCATGAAGCGAGCGGAGTGCTCGAACAGCCGGGTGTGCATCTGCTCCAGCTTGCCCTCGCCCATCTCGTCCCAGTAGTTCTCCGCCATGGTCAGCTTGCTGACGTCGCCGGCGCCGATCTGGGCGAGCGCGACGAGGTCGTCGAAGCGGCTGTCGACGAGCTCCTCGGCGAGGAAGAACAGCGCGATCTCGTCGAGGGTGGCCTCCTCCGCGAGGTAACGGCAGAAGGCCGGCTGCACGTGGCGGGCGCGCAGGGCGGCGAACCAGTCGGCGAGCCCGTCCGCGGACTCCGGCAGCAGGGCGGTGTCCACCTGGCCGTCCTCCCAGCGCAGCCAGGCGTCCTCCACGGCGGCGATCTGCGGGTCGCCGTTGAGCCGCGGGACCTGCTGGAACGATTCGGCACCGCCCAGATAGGCGGTGTAGTAGCTGTGCAGCCGGTCCATCAGTTCGAGCCGCACCGCGGCGTCCGGCGCGGCGCCGTCGCTCGGGAAGGCGGCGGCGACGTCCGCGTCGGTGATGCCGCGCTGCGTCGCGACGCTCCCCGGAATTGCCCCAACCATGATTGCCTCCTGTTGTGTCCCATCCCCGGGGTCCGTTCCCGGGCATGTCTGCGGAGCCGCACCGCGCACGGTTGCGGTGCGGTCGGTCGTACTCGTGCGTGAACGAGGGCCGGCCCTTACATCACCGTGGTCCGGTAGAGCAGCCGGTGGTGGAGCCGGTGGTCGCACGCGGTGCGGGTGTGCATCGTGGCGTCGTTGTCCCAGATGACGAGGTCGCCGACGCTCCAGTGGTGCCGGTAGAGGTAGCGGTCGGCGGTGGCGTGGGCGTGCAGCTCGTCCAGCAGCCGGGTCGACTCGGCCTCGCCGAGGCCGACGATGCCGCTGATGATCATGCTGCCGAGCAGCAGCGACTTACGGCCGGTGACAGGGTGCCGCCTGACCAGCGGCTGTTCGACGTCGGGGGTGCGCTCACGCTCCTCGGGGGTCAGCGGCTTCTTGTGCGGGTTGGTCTTGAGCTCCTGGTCGACGAGGTAGGCCATGGAGTGCACCGCCCGCAGGTCCTCGATGCGTTCCTTCATGTCCGCCGGCAGCTCGTCGTACGCGGTGGTGGCGTCGGCGAAGACGGTGTCACCGCCCTCCTCGGGGGCCACCGCGGAGTAGAGCAGCGAGGCGCGGCTCATGACCTTCTTCCAGGAGTAGTCGGTGTGCCACTCCTCCTGGTCGTCGCCGTCGTAGAGGCCGATCGGCTCGCCGTTCTCGAAGATGTTGCTGATCTTCAGGACTTCGGGGTGCTCGGGCACGACGTACCGGGCGACCGGGTAGACGTCGAGCGGTCCGAAGTGCCGGCTGAAACGCACGTGGTCGGCGTGGTCCAGCTTCTGGCCGGGCAGCACGAGCACGCGGTAGCGGGTCAGGTCGTCGATCAGGCTGTCGGCGGTCGCCTGGTCCACCGGTTCCCTGAGGTCCAGCCCGGAGACGGTCGCGCCGAACACCGGGCTCAGCGCATCCAGTGTGTAGGACGTCATGAACTCTCCCCAACTTGTCGGCAGAATCAGGTTCTAGAGCGCTTTCCACTCGCGTTCCGGCGCGGCCGTCGCCGCCACGACGATCCGGCGATACTCCGCGACCCAGCCGGCGGCGGTGCTCTCGTCGAACTCCTCGGGGTTGAACTGCAGGGCGCCCCTGATCTCCCCGGTCGAGGCGACTCCCATGTTCCAGGCGGCGCCGCCGGGGATCTGCTCGCTCACCGTCTCGCGCTTCTGCACCCCCACGGTGCGGTCGGCGATCCGGTACGGGTCATCGGCCGGTCCTTCCGCGTCCAGGCTCGGGGACTCGAAGAACCCGAAGATGAAGTCGCAGTTGGCCGGATCGGCCATCGGCGCCATCAGGGACGGGATCGCCTCCTCCAGCAGCTGCACCGGCACTTCGTGCGCGTAGGCGTCCAGGCAGGTGGCGCGGGTGGCGCGCAGCACGTCGAGGAAGGTGGCACAGCCGGACAGGTCGGTGCGCAGCGGCAGGAAGTTCAGGAACGGCCCGACGGTGTCCCGGTACTCGGGCTTGCCGCGGCCGTGCACGATGGTGTTGATCACCGGGTCGAACCCGCCCCTGATCCGGTGGGCCAGCACGGAGAACGCGGCCAGCATCACCATGAAACTGGAGCTGCGGCTGGTCCTGGCGAGCCCTGCGACGTCCGCCGCCACCTCGGCGTCGAGTACGAGGTTGCTCGCCCGGTACGGTTCGGCGTGCACCTGCCGCACCGGCCGGTCGGTGGGCAGCGTGAAGAAGGGCGCGCCGTCCAATTGCCCGTGCCAGTACGCCATGTTGCGCTCGGCGTCCGGGCCCGCGGTGGCGTCCCGCTGCCAGCGGACGTAGTCCCGGTAGGGCCGGGCCGGCGGCAGCGGCGCGACGTCCTCACCGGTCCGCAGGGCGTAACAGGCCGCCAGGTCACGGTGGATGAGCTGGAGCGACCAGCCGTCGGCGGCGGTGTGGTGGGTGACCAGGCTCAGCACCGCGTCCTCGTCGTCGAACCGGGCCAGCACCGCGCGCAGCAGGGGGAGTTCCTCGACCGGGACGCTGCTCTCCTCGGCCTCGGTGAGCAACTGCTGTGCCAGCGCCTCCCGTTCCTCGCCGGGGGCGGCGGGCAGGTCGCGCACCGTCAGGGGCGCCGGCGACGGCGGGCGGACCTCCTGGTACCGCGGCCGGGCGTCGCGCACCACCACGGTGCGCAGCATCTCGTGCCGCGCCACCACGTCGTCCAGTGCGCCCTGGAGCGCGACCTCGTCCACGTATCCGCTGATGCGCAGGCACTTGGTCACGATGAATCGGGGCCCGAACGCTCCCGACTCCGCGCCGGCGCACCACAGCTCCTGCTGGCTCGAGAGGGGATACCGGTCCCGCCCGCCCTCCTGGTGCGGGGCCGGTGACACGTCCTGGGTGAACGGCACGTCATCTCCTCGTCTCGTCCTGCGGTTCGACACGTCGACGAACGGGAGGGCGCCGGATTGACCAACCGGCCGGGGAAAATTTTCAACCGACTTCGGAGCCCACCGACGACGGCTCCTGCCCGGACACGTCGACGGCGCCGGCGGCCTCCGCCGCTGCCCGGGGCGCGGGCGCCTGCGCCGCCGCGCCGCCGCGCAGCACCCGGTGGAAGGACTG